>NZ_LUKQ02000025.1 GCF_001647025.1 Endozoicomonas atrinae
CCGGCACCAATGATGTACCGACCATTACTGCGGCCACCGATGTCACCGGCGCGGTGACCGAGATTGTGGATGGCGGCACCGGTGAAAACACCACCACATTATCCGACAGTGGTTCCTTTGCCATTGCTGATGTGGACCTCACTGATGTCCAGACCGTCAGTGTCACCTCCGACACTACCGGGTACCTGGGCACCTTTACCCCGACGGTCAGCAACAACACCACCAGTGACGGCACCGGCCAGGTGGACTGGACCTTCACGGTGCCCGATGCCGATATTGATGACCTGGCCGCGGGTCAGGTACTGACCCAGACCTACACCATCACGGTCAACGATGGTAACGGCGGTACCGTGGATCAACAGGTGACGGTGACCATCACCGGCACCAATGATGTACCGACCATTACTGCGGCCACCGATGTCACCGGCGCGGTGACCGAGATTGTGGATGGCGGCACCGGTGAAAACACCACCACATTATCCGACAGTGGTTCCTTTGCCATTGCTGATGTGGACCTCACCGATGTGCAGACCGTCAGTGTCACCTCCGACACCAGCGGCTATCTCGGCACCTTTACCCCGACGGTCAGCAACAACACCACCAGTGACGGCACCGGCCAGGTGGACTGGACCTTCAGTGTCCCCGATGCCGATATTGATGACCTGGCGGAGGGTCAGGTGCGGACCCAGACCTACACGGTCACGGTTAACGATGGCAATGGTGGCACTGTAGATCAGCAGGTTACCGTAACCATAACTGGCACTAACGATACGCCCACCATCAATGTAATAGACAGTAATCAAATCACTATTGAATTTACATGGGGCGGAACAAGTGTAAATAGCCATGACATAGACAGTTTTACACTACCCAATGACTATATCTCTGGAAACACCATCTGGGTTCATAAGTCTGACGATATATATAGAAAGGCCGTAGAAGTAGAAGTCACAGATAATGGCAACGGTTCCATCGGTATCAAGGTTGTTTCAGCTGCTTATACCACATTAACGAATTGGAACAGTTTATCCGACGCTCAGAAAAGCACCTTCTTCGCTGATGGTCTGGGAACCACTAGTGAAGTTGCGCAAAGTGATGGTCAATCTGGATATGGTATTCAGAATGTATCTGTGAATGGAGGTAACAATGTTCCAGGCTATGTTGATAGCTCTATAGGTATCATGGTTAGCATTCCTCAAACTGGCTCAGTGACCGAGATTGTGGATGGCGGCACCGGTGAAAACACCACAACATTATCCGACAGTGGTTCCTTTGCCATTGCTGATGTTGATCTCACCGATGTCCAGACCGTCAGCGTCACCTCCGACACCACCGGGTACCTGGGCTCCTTTACCCCGACGGTCAGCAACAACACCACCAGTGACGGCACCGGCCAGGTGGACTGGACCTTCAGCGTCCCCGATGCCGACATTGATGACCTGGCGGCGGGCCAGGTACTGACCCAGACCTATACTGTCACGGTTAACGACGGTAACGGCGGCACCGTGGATCAGCAGGTCACCGTTACTATCACGGGTACCAATGATGCACCCGAGTCAGCAGATAAAACACTGACCATTAATGAAGATAGCCAGTATACTTTTGAGGCATCAGACTTCAGCTTCAGTGATGTAGATGATGGTGACAGCCTGCAATCCGTAAAAATAACCACCCTGCCTTCCGCTGGCAGCCTGGTGCTCAATAATATTGCCGTTACTCAAAACCAGATGATCACGGCAACTGATATCCCCAACCTGGTCTTCACTCCGGCTCCCGATGCCAATGGTGTCGGTTATAGCAGCCTGGGCTTTACCGTCAGTGATGGCATCCAGGAAAGTGCAGCTCAAAGCATTACCTTTGATGTTACCTCGATCAACGATGCTCCAACCGCTATCACTATTACCAACAATTTTATTGCTGAAAATGCAATGGGGGCTGTGATTGGCACACTGAATACGATTGATGTGGATGCCAGTACAGAATCTTTTGGTATTCATCACTACACAGTTAGTGACAACCGATTTGAAATAGTCAATGACCAGCTGAAGCTGAAAGACGGCCAGTTTCTTAACTTTGAAGCGGATGGCAGTACTCTGGAACTTACTGTTACAGCAACCGATGATAATAATTCAGGACTTTCTATCAGCCAGAGCTTTACTCTGAATGTGGGTAATTTGAATGAAGCTCCAGTTATCAATGCCCAGAGCTTTACGATTGATGAAAACACCGCTACCGATGGCAGCGTGATCGTCGGTCGGGTCATTGCTCTGGATGTAGATGCTGGCGATGCCCTGACCTATTCCATTCTTTCCGGTAATGAAGAAGGAAACTTCTCAATTGATGAAAGCACCGGTGATATCTCGGTGGTCAACGCCCTTAATCATGAGTCCATCGACGTTTATAATCTGACAATTCAGGTTCAGGACAGCCAGGGAGACTCTCAAAGTGCATCTGTTGCCATTAATGTGGCCAATATCAACGACTCACCAGAGCTGAATCAGGGGTTACAGAATCAATCTTCAGGTATTACCGCCAATATCGGCGGAGAATTTTCATACCAGATTCCAGCCAATGCTTTCAGAGATCAGGATCTGGGAGACACATTAACCTACAGTGTCTCCGGCATGCCTTCAGGTCTGGTATTTAACCCGGTGACCCGAACCATTGCCGGCACACCAAGCTCAACAGAAGTTGGTGACCATACCATCACTGTTACCGTTACGGATGATGCCGGCCTGAGTGCTTCTGACTCATTCACCATGAGAGTAGGTAATGCAAAAGTCCTGGAAGAGTCCATTGATAATGCCATCAATCTCGTCGCTGAAGCTGGTATTATCAGCTACACCATTACCTCACTGCCCAACCTGGGAACAGTAAAAAAAGCCGACGGAACGATAGTTACCCTCAATACCATCCTGACCAATATCGAACTGGAAGGTCTGCTCTATGACGCTCCAAAAGAGTATGACAATGTTTCTGATATTGGCCTGCTCTCCTATCAATACCAGGATGGTGTAACTCAGACCAAATCTGCCCGTATTGTGGTGGAAGCGGTCAACGACCTTCCGGAAATTACTGCCCCTGCAAGCAAAGATACATCAACACTGTCGCTCAACACCATCAATGGTGTTTATGTAGAAGATGATGATATCGGTTCCGATATCATGGAAATCTCATTGTCCGTCAATAGTGGCAAACTGTTCCTGGGGAACACCGAAGGGCTTGAGTTTATCAGTGGTGGTAATGGCGAATCGTCCATGACTATCAGAGGACGTCTTAGTCAGGGACCAGAGCCGCAGGAGAATTTGAGATTTACTTTCAGGGATGAAGATAATGTTGTTTTTGATCCTCGTACGGAAATTGGGGGTACTTTATCAGGCGCAACTCGCATAACCGATCCAGTTCAGGGGGGAGTAATAGAGTTCGATTCAACCAGTGATCGAATACTTCTCACAGAGTCTTATAACCTAGGAACAGAGTGGACAATAAGTACGCGCTTTAAAGATCTTCATCTCGGTAATGGATCTATAGGCGCTCTTGTTCGGAGTAATACTGGCAATAGAGACATACAAATTGAAGTATCAGACAGTGGCATTTTAGGAACTCGAGAGCGTGGGCCCAATACCTTCCATAGTTCAGGGTTCAATATGAGTTCTCTTGACTCCGAGTGGCACACGCTCACTGCTGTTGGGCAAAATGGTAAAACCTATTTCTATATTGATGGGCAGCATGTAGGTACCAGTAACTATCAGTCTCAGGAACCTATAGACTCCATTGGTAATGGCCCTGCAGACTTGTATCCTTTTGCTCATTACCTGGATGATTTCCGCCTTTATGATTCTGCAGTGGTTCCCCAGCTGAACCTTGATACCGCTATCGGTGCAGACCAGGATGACTTCCACCTGTTCTTCTCTGACCAGGCCAGCCCCAATATTGATACAGAACATGACATCGCTACCACATTCACAAGCGTTGATATTATCAATGATAGTGAGCAGGGTAGCGTAGCCGGTTTTGACAGCAACAGTGATGTCATTAACTTCGATCAACCCTTTGACCTGACAAATGAATGGACCATCTCTACCGACTTTAAAGGTCTGTTCTCCGGCAATGTCTGGAATACCTTAGCCCGTGGTGATACTGCAGGCCACCATATCATTATTCAACAGTCCACCGGTTTATTGGGCGTATATGCCGATGATGGTTCCGCATTCCACAGCTCTGGCTATGTCATTACTGGGATTGACAATAACAGCTGGCACAATCTGACCGCCGTGGGTAAAGGTGGAAAAACCTATTTCTACCTTGATAATGAACATGTTGGAACATCCGATTATCAGGTCACTACAAACATTCAGGCCATTGGCAACTATCAGTTGGGGTCACAACCGTTTGCCGAACATCTGGATAACTTTCGAGTATTCAATACCGCACTGGAGCCTGATCATATTAACCTCCAGGGTCCTGTTCAGAAGGCACTGGAAGGCTTGGCCTACACGCCGGACAGCGATGCCACGGGTGACACCCTGACCATTACCACCAGCAATCTGAACAATACGACAGGCGTCGATGGCACAAAAACGGATTCCCATACCGTCAGCCTGAACGTTACCCAGCTACCCTTCCCTATCGAAGAAGACTTTGCAAACTCACCAACTGACTGGAATGTCGAAGGCAACGCCCAACACCTCACATCGGTCACCGGCGCTACAGATGGGGGCTTATTGCAACTAACCGGTGTAGGGCTAAGTGAAACCGGCTTTACCGTCATGGATACTGCTTTTTCATCTTCCCTGGGCATACAGGTTGAGTTCGATTATTTCTCTGGTGGTGGTTCCGGTGCCAATGGCATGGTGTTTTTCCTGGTGGATGGCAGCCAGACGACGGTCACAGCCGGTGTCTCCGGTGGGGCATTGGGGTACCTACCTGGTGGTGGTAATAATGGCCTTTCCCAGGCATATATGGGCATTGGCTTTGATGAATACGGTAACTTTGCCGGCGATTCCACCAACCGTAAAGACAGTGTCGTTATCCGAGATGGCGGTAATGGCACCACAGGCTACGGCTACCTGTCGCACTCTCAGGTCAGCTCTTTTGGTGGAATAGATGATACCAGCACCAGCACCGATAGCAGCGGGGATGGTAACGGCTATGACTGGCGCAAGGTACGCTTAACGCTGGATTCCGAACAGAAGCTGACGCTTGAGATGAGCTGGGATAACGGCAGTACCTGGCAGACCATCTATAACCAGTATGACTATGCCGCAAATACTTCCCAGGCCGTACCTGACACATTCAAGCTGGGTTTTGGCGCAGCCACCGGTGGTGCCACCAACTACCATTGGGTGGATAATGTAGCAGTGAAAGTACCTGCGGATCTAAACGTCACCAACCCGGTAGAACCCACTAACGCCGCCATCGGTGATGAGGTCAGCTGGGAGTTTGCCATCGCAAATACCGGTGATAATCACGCCTTTGAAACCGGTATGACCTGGAGCGCACCGGCAGGTCTGGAAAACACCAGCTGGACCTACACCACCTCCAATGGCCAGACCGGTTCCGGCACTGGCAACATCGATACTCTGGTGGATCTGCTCAAAGGAGAAACCGCCACCTTTACCGTGACCGGAACGCTGACCACCGCTGCGGTTGCCAACCTGGGCCAGAGTTTCTCTGCCACTCTGGCCAACGCTTACTCTGGCGCATCTGGCAGCAGCACTTATAGCACCACCATTGATACCGACATCCTGCTGCTGAATATGGAACTCTCAACCGACACCATTGCCGAGATGACATACACCGGCGATGGGTCCGTTAAAGTGGCGGATATTAACGTTACGGCCGGCGACACAGTGGATACCCAGCTCACACTGTCCGGCGCCGATGCGGACAAATTCACTATTGTCGACAATAACGGTCAGCCTGAACTTCATGTTAACCAGAACATCACCCTGGATTTCGAAACCGAGAATCGCTACGACCTGACCATTACCCTGACGGACAATAACGGTAACAGTGCCCAGAATGTCAAACCGGTCACCATTAAAGTGGCGGATATCAATGAGCTGCCAACCGATATATTACTGCCCTTCAGCAATGCGGTGGATCTGCCAACGCCACAGGCATCCTGGGAGTTACGGGGCACCCTGAATGACGACGCAGGTTCCGTGAATGGCTCATTCAGTGGAGGTTCGCCGGCCTATGTTGATGGTCCCGGTGGCGCTGCTGACTCAGCACTGCAGTTCGACGGCAATGATGATCACTTTACTGCATCGCTAAACGTATCCGAGACCAGTTATACCGTCGCCCTCTGGTTTAAAACGGACTCTGCCAATGGCGGTATTTTTCAGGTTGACGGCGGTGGCGATGACCGCAACCTGTGGCTGGAAAACGGCCAGTTACGAGGACGTCTATGGTCGTCTGATGAAGTGATTACGTCTACAGACACCTTTAATGACGGTGAGTGGCACCAGGTTGTCCATACCTTTGGTGGCAGTGCAGGAGGACAGAAAATTTATGTTGATGGGGTAGAAGTTGCCTCTGGATCATCTGACGTATCCAATTTTACCAGCCAGACCTCAATCAGCCTTGGTTATACCTTATATCCTTCTGGCAGCGAGTACTTTGAAGGCGAAATAGCCAGCGTACAGGTTTATAATGCAGGGCTGACCGCCACGCAGGTCGCTTCTCTCTACCAGGGTGAAGCCCGTATTGATGAGTGGCAGGACGGTGCTGAAGTGGGACCGCTTTACATCATTGATCCCGATTCTCCAGAGGGTGCTTTTGGCACTCACAGTTTCACCATAAATGACAACCGGTTCACCGTTGAAAACGGCATTCTCAAACTGAAAACCGGGGAAACCATTGATGCTGATACGGAAAGCTCCATCAGTCTGGATATTACCGCTTCGGATAATGGCGGACTTTCCATCACCCGCAGCCTGACCATTGCGGTCAATGATCTGCCACCGGTGGCGCCAGAAATCAGCTCTGTTAGTTTAAATAATGACTTTCAGTCGGTCATTACCGGTACCGGCCAGCCCAATACCACCCTGAACTTCACCATTAACAGCATTAACTACAGTGCTACTGTAGCCAGTGATGGTACCTGGAGTTTCACTCCTCCCGTGACACTTAATCACGGTGACCCTCTGAATATCAGCGTCACTTCTACAGATGCGGGCAGTAATGTCAGCTCAGCAACCGTTTACAATGCTGCAGTAAGCCGGGGAGATGGTGACGATAATACCCTGACTGGTGGCAGTGATATCGACCTGATGGAAGGCGGTGCCGGCAGTGACCAGATCAGCGGTGGTGCTGGTGATGATATTATCCAGGGTAACCAGCTCAATACCGGTGGTCGTTATGATGAGCTGCTGGAAAACACGGAGTTTAATAACTTCACGACGGTAACCGATCATGGCAACTATCGTGACGTGATTCTCAATGATTGGAAAGCAGTGAATACGGCTTCGATCATCAATACTAATGAAACTGTCGATGCTACACTGCTGCCTCAAATTGAAGCAGAGTCTTGGAATGCAAATGCACTGCAAACCAATACGGATACTTCTCTAAAGCTTGAAATGGATGTTGCAGGGGATGTGGATGGCATCACCCAGAGTTTCAATACCGTTGATGGTGCAACCTATACAATCAGCATTGAAGCGGTTTCCCGTGATGCCTCTTCCACCCCGGATATGGAAGTCTGGTGGGATGGTGTTTATCTGGGCTTAATCACCCCAAGCAGTACTGAATGGCAAACATTTACCTTTACGGCAACGGGTGATGGTACTGAACAAAACATCATGGTCCGTGAAGTTCCGGGGCAAAATGATGGCTGGGGCCCTATTTTAAACAGCGTCAGCGTTCAGGGGTTATTACCGGATAACAGTGGTAATAGTGGGGAACTGCTCACCAATTTTAACTTTGCTACAAATACTTCAGGCTGGAGAGCACTCAATACGGGCAGCATTACCAACGGCCAATATACCTCCGGCGTTGACGTGGACTCCCTACCAACGGGTGCCTTTGAAAGCCCTGCTCACAGCACAACTTGGGTACCCTCATCGGATGATACAACGCCACAGCTTGAGCTCGATGGCAATAACACCGATGTCGATGCCATCTATCAGCAGGTTGATACCCTCAATGGTGAAACCTATACCCTGTCGTTTGAAGCCTATACCCGCCTGGCCAGTTCCGGTGATGTCGAAATCTGGTGGGGAGACCAGTATGTCCAGACCATCAATATCGGTACCAGCTGGGCAACCCATACCGTTAACCTCACCGGTGATGGCACCCGACAGACACTCATGATTCGGGAGGTATCTGGCCAGAACGATGGTCAGGGCACCATTCTCAATAATATCAGCCTGCAGGGTGTTCTGCCGGAAGTGGATACCCTGGAAGGTGGTGCCGGTAACGACACGATTACTGGCTCCAGCGGTAAAGATATCATTACCGGTGGTGCCGATAACGACACGATCACCACAGGGACCGGTCGGGATCGACTGGTCTGGCAGCCGGGTGACGAAGGCTCAGTCGGCGCTCCTGCCACTGACCGGATTACCGACTTTGCCGTCGGTGCCAGTGGCGATATCCTTGACCTTCACGCCTTCCTGACCGGTGAAGAGTCAACAGCTCTTGATCAGTTTATTCACTTCCGTCTGGATGGCTCAGATACCGTGATCGACGTCAGCAGGACAGCTGGAGGTGATGTTGTTCAGCATATCGTTCTGGAAAACGTTGACCTGACCACTCTGGGCAATAGCGATGCCGCCATTATCAGTCAATTACAGAGTAATGGTCAGCTGATCACCACTCATACCCTGGCTATTGATACGCCGATCATGGGTGATAACCAGATCAGTGCTGCAGAAGAGAATGCCGTGTTTGTCTCTGGCGTGGGTGAGCCCGGGGCTACGGTAGAAGTTACGATTAGGGCTGACTCGGTTCCTGCCCCTCAGGCAAGTTGGTCTTTGAATAGCAACCTTAACGGTGACAGTACGGTTACCTTTAATGGTGGATCTGCCAGCTATGTCGACGGTCCCAACCTTGGATCACAGGACAGCTCAAGACAGGCTCTCCATTTTGATGGCGTTGATGACAGCCTGACCGGTAACTTGAATGTTTCCGAGACCAGCTACGGTGTTTCACTCTGGTTCAAGACAACGGATGCCAATGGTGGTTTGTTCAGAATCTATGGCCCAAGTGGTGTTCACGACCGCAATGTTTATCTCGAAGGTGGGGTATTAAAGTCCTACATATACTCCCCCAATGAAACCATCGCCAGTACCGGAACGTTCAACGATGGTGAATGGCACCATATGGTTCACACTTATGGCGGATCTGTTGGTGGGCAAAAAGTTTATATTGATGGTGTCGAGGTTGCCTCTGGAACCAGTAGCTCTTCCGGCTTTAACTGGGAAACCGGCTTCCAGCTTGGTTATTCCTCCTTTACAGATATTGGTCACCTGAGCAGTGATATGGCAGGTCTGGAGATATTTGACCAGGCCCTGACCGCTGATGATGTTTCCGCTCTCTACAATACCGCTGTCGAAAGCATTAACGTTGATGTTGATGGCACCTGGAGTCTCTCTGGTGAAGTGCTGGATATCGATTCACTGCCCGATGGCCAGCTGGCAATCACCGCCACACAAACCGACAGCGCCAATACGGTCACCACCGCAACCCAGACCGTCACCTTCTCTGGAAATGCCCCTACTCTGTCAACGGCTGAAGTGGTTGCCAATACGCAGGATCTGGTCCTTACCTTCAGTGAAGATATGGACATCGACAGTATTCCGGCCCTGGCTGACTTTGCCGTATCCGTAGACAGCAGTAGTGTGAATGTGCTGAACGTCTCTTACCTGAACAGTACCCAGATTCGACTCAGTCTGGACAGTGCCATCAGCTTTGGCGCCAATGTTCAGGTCAGTTACACCCCCGGCAGCAATCCGGTGCAGGAGCAGGGTGGTATTAACCCATTCGCAGCAGTGACCAACTTCTCCGCTACTGTTACCCCTGATGGGGTCGCCCCGGTTCGTCAGGATATGACGGTGGACGGCGATCAGCTGATTGTTAACTACAACGAGAACCTTGACCCAGCCGACCTTCCTGACAGCAGTGCCTTTACCATCTCACTGGTCGGTGGCGGCAGCCGTACGGTTTCCAATGTCAGTATTACTGATAACCAGATGACCCTGACCCTCAACAGTCCGGTTGTCGATGCGGATATTGTGCGACTGTCTTACAGTGCTGCCAATGCAACCAACAATGGCGGTGCTGCAATTCAGGATGCCCAGGGAAACACCAGTAACGGCTTTGCCGACGCTCTGGTTGAAAACAATACCGATACCACCCCGCCAACCCTCAACAGTGCGGTGGTTGATGGCGAAACGATCACCCTCACCTACTCCGAAGATCTGAATGAAAATGCCGGTTTCTCAGGTGTCGAGTGGGGAGCCGGTAAAAATGGTGAGGGAACCGGGCTGGAGTTCAATGGCTTTGAAGGGACCGGTGAGATTGATGGGCTAACAACCGGTGGATCCATGACCATCGCAGGCTGGGTTCGTTTTGACAGCTTTGAAGAGAGCTGGTCAAGATTTGTCGATTTTGGGGATGGAGAGAATGATCACAATATTCTTATAGGTCATATTACGACAACCAACGGCCTGGGTTTTCATGTTCACGATAGTAACAACGTTCAACACGGCTTTAACATAGACAACTTTTTCACACTGGGTGAATGGGTACATGTCGCTGCAACCATTAACAGTTCAGGCCTATACACAATTTACAAGGATGGAGTGGAAGAAGGGACATTCCAAGGTGGTGTACCCGCAGAAAAAGTAAGAAATAATAACTATATAGGCAAAAGCAACTGGGATGTTGATGACCCTATGGATGGTGCTGTTGATGACCTTCTGATCGTTGACCGGGATTTGACGGCCTCCGAAATATCCGACCTGTATAACGCCAATGACTTCGCAAACTTTGCCTCAGGCCTGACTGGCGATACATACCACGCCTATGACTTTGAAGAAAACGGTGGCACTTCTGTCAGTGATCTGAACGCTAACAGTCAGCCCATGACATTGACCGGCGACTCTCTTGTTGAGGTTCAGGTCGGTGGTGTGACCCGCAATATCAACAGCACATCGGTCAGTGGTAACCAGGTCACCCTGGAGCTGGCCAGCCCGGTTACCGACGGTGAGTCCGTTACACTGAGTTATAAACCCACAACAACCGCTAACTTCCAGAGTACGCTCTCCGTTGATAGTGGCGGGACTGTCTCACTCAGTGGAGACACACTGACACTGACCTCTGTTTCGTCAAATAATGTGGTACTGATTAACACACTGAACAGTTCAATTAGAAGTGACGACCTTTACCTTGATTTCACCGTAACGCCAACCGATGACTTTAGTTCACGGAATGCGTTTATCGTGTTTGATTATCAGAGCGCCAACGATTACAAAGCCATTGGCAGCTATGACGGTGATGGAAATTCTGACTGGGTTATTGAGCACTGGGTCAATGGCAGCAAAACAGTACTGTTAGAAGACGCAGATGCTGACCCAGCTGGTTTCGACGTTGCCCGCCACACGGAAGTCACCATTGTTGATAATAAGGTCACACTGATCGTCGATGGTGATGAAAAAATCGCTCACCAGTTCAATGAAAACATCAGTGATGGTGAGCTGGGTGTAATGAATATTTCCGGCTCCCGCTCCATTTACACCATCAATAGAACCGAATGGGATATCGGTGATAACTCTACGAACCCGGACAGCATTGAGGATCTGAAAGGCCTTGATGCTGCCGCCTTTGACCATGGTGATGTCAACATCACCAATATTACCGATTCAGTTACACCCACCCTGGCTTCCGCAGAAGTTAATGGAAACACCCTGACATTGACGTTGAATGAAGCACTCAATACCAACGCAACCCTGAACCCGTCATTGTTCACCATCCTTGCCGAAGGAGAGAGTCAGACCATCAACAGCATCGCCATTGACGGGGAACAGGTCATTTTAACCCTGACTGAATCAGTCACTGACGGCCAGCAGGTCTCCATTGACTATACGCCCCCTTCAGCCAACAGTGATGTAAACAGTGACCGAATTGAAGACAGTGCGGGTAATGATGCCAGTACCATCTCTGGCTTCTCCGTCACCAACACCACAGATACCGCTGGTGAGCCTGAAGTTCTCAGGCTATTCAGTGACGATGCCAACCAGTGGTATCAGGATGGCAATACCATTACCGTTAAAGTGGAGTTCTCTGAGCGGGTTAATGTGACCGGAGAACCAACCCTCCAGCTTGAAACCGGCACCTTTGACCGTCTGGCCACCTACAGTGGCGGATCAGGAACAAATACTTTGTCGTTTACCTACACCATCGACAATCCTGATGAAACTGCTGACCTGGATGTATTATCAACCTCAGCACTGAACCTGAACGGTGGTGTTATTGCAGACCTGGTGGGCAATAATGCCAACCTCTCTCTCCCCGGCCTGAATTCGACAAACACTCTGGATGGCCAGAATGATATCCAGATTGACAGCATTGCTCCCAGCATTGGTATCACCAACATCAACGTCGTCAATGAGGCTGGCGTTCTGGCCCTTAGTGGCGCTAATTTTTACAGCCTGCTCTCTCCCGGAGAGGCTCTCGATACCAACCTGGCCAGCCGGCTGGACTGGAGTAAATTTTCCTGGCGAGTAGTGAACAGCAGTGGCAGTAATACCGATGTCAGCTTCACCGCATCGGATATTAATTCCGTACTTGCCGTCAGTGATGAGGAGCTATACATCAAGCTGGCCAGCAGTAAACTGGCCGAGCTGAGAGCAATTTCCGGTTTTGGTAATGCGGAAGGTCAGGACCTGATCCGTATTACCAGTGATGGTTTCTTCCAGGATGCCGCTGGCAACACCATGAGTGATGCCAATACTGCCGGGGTGGAAATTTTCGTACTGCCCCCCGATGGTATTGCACCCTCCATCACCGAGGTCACCAGTCCTGATCCAAATGGTGAATACCCCATCGGTTCCGTTTTGCGTATCCAGCTCACTTTTGATGAACCTGTAGAGGTGACCGGTGAGCCCAGCCTGTTAATGGGTACTGGCAATAATATTACACCGGCGGCCTACAGTTCCGGTTCAGGAACCCGTCAACTGACGTTTGAATATACCGTGCAGCCCGGTGACCAGGCCGATGACCTGGATGTATTCAGTGCCAATGCTCTACAGCTGAACGATGGTACCATCAAAGACACCTCAGGCAATAATGCCATCCTGCTGGTACCTGCCATGAGTACCCTGGTTGACTTCGATGCATCGGACCTTATGGGTAAAGCGGCCCTGGAAACCGCTGGCTGGAGTTTCTTTGATAATGATGAGATCAGGGAAAATGATATCCGCGAAACGACATTGACAGAAGTCGATACCCAGAGCTTTGCGGATAATATGAAATACCTCAGTCTGGATGGTGATACTACCACCGCTGAAGCCTTTCTGATTCAGGACTATTTAAGCGATGGTGCCTGGGATCTCCCCAACATGTACTACACGTTCTCATCAGCGGAGATGGAGGCCTTTAAAGAGTCAGGCTTCCAGATCAATATGACACTGATGAAATCAGGCAGCATGAATGTCTCCCTGGGCGATCCATCATCAGCCAGCACCAATAACCACTTTGGTTTTGAAGCAGGGATTCCCGATGATAACCAGTTCCATGATCTGGTCATTACGGGTCACATCAACGCCAGCAACTCTCTGGTGATTGACAGTTATACAGTCGATGGCAGTGCTGCTACTTACAACACCGTAACAGACAGTCGAAACAGTAATTTTGACGACTTTACTTTTTCTATGGGGGCCTCATCCTCAGCTGGTGTTGGGGTTGATAATGCCCTGTTGATACAGAGCATTTCGGTTAAGCAGACCGATACCAGTGCCCTTGCCCAGAATGCCGATCTGATGATTGATGGAAATGCGCCGGAAGTATCCATTACCGGGGTATCCCTCGCACCCGACGGGGTTGATGATCAGGTATTAACGCTCAATGGTAGTGGTTTCACCACCATGCTGGGTGATGATGAAAGCGCAGGTGTTTCACTGCAGGGTGACGATCTGGCCCGCTTTGACTGGAGCAAATTGCTGCTTAAACTCAGGCAACCCGATAACAGTATTGATAATGTCAGTCTCAGCCAGTCCGATATTGGCGCTGTAAGGGTTCATGGTGATCGACTGGAAATTGTACTCGACAGCGGGGTCAGCAAAATACTGGATAATAATGGCTTCAGTACCATCGGTGGTGACATGACACTGTCTTTTACCCCCGGCTTTATTGGTGATGAAACCGGTAACCGCTCAACCACCGATGCCCTGTCCGATGCCACTGTCAGTGTGACGACCAGTGGAGCCACTGTCGTCAATGTAACGGCCGACACAGCAGACGGCAGTTACCAGGCCGGTGATGAGATATTCATCCGCGTTCGCTTCAGCGAGAAAGTGACACTGGAAAATTACGATGCCATTAATGACCCGCTATTACTGCTGCTGAATGACCGGTTACCTGACGGTGGAAATCCCTATGGCGGTAATGCTGTCTACGTTTCAGGCAGCGGCTCCCGTGAGTTTGTTTTCCGCCATACGCTCACAGCCGGTGAAAATACCGATGACCTGAATTATCGCGATATTCGTTCGTTAGGCTTTGCCTCCGAGGTCATTCGTTCTGATGATGGCCTGGTTCCATTACTTACATCCAATAATGACCAGGGATATATCATTACAGCCAATGGAACGGCTGGCACAGGTTATGAAGCCTACAGGGCTTTTGATAGCACAGTAGTGAATGCAACCAATAACTCGGGATCCTGGGCTACCGCTGGCAGTAGTGGCTGGCTGCAGGCTCAACTACCAACTCCGACAGAAATCTGGAAGTATTCACTAACCAATATTGAAAGTCATAATACCCGCGCACCCTCCAGCTGGACTCTGGAAGCAAGTAATGATGGTGTCAACTTCGTTGTCCTGGATTCCCGCAGCAATGTGAATGATTGGCAAAACCGGGAAACAAAAGAATACTATCTGGATACAGAAGCAAGTTACCTCTACTACCGCATTAATATCACCGGTAACAATGGCGACTCATACACAGGGCTGGATGGCTTTCAACTGTTTGAAGGCAGCGGCACTGCAGCAACCCTGGTAAATGGAGCAGGCGAAAGCGCCAAGTTAGGTTATGACACCGATGGTTTAATTCCTATACTTGCATCTTCTTCTGAACAGAATATCACGGTCACTGCCAATGGGTATGTAACCAGTAATTTTGCACCATACATGGCATTTGATGCGTCTTTAGCTAACCTCTATAATCGTGGTTCCTGGGCGGTTTCAGGAACCACTGGCTGGCTTCAGGTAGAGATGGAAAGGCCTGTTCAGATCTGGCAATACTCTATCAAAGCGATAGAAAATCGGATCGGTCGTGAGCCAGAAAGCTGGACGCTTCAGGGCAGTAACGATGGTATTAACTTTGTTACCATTGATTCCGAAAGTACTGTTAATAACTGGACTAACCGGGAAAACAAGTTTTTTGAGGTGGATAACCCAGGGGAGTACCGGTTCTATCGTCTGAACATTACCGACAATAATGGAGATGTCTATACGGGACTGGACGGCTTCCAGCTTTATGAAGGAGGGCTACCAGACCTCATAAGTGAGCAGTCTCTTGCCGGTAACAGCCAGATTGTGGTCGATACCAGCGCCCCGGCAACCACCATAACCAGTGTCGCTTATGATGAAGATAACAACCAGTTACTGCTGCAGGGCGCTGACTTTGATCAGCTGTTGAACAGCAGTGAAAGTGCCACAGCGGATATCACAGCGAGGCTGGACTGGAGCAAACTGGTCATTGATATTGATAAAGACGACGGAGTTACCCAGAACGTAACACTGACCGCCAGCGATATTGTCTCTACCCGCCTGGCTGGAACCGACACACTAACCATTCAGTTTACCGATGCCAAGGCCGCTGAGCTGGAAGGAATCTTTGGCTACCAGGGGGCAGAGGATGGGATTGATATTCAGGCTGGCTTCCTGAGAGACCTGGCCGGTAATGAGGGCGCTGCAACCACCAGTGACCTGACCCTGGATTACAGTGATATTGCAGCGCCAACGGTTCTTCAGGTTCGCCTTGAAGAACCCGGTCGCTTTATACCGGGAGAAGAGGTTGTCATTCTGGTCCAGCTCAGTGAGCGTGTGAATATCAGCGGTATAGACACGGCCAATGCGGCAACTCTTCCGACCCTGGCCCTGAACAATGGCACCACTGCAACATACGACAGCGGTTCAGGTACCGATACCTTACGGTTTGTTTATACCGTTGGTACCGCCAACAGCGAAAACACCACAGCCCTTAACTACGCCTCCAATACCGCCTTGACCATACCTTCTGGTGTCATGGTCTTTGATGCCGTCGGGAACAGTCTGATCCCTACCCTGCCAGCCACCACCAGTAACGATGCACTGGCGCAAACCGGCACCGCCATCGTCGATGTCAATGTACCTGAAATTATCGGTATTGACAGTTTAACCGCTGATGGCCCCTACAATACGGGCAAAGTCATACAGATTGAAGTGTCCTTCAGTGAAGCGGTTGAAATAACAGGAACCCCAGCACTTCATCTCAACACGGGGGGACAGGCCTCTTACTCCAGCGGTTCCGGCACCGATAAACTGGTGTTCCGCTACACCGTCGGTGCAGGTGAAAACATTGCGGACCTTGATGTTCTGGCCGGCATGCCACTGGACCTTGAGAATGGTACCATCAGCGATCTGGCCGGTAATGACCTGCAGGATCATCTGCTGAACAACCTCAGTGCCCAATGGACATTTGACAGCGCTACTGGATCAACAGTGGCTGACGAATCCTATTCTGACAGCGTGGATGATCCAGCTACGTTGACCAACGGTGCCACACTGGTAGCCGGTGGAGTGACCGGCCAGGCGGTCAGTCTGGATGGGGTGAATGACTATGTCGCCATTGGCGACTCCTCCGAGATTAACCAATATACCGGAACAATCCCTGAAAGAACGATTACTCTGGCCTTTAAGCCCGATGCCACTAATACACTAACCAGCAGGCAGTTCCTCTATGATGAGGGCGGTGGTACCGATGGTTTCAATATCTATATTGAAAGTGGGAAGCTTTATCTTGGTGCCTGGAGTGAAGGTACTGGCTGGGATGGTCAGTGGCTTAATGTGGACATCAGTGGCATTGATAAGAGTCAGTGGCACAATGTATCGCTGGTACTAAATAGCACCGACGGCACACTGAAAGGCTATCTGGATGGTGAAGAGTTTGGCTCCACCACTGGGCAGGCGGTGAGTTCTCATGCTGAAACCTATTTGGGAAGCCAGCAAGGATCCTCAAAACTGCATAATAGCGGTACAACCGATTACTCCACAGAGGGTAATAACTTCCACGGTTTGATTGATGATGTCCGCATCTACAACGATGCCCGCCCGCCTGCGGCACTGGAGCTGGCCAGTCAGGCCAATATCGAGGTGGATACCGACCTCAGCTTTGATATTGTCAAATTCTTCCATCGCACCAACCAGTTCCTGTTCGATACCAGCACCGGCAACTGGGGGGTCGGAGCAGGCAATGATCTCTCCACGCTGTACGATGTTGACTGGACCAAGTTTGTCATCACCGGCACCGATGATTTTGGCAACCCAACCGAATACCGTTTCCAGGAAGAAGATGTACTCTTCTTCCGGCAGCATGAGAGCTCAGGACTCGCCGAGAGAACACAATTGCAATTAACGGATGATGGGTATGAGCGTTTCCTGAACTGGGATGGTCTGGCTTACTTTTACACCCGTGATACCTCTGCGACCGAACAAAGTCCTTTCGATGAAATGAACCTGAGAATTGAACCCGGCTGGTTTAAAGATAGAGCAGGTAATGAAACCAGCTTTTCTTATGATGGTTCTCTCTATTTTAATGCAACAGGCAGTAATACGAACGAATTCCCAACATTTGCAGATGCCCAGACCAAAATAAAATCCATCTCGGCAATCACCGCTGATGGGGTCTATAAAGAAGGCGACACAATTCTTATTTCTGTGCAATTTACACAGAAAGTGAAAGTAGATGGAACTCCTTCTCTCACCCTGAGTGGAGGCGCTACTGCCGATTTTGTTAAACAGGAGCCTGGAGTAACAGATACCCATACCAGCTCACGAATGATTTTTGAATATACCATCCAGGCGGGTGATAACATCAGTGCACTTGATGTACAGTCAATTAACCTGAATGGTGGACGAATCTATGGCGGTATAGGCCCGGATAACAGTGACACTGCACAAGGCGGCAGCGCCGACCTTAACTTCTCTAATTTACTCAGTACGCTGACTGATAACAGCCAGCTGGTAATCGATACCTCTATACCGACAACCACGATCATCTCGGTTGAGTACGACCCGGACAGTAATAACCTGTTGCTGACTGGAAGTAACTTCAATGACATCCTAAGCGGTAATGCCAGTGCTGATACGACAGAGCTGCGTTTAATGCTGGACTGGAGCAAACTAAGCTACAACGTCAATGGCTCCCTCCCGCTGGGCTTCAGTAAAGATGATGTGCTATCCGCCAAAGTGGTGGATAACAACCGCCTCAGAATTGAGCTTGCTGCGGCTAAAGCCGTGGATATTGAAAGTAATTCCGGCGGTGATTACAGCAATGATCAGGTGGATATTTCTGCTGGCTTTATCAACGACCTGGCTGGAAATACCGCCACCACCGATGCCCTTACCTCCGGAGCTGTAACACAGTCTGACCTGAAAGCCCCGGATCTCAACTCATCGCTGGCATCTGGCAATGATCTGGTACTGGACTTCTCTGAAATCATTTCCGGAACCCCAGCCAATAGTGAATTCTCCATCAAAATCAATGGTATTGACCGGGTAATCGTTGATGTCTCTACCAATAACGAAGAAGTCAATGTCATTTTCTCTGGAGACCCGGTGACAGGGACTGACCAACTGATGTTCAGCTACACCGGCAACAGCATTAGTGACAGTGCTGGCAACAATGTAGATACCATAAATGACCGGGTCGCAGGCTATAGCCATACCTCCGGCAATACCCTGAAACATTTGATCGGAGATTCAGGGGATGACTTTTTCATTATTAATCACGATGATGTTACAGCGGTCGGAGGCCGTGGTGCTGATACCTTTGACTTCAATATCAATGGTAACAGCCTGAATCCAGCCGATCTGATCATTTCTGATTTCAATACCAATGAAGGTGACCTGCTGCAACTGGATGATATTCTGATCGATGAAGGCAGCAGCCTGGACCAGCACTTCCACTTTGTTGCCAGTGGTAGCGATACCATTATGGAAATTCGCCCCGATGCTGGTGGTGATGTGACCAAACGAGTCACCTTTAAAGATGTCGACCTGTTTACACTGGGCAGCAGTGACAATGATATTCTCAATAACCTGATCAATAACAACAACCTGAACCTTGGTGAATAATCACTGCTGATCGAACTCTGGGGAAATGATGTTGTTTTTCAAACGCCTCCTCAGCGCTTTTCGTCATAGCTGCCCTTCCCTCAGCATCTGGAATCTGATCAATTACTTTATTCGATCTCCATGATCATATTGAATGCATGGAGGGCACTCTGTTTTCACACTATGGCCTGAACGGTAAAAAACCAGACTTCTTTCCACAGAATAGAACAAACCTTGACAGCAACTGTGAAAGATGAAATGTTGCTGTGTAATTTATTGCCAGATAAATGACCAGAAAGAAACGATTAGAACAACAAGCCTGCTAACCCAATAGTTGAGAGCCTTCTCAGACTTCTGGAGAAAATGCTCTCTCGATAAATGGAGACGATGGATGTCTGAAGCGTCTGCTGAAAGCCTTAAGAAAACCCCGTTATACGACCTTCACCTGACTCAGGGAGCCAAAATGGTTCCTTTTGCCGGTTACGAAATGCCTGTGCAGTACCCATCCGGTGTCAAAACTGAGCACCTTCACACTCGAAACAAGGCGGGTGTATTCGATGTTTCCCATATGGGGCAGTTGAGACTTTCCGGTGATGGAGCAGACCTCTTTCTGGAATCACTGGTACCGGTTGATATTGTAGACCTCCCTGTTGGGAAGCAGCGTTATGCGGTGTTTACCAACGATGCCGGAGGTATCCTCGATGACCTGATGGTCACTCGCTACGCTGACTGCCTTTATCTGGTGGTCAATGCGGCCTGCAAAGAGCAGGATACCCAGCACTTGCAATCCCATCTGCCGGAAGGCGTGACACTTGAACGATTAAACGATCGTGCACTGATTGCCATTCAGGGGCCCATGGCAGCCGATGTTATGCAGAGACTGGTTCCAGATGTCGCGGACATGGTCTTTATGGACTCACGCCAGCTCTCTATTGATGGCGTTCCCTGCTTTATCAGCCGTTCCGGTTACACAGGGGAAGATGGTTTTGAAATATCCATCCCCGAAAAAGAGGCTGAACATATCACCCGGCTGCTGCTCGACCACCCGGAAGTTGAACTCATCGGTTTGGGTGCCAGAGACTCCTTGCGACTGGAGTCAGGCCTTTGTCTCTATGGCCATGATATTGATGTCAATACCACACCTGTTGAAGCGAGCCTTATCTGGGCCATCAGTAAAAATCGTCGTCATGATGGTGAGCGTGCTGGAGGCTTCCCTGGGGCAGTGAAGATTCTGAAGCAAATTGAAACCAAGCAGGTTGAAACCAAACGTATCGGTCTTATTGGAAGCAGCAGAGCACCGGTTCGAGAAGGCGCAGATCTGGTTGATGCGCAAGGACAAAGTATTGGCCGAGTGACATCTGGAACTTTTGGTCCTTCCGTTGAAGCTCCAGTTGCCATGGCACTGATCAATGCCAATTATGCGACATTAGGTACAGAAGTGTATGCACTGGTCAGAGGCAAAAAACTGCCAATGACCGTCAGTAAAATGCCGTTTATCGAACAGCGCTATTACCGCGGCTGATGTATTTTTCACAACCGCACTTCATAACGACTGCTGGCTGACATCTGCAAGCCAGCAGCTTCCCGCTTTCAGTGTACACCTTTCTTTCTGAAACCCTGTAAAACATCATGCAATCAACGCTCACCGGTTAACAAAACATTATGCTCAGGTTCTGAAGGTTACAGGAATTGATGTTTTTCAACCAATTGCCAGAGCAGGCATTATTCTCCAGCTCCAACATTTAAAGCTTATATATTTAATAAAAAATCAAGGAGATAGGTCTTTTCCGGGATAGAAAGTTAATATTTATTAAGAAATAATGCATAATCAACCTGAACAGAATGCAGTCAACAGCTGTCAAATCCACTGACTGCGATATATACCGATACCGGTAGAGAATTACCGACGTTTCCTGACTCATTTATTCGCGGAGCAGGAAATTTGAATTTTTTGAATCATACTTTTGTGCATGGCTGAGTTTGAGGAGCCCAGGGCTTGTTATGAAGCAGTTTACAGCCGTAAAAAAGAGAGGGATCAGCTTGCGTAACTGGTTGACCTTTTTAGTTCCATCGCTGATTGGCCTGTTGCTATTTGTCACTCCGGTCAGTCTCAATGGTGAATTCACCATTCCTGTTGCTTTGCTGGCCGGCGGGTTAAAAGCACTTCTCAAAGAACAGCTGACCACCATCATTACCATTATTGTGAGTTTTACCGGGTTAATCACCATCATTACCAAGGTATTCCAGCCACAATCAATAATGAAGCGCCCATTTCTTACATCTCTGTTTGATATCACCCCACTCTGGTGCCTGGTAAGAGTTGCTGGAACGGTCTTTGTCCTTTCCAGCTTTTTCAAGGTCGGCCCGGAAGCCATCTGGTCAGGCGCTACCGGCGGCATGGTTTTGAATGACCTTATGCCGACACTGTTTTCGGTATTCATCTTTGCCGGACTTTTGCTACCACTATTAATGAACTTTGGCTTACTGGAGCTGCTGGGTACATTGATGACACGCATAATGCGGCCTGTATTCAACCTGCCAGGCCGTTCAGCCATTGACTGTATTGCTTCATGGCTGGGTGATGGCAGCGTCGGTATCCTGATGACCAGTAAACAGTATGAAACCTCATATTATACTCAGCGTGAAGCTGCAGTGATCGGTACCACTTTCTCAGTAGTTTCGATTACGTTCTCACTGGTGGTTATTGCTCAGGTTGGCCTGGATCACCTATTTACACAGTTCTACCTTACTGTCTGTTTTGCCGGACTGGTTGCCGCATTTATCGTCCCCAAGCTCCCTCCCCTTTCCAGAAAAAAGGACGTTTTCATCTGCGGAAAATCCCGGAGTGATGATGATGAAATTATTCCTCCAGGCACCAGTGCTTTTGCATGGGGACTGAAACAGGCGCTGGAGAAAGCAGCAAAAATCACCAACCCAATGAAGGTCATTCAGGATGGTGGCAAGAACGCTATTGATATGGTTTTTGGTGTACTGCCAGTGGTGATGGGAATAGGCACCATTGCCCTGATGGTTGCAGAGTACACCCCAGTCTTCCAGTACCTGGGAATGCCTTTTCTACCGTTGCTGGAGTGGTTGCAGATTCCTGAAGCCCAGGCGGCCTCAACAACCATGATGGTCGGCTTCACCGATATGTTCGTACCCTCTATCCTGGCTGCATCCATTGATAATGACATGACGCGGTTTGTTATTGCGGCATTATCACTGACTCAGTTGATTTACCTTTCTGAGGTAGGGGCTTTGCTGCTGGGAAGCAAGATTCCAGTAACATTGTTTGAGTTATTTATTATTTTTATTCTGAGAACCCTGGTCACACTGCCTGTTATTGCAGCGATTGCCCACCTTATCTTTTGATCAAAAGGCCGAGAACATGCGTTTTGTTTTTCAATCAGTGAGGTATAAAACTGAAGATATCCAGTGCAGGTAAGCGTTAAAAAGCATACATACCCGTTCATCCTGAGCGGAGTCGAAGGATGGTGACTCCGCACTTCGACTCCGGTCAGTGCGAACGGTATGGGTATCAACGCTTGGCTGCACTAGTAGGAATTTTTAGACTGCCACTGCAATAGGGTGCCTGTCTGTTCCTCTGTTCCCGGATGGGATGGGCTTATTGGTATTATTTGTCAATGACCAGAACTACCCATAGTGTCTGTTGCTATGTGCATTCTATTTTCTCCATCATCAATTTGAATAGTTACGTCCTCATAAAGACATATTCTCGAATCTCGTAGCTCAATATATCCGAAAATTTTAAACACTGTCGATTGCCCATCCAGTGAAAGTATCCGGGTTGTATGGTGATCGAACCCCTGATTTCCACTAAAAAAAACTCGTTGTATATCAACATCAACACGTTGTACATTGGACTTTATCCACTTGAGCCTGTCTGCGATATCGCGGGTACCAGTCAGCTTTTTCTCATTAATAATAATTACTGCATCTTCAGTGAAAAAATCTGAAATTTTACTGACATCATGTTTCCCAAGCACCTCAAGCAAAGCACCACGGGCTAACAGTATTTTGTCTTGTTCAGTCATGGAAACCTCCTTGAATAACCTGCCAATGTCATGCTGATTGTCATTTGATAAGCATAGCTATTTCACGAAATTTTTCGGCTTCCGCAGACTTCATCAACTCAAAGAGCGCCATTTCAACGGTCGTCAGATCAGCCCCCTGGGCTGACATTTTATCAAGAGCCACCTCTTTGTTCTGTAAAGTTCTTGATGAAACCCCATCAACCAGAACTTCTACCTCATAGCCTCCAGCAAGAAGATCCATCGCCGTCTGATAAACGCAGATGTGGGCCTCTATTCCAGTCAACAAAACCTGTCTACACCCTGTGTGCTCAAGTGCTGATATAAAAGCAGGCTCACCACAGGCACTGAATGATGATTTTCTCACTGGGCTGAAACCAGACAGCTCATTAGCCAGTTCAGGAACGGTACCTCCCAGTTTTTCCGGGATCTGCTCCAGCCAGAGAATCGGAACATTGAGCAATTTCGCTCCTTTCACCATGGTAACAATATTATGAAAGAGTGACTCATGTTCATGCATCAAGGTAGCCAGCTTGCCCTGAACATCTACAACCACCAGCACTGTACTATCAAGATTCAACATACTTATTCCCCCAGTATTAGGTTCTGTTGACATAAGGTTCCTTTCTCAGCTCAAGCCGGAATGCTTCTGACCAGGCGCAAGGACGCAGGAATACTCACGTCTTTCAAGTTGTTGCAACAACGGCAGAGGCATTCTGGCTTGAGCCCTCATATAGCAGCATTTACATAATTAATGCGCACACAAGATGTTAACAAATGTCATTTTGAGAAAAACTTTGATTTATATCCATTTTCCAACTATCAAATACAGGTATATTTGAGGCAACCCTCATCAGGCTAACTCAAGCAGGGTCGCTTCAACAAATAAACATTAAGTAGTTGAGCAAATGGAATCGAATATTTCTGGATGAGTGGACAGCTACTGTACAAGGCACAACGACGGGAGCATAGCTGAAGCTATGTGACCAGAGTTGTAACACTGCAGAGTGGCCGACCACTTGCCCGGAAAATATGATTTCACTTGGTTAACTACTTATTAATGGAGTTCCAGCCATGACCAGCGTGACTGACTTAAACGACACTAGAGTGGAAATGGATATTCAGACAGCAGGGCTTAAGGAAGCTATGGATCATTTCCAGAAACTGCGATTTCTTGCTCATAAGATTGAAACAGATCCCTGCAAAATCATCTGTGAAACCAGCCGGACTAACGACAACACATTGATTCATGCCCACTTTGATTTCTGTTGTGCGGTTGAAAAAATCATCTTCCAGATGAACTGCCAGTTTAACAGCGAGTATCGACTCCACTGAGTTCGCAGCAAGCGTCAGCAAAAGTTAGATTCAGATAATGACTGGAGCCAATAGAAAGCCAAAAATCACACACAGCGAGATACAGATCACTCCGGGAATAAAGAAAGGGTGATTAAACACCATCTTTCCTATTCGAGTGGAGCCAGTTTCATCCATCTCAACGGCTGCAAGCAAGGTAGGATAGGTTGGTAAAACAAACAGTGCACTGACTGCAGCAAATGAAGCAATAGCCGTAACCGGGTCAACGATCATCAGGGCTGCAGGCATAAGAGCGCGGGTAGTTGCTGCTTGGGAGTAAAGTAGCATGGAGGCAAAAAACAGCGCTAGGGCAAGCAGCCAGGGATATTGATCAAGCATATCCCCGGCTGTCTCCTGAATATTCTCAAGATGGGCTCCAACAAATGTATTTCCCAGCCAGGCAACGCCCAGAACACAAATACAGGCACTCATGCCAGACTTGAAGGTCTGGGCATTAAGGATGTGATTAGTATCTATATCCGTAACCAAAGTAATCAAGCACGCAGCACTGAGCATAAAGGCAATAATGGCACTGTCTCTGGGTAATACAGGGTTCTCAATGAGACCTACCTTATCGCTGACCAAAGTCGCATATACCACCACTGCCAGGATACTCAGGCCAAAAATCAGAACAGATATCCTTGCGCCAGGCTCTATTCTACTTTCAACAACCTCAGCAGGCTGAATCAGGCCTTCAGAGAGCTTCTGAAGATAAACTTCATCGTTGTGCAGGTCGCAGCCCAGGTAATTACACACCAGCGACGTCAGCATTACGGCAACAAATGTGGTAGGAATGCAGATCAGGAGCAGGTCCAGATAGTCAACACCAAATGGCTCCAGTAATCCGCTGAAGACAACAACAGCTGCAGAGACAGGAGAGGCGGTAATTGCAACCTGGGAGGCAATGACCGAAATACTCAGAGGGCGGGATGGTCGAACACCATTCTCACGCGCAACAGCTGCGATAACCGGCAATGTTGAATAGGCCGTATGGCCTGTGCCAGCCAGTAATGTCATACAGTAAGTGATAGCCGGCGCCAGAAAAGTTACATACTGAGGCCGCTTTCTGAGTAATTTATCCGCAATATGGACCAGGTAATCAAGACCGCCAGCGACCTGCATTGCAGCTACAGCACCAATGACAGACATAATGATAAGGATAACATCAACCGGAATGGTGCCCGGACTCATCCCAAGTCCCAGCGTAAGCACTACAACCCCAACAGCGCCGGCAAAACCAATACCAATACTGCCCAACCGGGCCCCCAGGAAAATAAATGCCAGAACAATGATCAGCTGCAACCCGGTCATGCAAAATCCCCTGAGAAATTAATCTCAACAGTCTTTAGTCAATGAATAGATAGTTTAAGATAGCCTGAAAAGTACAAAAGCCTTTTCAGTACAGGTCAGGAGGTACTCAGAATTAGACACGTGATCACCATGTCCAGTGAGTATTGCCGGTGAGCGCTTGAGTGACCCACTGACCACATTAGCTAATTGTGTCCCTCTTAAATCACTACCCTGACCTGTTGATATTCTGTTGTGTATTCAGCGTATCAGGATGCTCCCATGATGCCCCCTGTAAGAAGCATTCTGATACATCTTAAGGGCGGCTCATAACAAAACGTCAACAGGTCTTTAATAAATATCGACCAAAGGCTTTATAAATTACCAGCACCGTAGGTTATAAGCAGGAATCTGACTTTACGTTGATATCGAACCATGATGACTTGTTGACGAAAGCATCCCTGCAAAATCAAGAAAATCATTAAAACTCGTCTGGTGGGGGGAACTTGATACTGTGCATAGTATCTTCAATATCAGACTCCCACATTGAGGGAATAGCCCAGGAGGTCAGAAACACAGCCGCCATTAGACCGGCTGTCAGAGGGAAGTAATTAGTAATACCAAGCTGCCTCATCAGCAGATAAGAAACGGATGGAGCTCCAATAAATGCCAGCCCAGGTACTAACCAAGAAAACAACCTGCGAGTTGTATAGGTAATTACCTCACTTTTAGAACGAACGGATGCCTCAGCTGCCTGACAAAGGTTTTCGGTGTAAACACGAAACGTGGTAACATTCGGAACTTGTTTGACCACTTTCTTACGAACCGTTCTGGTTCTTTCTCTTGGAACCATTTTATCCCCCCGCGCACCCCATTCATAGGTTTCAGGATGCTCATAATAAATTTCGGTTTCATCTTCCTCCTCAATAACTTCGATATCTCTGGTCCCACCTTCATGCAACATTACTTCACAATAATTCCAGGCAATAGGAATAGGCCCCATTGAAAAATACCCTTTCCTGTCAACCCTGACAATCTGACCACTCCTGAACCCACTTCGCGTTGATATTGTTTTATTCCAGTGATGAAGAAAAGTTCGGTCTGATTCTTCATACCGGCCTGCTCGTTTAAAAAAATCGGTATCTTCAAACTCTACAATATGATGAACATCGGTCACCAGTTCCTTCGTTGCATAATAGAAATTATAAAGTGACGAAAACAATGAGTTTTCTTCATCCCATATTTCCAATCTCGGCATGAAGGGCTTTACTACATCAATAACAACCAGTTCATTTTTGTGCGTTTCTGACATTTTGGTTCCAACAGCACCAGTCTCTGCTCCAAGACGCTCCACCAGAACAGGATGATTATGGTATTTACTGTCTATAATCCCTGGGCTTCGCACCTCAGAGCCCAGCTTAAAGTCAGAAACAACATTCTTTACAATCCAGCCATAAGGAGCACCCGCAATAGCATAAGGCCAGTTTGTTGTCCCCGTATCTTCATTAAGCATATTATCAAAGGTACCGAGCATTACACTGTCCATATACCTAAAGTAGTGTTTGCCACGGCGAACAGGATCAATAACGTGACGATTGAAGATATCCTGATACTCCCCTGCAAAGTTAGCAAAAGGAATGATCAGTGGTTCCACCACCATGTCATTAAACAGATAGTTACTATTATCAACGATCCCCTTGAACAGAGAAGATTCATCTTTATCTTTAGATCGAACCAGATCTTTGTAATATTCACTTTCGGTCTTTTGTATCTCCGGTTTGTTGCTGCCTTCACTTTCTTCAATGTCATCATCCCAATCTTCGTCCAGATCATCCTCTATCAAATCGTCCTCATCATCTAAAAAAAGATCATCGGTAAAATCATCATCTATATACAGTGATGACTCGGAGGCATTATCATCATACTCATAGACATAGGAAGAGGCATAAACAGGTAGCAAACAGAACAAAAGAACAATAAAAAACGAAAAACCCTGAACAACTCTATTCTGCCTCATCATAGCCCCCGGGAAATACTTTTTCTTTCAGGCAAGCGATCATTCAATAATGAAAGACATACTCATATTTAAAAAAGAGATAAATAATGAAATCAAATAACAATTATATAATTCACAAAAATCCTTCAGCACTTATATGACAACTGACACGTAAATTTGTTCCAGTAAAAACTACCACCATCTATATATTTTGACGGAGTAATATTTAAGAACAAAAGCATTCACACATGAACCTATTAATTAAGTTAAGCAATGAATAACCCACTCTATAAATTGATCAAAAGCCATCAAAATCATAATCACACAGGATCACAGAGCCCAAAGGCAAACAAAAGGTCACCAGGGTCAGCTTTGGACAGCAAGTGGACGACAATACCAGGGGGGCTTTACCAGCAGGCCACCCAACCAGTTGATAACGCCTAGCCAGAAGCATTCTGGCTTGAACAGAGCCTAGAGATGTGCGTGAAAAAAATTACTGTTAGAATGTCCTGCCACATTTAATATCAAGGCAAGAGGTCGATGGAAGCCACCAATCTTATCCCAGCTCCAGTATGGAGAAGAGCTGCGGCCATGTTGTACGATTCTCTGTTAATCCTGGCCCTTTTGTTTATGGTCGGTTTCCTGAATCTGTTCATCCAGATTCAAATTTTTGGTGATGAGCAGCTCAAAACGATGACTGAAGAGGGTTACAACCTCGGGGGGCCCTTTTTCTACGCTGCCTTACTGGTCATCATTTATGGTTTCTTTGGTTTTTTCTGGACTCGGTCAGGGCAAACCCTTGGCATGCGGGCCTGGAGAATACAAGTGATCAGCAGTAACAATCATTTGATCAGCCCAAGGCAAAGTATTATTCGTTTTCTAATTGCTATTCCTTCACTGTCTCTTGCTGGTGTCGGTCTTTTCTGGGCACTAATTGACCGGAAGAAGCGAAGCTGGCAGGATCTGGCCTCGTCTTCCAGAATCATTCTTCTGGAAAAACCCGCAAAGAAAGCCTGATAACAAGCTCCCTGTCTTGCTCGGTGCAGTTCCATAACAGGGCTGCCCTGGCGACATTGCCAGCCCCCAAGTATATACTCCTGCTAACTCCTAACCTACAGCGCAGAGTGAATATACCGAAACATTTATTGGTATTTTTACCTACCCAGCATTAGAATGAAGTTATCGCCACTCATCAATGACGGTGTATCAGTCAGCTTACTATTGGGCTTTTCATTACAAACAGGCTTTCAGCAGGCAGTAGAAAAGGGAGACTTCAGTATGAACACCCAGCTATTTGAACAGTTTTTATCACAACTGACGGAAGTCTTTCGTCGTTTATCAAGTCAGCCGGAATCATTTGATCGCACAAGCCAGTTCGAAGAGTGCAGGCTTTACTGCCCGGTCACACGAACCCCTCGGCCTGTAAGAAGCCCAAGGCATCCATATTAAGTCACTCTTATCAACAGACTTTGATGAATCTGATGCATAGATTTCAATCAACACCTGCCAAATTGATTGGTTCCTTTGTCAGGTGTTGCCCCTCTTAAGCAGCACGCCTTAACATAACCGCCCCGGCCAGCAGACAGATGATAATTGGTATCATGACCGATAATACCGGCGGAAACCCGAATACCAGACTTGATGGCCCCATCAGGTTCTGAACAATCATGAACACAATGCCGGTGATCACCCCGGAGAAAATCCGTAACCCCATACTGACCGAACGCAAAGGGCCAAAGACAAAAGAAATGCCCACAATAACCAGGGAGAGTATGGATAATGGCTGAAGTAGCTTTGTCCACAATGCCAGATCATACTCTCCAGCGTCCAACCCCTGTGCGGCCAGATATTGCGTGTATGTGAGCAGACCAGATATTGGCAACGCTTCCGGCTTTACCACCACTACTTTCAGAAGCGTTGTGGTCAGGCTGGTATCCCAGGGTTCTACAAGACTCTCCTCAGTAATGAATTGTTCATCCTTACGGCTTATGGTCGTGACATTCTCAAGCAGCCAGTGATCACCCTGGTAGATGCCTCGTTTGGCAAAAGAGCTTTCCTGAAGCTTCATGTCATCATCAAAAACATAACGACTTACGCCATAAAGCACTCCGTTTGGCTCAACGGCATTGAAGTACATAAATTCATGGCCTTCGCGATGCCAGAAGCCTTCTCCGGTATAGCTTCCATCAGCTGAGCGGGCAATGGCTTTTCTGGTCTCTCCAACCTGCTCCGCCATGGGAGCAAGGTATTCTCCCAGTATCAACCCAGTAAGAATCATGACCAGGGTGGGCTTCATCACAGCACCAAGGATGCGCCATAACGAGACGCCCGCAGCCCTCATAACCACCAGCTCGCTGTTGGACGCCATGGAGCCCAGTCCAACAAGACAGCCAACCAGTGCCGAAACGGGAATCAGCTCGTACAGTTTTTTGGGAATCATCAACAGAGTGAAAATCAATGCATCCAGCGATTGATAATTGCCTCTGACATCATCCAACTGTCCAAGGAAAGAAAACAGTGCTTCAAGAAACACCAGAATCAACAGGACAATAACCGTTGCCCCCAGAACATTCCTGGATATGTACCGATCCAGCTTACGCATTTCCAGCCCTCCGGCGCGCCAGCCAGAGTTTGCCCGGCTCAACAAGGTACAACATCAACGCAATCAATAAGAAGAGAATATGAATGGGCCATAGGCCAATGTCTACCGGGAGGCGTCCATCTTCAATCGCCCCACGTCCACTCATCAGTAAAGCCAGATACAGCAGATAGAGCAATATGCCAGGCAAAAGTTTCACATAACGACCCTGTCTGGGATTAACCTGGGCAAGCGGTAATGCCATCAGTACAACGATCGGTATTAACAAGGGCAGAGAGATCCGCCATTGCAGCTCAGCACGATGGCCCGGTGCGTCGGAATCCATGAGTTTCCTCGTTGGCAGCGCCTGCTCTTTGCTGATCTCTTTTCTCGAGCGGCGCTCTTCCATTCGAAGACCGTAATTTTCAAACTCAATTTCCCGCAGAGGCAAGGCTCCGGGAGTCAGGTCATAGCGGTAACCATCATCCAATATCAGATAGCGCTGTCCACCCTCTCCTGCATTGGCTTCGATTCTTGCCTTTTCCGCCAGAAGCAATGTCATGGACCCCAGGTTATTGCTATTCACGTTACGGTTGGCAATAAAGACCTTGTTCATCTGCTGATGATCATCGGTCAGCTCCTCTGCATAAGTTACCCGCTGCCAGCCAAACTTCTGGAAACGTCCGGAAACCAGGGTATCAAACTCGGTCAGCGAATCCTGCTCAGCAAAAATTCGTTCAACCTTCTGTATTCCCTGGGGGGCAACCACAAGACTTAACAGCGCGACCAGCAGCATCACCCCGGCAGCAGGAATCATCGTCATGCCTAAAAGTTGATTACGGCTCAGGCCACAGGCGCTGAGAACCGTCATTTCGTTATCAACATACAGCCTGCCATAAGCGAGAAGAATGCCCAGAAAAAGCCCCAGGGGCAGTATCATGACCAGAAACTCAGGAATCCGGTATCCCATGATGGCAAAGAGAAAGTCCGCTTTCAGAGTGCCAGTTGCAGCCTGCGCAAGGTAGTTCACAAAGCGTCCACTCATGATAATGAGCAGTACGACAGACGTCACAGCTAACATAACCTGCAGCATCTGTCTGGACAGGTAACGAAATATGATTAAAGGCATGCCTTGGTGAAATTCACAAAATCAAAACGAACAATTATACGTCAGTCGCCGCAAAAAACCGGATAAATCCCCGGCTATCTGACAGAAGCGTAGAATAAACATACAATGAATCTGTTGCTTTTCCACGTCCTGATTGCAGCTCGGATATTGCAGGAACCTGCCATATCCGAGCTAAAGCGTCTGGTTGAATTGGCTTAACCATATTATTATCCATGAAATCGGATAACTTGTCCCCTTGGAGAGACTATGGAATTTGTTGTTAAGAGCGGCGCCGCAGAAAAACAGAAAACTGCCTGCCTGGTTATTGGCGTCCACAAGAAAACGCTTCCACCCTCTGCGACAGCCATAGACTCATTAACTGAGGGGTATCTTGCCGGAGTACTCAAACGTGGAGACCTGGATTTCAAGCCCGGTCACTCACTGATGCTCCTGCATACCCACCATGCGCCTTTTGAGCGTCTGCTGCTACTCGCCATGGGTGATAATAATAAGCCATTAAAGGAAGCCGAGTTTAAAAAGCTGACGGCCAATCTGGCCAGCCAGTTGAAGTCGGTTAATTCCAGGGAAGCAACCGTTGCCATCGAAGACATCGCCGTAGAAGGTAAATCACTTCAGTGGATTACCCGCCAGGTGGTCGAAGCGGTTGAGTATGCGTTTTACCAGTTCAGCCAGTTCAAAAACGATACTGGCAAAGGCCCAAGCCTGAAAAAAGTCACACTATTGGCGGATCGTAAAAATGCCGAAGCAGTGAAAGTGGGTCTTTCCCAGGGACAGGCTATTGGCAATGGTCGTAATGTGGCCAGAACGCTGGGCAATTTGCCAGGCAACATCTGCCATCCTACCTATCTTGCTGATGAAGCCAAAGCACTGGCGAAAAAGCACGCCAAGCTGACCACCAAGGTACTGAATGAAAAACAAATGTCTGACCTTGGCATGAGCTCCCTGCTGTCCGTCAGCGCCGGTTCCGAACAGGAAGCCCGACTGATCTGTATGGAATTCAAAAATGGCAAGCGTGGTGCAAAGCCTCTCGTTCTTCTGGGTAAAGGGATCACCTTTGATACCGGTGGTATCTCGCTGAAACCCGGTGCAGCCATGGACGAAATGAAGTTTGATATGTGCGGTGCCGCCAGTGTATTCGGCGTAATGAATGCCATTGTCGAAATGGACCTGCCCGTTAATGTTATTGGCATGGTGGCTGCAGCAGAAAATATGCCCAGTGGCAAGGCAACACGCCCGGGCGATATCGTAACCTCCATGTCCGGCAAAACCATTGAAATTCTCAATACCGATGCCGAAGGTCGGCTGGTGCTTTGTGATGCACTGACCTATGCCGAACGTTACAAGCCCGAAGCGGTTATTGATATTGCCACGTTGACCGGCGCCTGCATCGTTGCCCTGGGTCACCATACCACCGGCCTGCTCAGTAATAATGAGCCGCTGACTGAAGAGCTTCTGTGTGCGTCCAAAGAGGCCATGGACCGAGCCTGGCAGCTCCCAATGGGTGAAGAGTATACCCAGCAACTGGACAGCAACTTTGCCGACATGGCCAATATTGGTGGTCCATCTGCAGGTACCATTACAGCAGCCTGCTTCCTGGCAAAATTTACTGAAGCCTACCCATGGGCACATCTGGATATCGCTGGTACTGCCTGGAAATCCGGTAAGGAAAAAGGCGCAACCGGTCGCCCGGTGCCAATGCTGGTTCAGTACCTGCTGAATAAAATCTGATTAGCAGTACCAATAATCAGCCCGAAAACAGGCCTTGGATGAGTTCTCTCAAGGCCTGTTTGTTTGTGTCAATTGAGTTATTATTCCTGAATGACCAGAGTTACTTTTTATCTATTAGACAGTCAGGGGCAGAATGCCGAGCAATTTGCCTGTCGCCTGATCGACAAAGCATGGCGCGGTGGGCTGCCCATGCACATTCATACTTTTGATGAAAGTAGCTGTAAATCCATGGATCAATTGCTCTGGTCATGGAGGGAAGACAGCTTTTTGCCTCACGGGATTGTTTCTGACATTCAGAACAGCACTCCTGAAAGTCGTCTACTGGTAAAACAATCCCCCATTACCCTGGGGTTTGATAAACCGCTGCTGGAGCAAAAGCGGCTCCTGATAAATCTCAGCCCCGAGGTTCCCTCCTTCTTCAAAAACTTTTCCCGTGTCTGCGAAGTCGTGGTTCAGAACCCGGATCAGAAAGCAGTTTCAAGGGCCAAGTTCCGGGCATACCGTCAGGCGGGTATTGAGCCGGAAGTTCACAATATGCCTGTACTTTCAGGCTAACTCCCTTCCCTGCCCAGGCGGGACATCGGATATGGTCAATTCGACTTCCTGATTCAGCCCCACAGTGTATAATCACTCGTTTATCCAAACCCAGAGACTCCCTGCTCTTCAGGACACGCTTTGGAACATCTACTGGAAAAGCAGTTATGGAAAAGACGTTCAACCCCCAAGCCATCGAACGCACGCTATATCAAAACTGGGAAGAAAAAGGCTATTTTGCACCATCTGGCGAAGGCAAGCCTTACTCCATCATGATCCCTCCTCCCAATGTCACCGGCAGCCTGCACATGGGACACGCCTTCCAGGACTCCATTATGGATGCCCTGATCCGCTACAACCGGATGAAAGGCTGCAACACGCTGTGGCAGGTGGGTACTGACCATGCGGGCATCGCAACCCAGATGGTGGTTGAGCGCAAGATCCTGGCGGAAGAAGGCAAAACCCGTCACGATTACGGACGTGAAGCCTTTACTGATAAGATCTGGGAGTGGAAAGAAGAGTCCGGCGGCACCATCACCCGCCAGCTTCGTCGTCTGGGTGCATCCGTTGACTGGGATACCGAACGCTTCACCATGGACAAAGGCTTCTATGCCGCTGTCCAGGAAGTCTTTGTCCGCCTTTATGAAGACGATCTGATCTACCGTGGCAAGCGTCTGGTTAACTGGGATCCAAAACTGCACACCGCCATCTCTGACCTGGAAGTAGAAAACAAAGAAGTCAAAGGCAATATGTGGCACCTGCGCTATCCACTGGCGGATGGCGAGAAAACCGCAGAAGGCAAAGATTACATTGTGGTAGCCACCACCCGTCCGGAAACCATGCTGGGTGATACCGGCGTTGCTGTAAACCCGGAAGATGAGCGTTACAAAGCACTGATCGGAAAAGCCGTTATTCTGCCTCTGGTTAACCGTCGCATCCCGATTGTCGCTGATGAACACGCCGACATGGAGAAAGGCACCGGTTGCGTAAAAATCACCCCGGCACACGACTTTAATGACAACGAAGTCGGCAAGCGCTGCAACCTGCCAATGATCAATGTCATGACCCTGAACGGCGACATCCGCCAGCAGGGTGAAGCCTACAACATTGACGGCACGGTTAATCAGTCTATTGATACTGCTATTCCAGAAGCCTATCAGGGCATGGAGCGCTTTGCTGCCCGCAAACAGATCGTTGCTGACTTTGATGCGATTGGTCTGCTGGAAAAAATCGATGACCACACCCTGATGGTACCTTATGGTGACCGTTCCGGCGTGGTTATTGAGCCTCTGCTGACTGACCAGTGGTTCGTCCGCGCTGCGCCGCTGGCCAAACCTGCAATCGAAGCAGTAGAAGACGGCCGTATTCAGTTCGTACCCAAGCAGTATGAGAATATGTACTTCTCCTGGATGCGAGATATTCAGGACTGGTGTATCTCCCGTCAGCTCTGGTGGGGACACCGTATTCCGGCCTGGTATGACGATGCTGGTAATGTTTACGTTGGTCGTAATGAAGACGACGTTCGTGAAAAGCACAACATCCCGTCTCCTGTTGTCCTGAAACAGGATGATGATGTTCTGGATACCTGGTTCTCTTCTGCTCTCTGGACCTTCGGCACCCTGGGCTGGCCAGAGCAGACCGACCGCCTGAACACCTTCCACCCGACCGATGTGCTGGTCACCGGTTTTGACATCATTTTCTTCTGGGTAGCCAGAATGATCATGATGACCATGCACTTCATGAAAGATGAAGACGGCAAGCCACAGGTACCGTTCAAGCACGTGTACGTGACCGGTCTGATCCGTGATGAGCATGGCGACAAGATGTCCAAATCCAAGGGTAACGTCCTTGACCCTCTGGATATGATTGACGGTATCGAGCTGGAGACACTGGTTGAGAAACGCTGCGGCAATATGATGCAGCCTCAGCTGGCACAGAAGATCGAGAAGCGTACCCGCAGCACCTTCCCTGATGGTATTTCTGCCCACGGTACTGATGCCCTGAGATACACCCTGTACTCACTGGCGTCGACCGGTCGTGATATCAACTGGGATATGAACCGTCTGGAAGGCTACCGGAACTTCTGCAACAAAATCTGGAACGCCGCCAACTACGTCAAAATGCACACTGATGGTCAGGACTGTGGCAACAACGATGAGCCGGTTGAGCTGACTCTGGCTGACCGCTGGATTGTTTCCCGACTGCAGCGGGTAGAAGCCCAGATCGAAAAGAACCTCTCTGAGTTCCGTCTTGATCACGCGTCCCAGAACCTCTATGACTTTGTCTGGAATGAGTACTGCGCATGGTATCTGGAACTGTCCAAGCCAGTATTGTGGGACGAGAACGCACCTGCTGAGCGTAAACGTGGCACCCGTCGTACACTGGTTCGGGTTCTGGAGTCCATCATGCGACTGGCCCATCCGTTCATGCCTTATATCACTGAAGAGATCTGGCAGAACATCAAGCAGAGTGCTGGCGTTGAAGGTGAAACCCTGATGCTGCAGAGCTATCCAGTTTCTGACTCAGCCCGTATTGATGAAGCGGCTGAGCGTGATATTGAGTGGCTTAAGTCGTTTATCACCGGTATCCGTAACATCCGTGCCGAACTGAATATCGGGTCAAGCAAGCCATTGAATGTCCTGCTGCGCAATACCTCTGCTGACGACGTTGCCCGCCTGAATGACAACCAGACCTTCCTGAAGTCTCTGGCCAAGCTGGAAGACATCAAGGTTCTGGCCGCAGGTGAAGAAGCGCCAATGGCAACCACTCAACTGGTGGGTTCCATGGAAGTACTGGTACCGATGGCTGGGTTGATCGACAAGGAAAAAGAGTCGGCTCGACTCAATAAGGAAATTGAACGGTTTGCCAAAGAAGTGGCCCGCTTTGAAGGCAAGTTGAACAACGAGAAATTCATCAGCAAGGCACCTGCCGACGTTGTTGAAAAAGAGAAAGCCAAACTGGCTGAAGCCCAGGTTGCCAAAGCCAAGCTGGAAGAACAGCTGGAAGCGATCAAGACTCTGTAACCCAGAGTCTTGTATATAATAACCACCTGCAAAAGTAGGTGGTTTAGGGATAAACAATAAAAATGGCTGCAGTTATTGCAGCCATTTTTTTTATGTTCTGTTTTTTAAACCGCAGCACGCCCTGTCGCAGGAGCCAGCAGAAGACGGGCAGTCATCACCACCAGAAGGGTCAATACACAGAGAATCGCGGCTACTGGAACCTGACTGGACATAGGGATACTGGCGGCCACCAGCGTCACCAGACCACCACCCAGGTTTTGCATACCACCCAGAACCGCACCGGCTACACCGGCATTTTCCGGAAATGGCTCAAGTGCAGCAGTCGTTGCAGTAGGAAACAGCAGCCCTGACCCTAGGAAATAGAGTGTTGCCGGCACCAGTATCACCCAGGCATTCAGATAACCCATCAGACCCGCCACCAGCATACTGACTGAACCAATAACCAGCATCACTACGCCTCGGCCGATGATGCTTTCCAGACTGTGTTTCTTTGCCATCTGCCCCGCCAGCCAGGAACCAAACAGGTAACCAGGAATAGGAATCACAAACAGTACGCTGATCACTCGCGGATCAAGTCCCATCAGCTCACCAAACAATACGCCCGCAGCGGCTTCAAATACTGCAATACCGGCAAAGGTGGCCACCAGTGAGATCATAAAGCCATTGAACTGCCCATTACTGAGAACATAACGATAACTGGCCAGCGCCCCCATGGAGCGTTTGCCAACATTCTTGTGGGTCTCACCAAAACTCCCCAGCACCAGAAGCCACACCAGCAGACCAAAGCCGGTCAGAAACCAGAAGCTGGCCTGCCAGCCAAACGCCGTGCCCAGAAAGCCACCCAGCATTGGTGCAATCAACGGTGTAAAAATCAGCGCCATGCTGATGTAACTGTTAGCCCTTTGCAGATGAAGCCCACTGTACCGGTCACGCATGACCGTACGCGCCATCACACCGCCAACACCAGTTCCCATGCCCTGAACGAAACTGGCCAGCAGCAACATTTCAAAGCTATGGGCGACGCTGCCAATCAGCGAGCCGGCAATAAAAATCACCAGACCAATCAACATTAACGGCTTACGGCCAAAACGATCCGACAACGGCCCATACAAAAACTGTGAAATGCCATAAGGAATCAGGTACAGGGCAATTGCCGCCTGAATAGCCCCTGGGGCTACCCCGAAGTCCGCTGCCATCTGAGACATAGTCGGTACATAAATCGTGTTGGTCAGCTGGCCACAGGCCGTCAGTACCACAATGACAAACAGTACCTGGAAAAATCCCTGTTGTTTCATTACCCCAATCTCACCAAACTGAAAACCAAATAGCTCCTGCTCACCTCAGTGGATGAGTCAGAGAAATTCAACATGTACCGCCCTTGAGCCACTCAGGCTTCAGGGCTGACAAAGAAAAGTGTTGCTTAACAACTCAGAGATCAGGACTGATCCTGAGTACATCGTCCGTGGCTGATAGAAAGATTGTTTTTATTATTTCATCAGACCATCAGTAAAAAATAAGACGATTGTTTTGCTCGAAATGTAATCACATCTATCGCTACCGGCAATGGGTAGAGAGCGCAAGACCAAATAAACATAAAATAATCTTGCCAGATCACACAACAGCAGACATTAATACCAAACTAAAGACTTAAATCAGAAATTAAATATCAGATAATTGACAATAATCAGCAAATATAACGACACATCCATCATGAAGATAAAACCCAGTTCAACTTACTCTCCCAGTAACTGCATAAATTTTCCCCTGAGCAGCTCACTCAGTAGTAATACCGCTGGCGTCATCTGCTGCCACTCAGGGCAAATCAAGCTCAAAGGGTAGCCGTGGCTGAGCACCTCAGCTGTGATTTTCACTGAACTACCGCATCACTGAGGACATAGCGCCTTCACTGATATTGGAGCATCAACAACATCTTTCAATGATCGGAAACAACGGTTTGAAGGAAGACGGGATAGTGCTTTCAAATAATAGAGATAAGCTGAATGATCATAGTTTGGAGAGTCGGTGTTCATAAAGCCATGCAGAAAATCTGACTGCAACACAGCAACATTCTGCTTTTTCTCAACCACCTCTATCAATTCAGTTACAGAGAAGTGTCTTTCATCTTTTGGGAATAGCAGGCATATAGGAAAGGACGGATCAATATCGGTGTAATGGCGAATCTGCGAGCTGTAGAATCCAGCAGCACCCGAAATACGTTGTGAAATAATACCAATCGTAATTTCTAAATCCTTAACCTGAATCCAGCTATGCTCAGGCATCATTACCAAGCATTTTATCTGGAACAGATGTCTCGTCGACCACAGCTACCCGAAGGTTTTGGGCATGTTGATTT
>NZ_LUKQ02000250.1 GCF_001647025.1 Endozoicomonas atrinae
GATCATCCTGAGTTTTAATCTGACTGGCTATTTGATCTACCAGTTTTTCGTTGATTTCAACGCTCATTGTTATTCTCCATTTTGGAGTATTAACGACAAGCGTTTACACAATTTAAATTACATTCCCTTGTTCAGGGACAATGGGTATAGGCAAAGAGTAAACAAACGTCAAACGCCCTCTTACAAGGCCTTTACCGAATTGCTTTTAAACAATGGGCTCTTATTGCGAGGTACTATAAATTCCTCACTTGTCCAATTGAGAATACCCCCGGAGCGTTAGTTCCTCTGTCTGTTTTGTTAGCAAAAAAACAAGGTGATTCAACTACCATCTGCCAAAAACAGATAGAAGGGGATATTTTATGCTTTCAACAGTTTTACCTGGGCCTCAGGTGGGGTATGCCTCAATTCCACAAACGCGTTCTGCCGTAAAACGGTGCCATCACGAAAGTTCTGTATCAGAGACAAACCCACCGGTAAAGAGGCTGAAAATGTCCGATAGCCCGAATGAACGGATAGCGCTTGCAGCTCACACTTTACGGCCTGTTCGGCCTGAGAAGTACATCATCACCGGGGCTGGTGGTGGGCTTGGATATGAGTTGGGTAAAGCGATTTTATCCAGCAAAGCCAGAGCTGATGTGACCTTAACCTATCGTGGAAAGGCTTTGCCGGAGAAGTTACAGGAATTACAGGGAAAATACCCCAATCAGGTTAGCTGCTCACAGCTGGACCTTAATGATTCTGATAGCATAGCGAAATTCACTGAAGACTATGGACAAAAACACGGGCCGGTGGATGTCCTTTTAAGTTGTGCTGCTGTTTTTAAGCCCCGAGACCCAAAGGAAAATACACTTCGAAACTTAAAGAATCATCCAGAACTATTAACTGAGGCCTTGTCCAGTAACTGTGAGGGTCATATGTCTCTTGTGAGCCATCTGATGAAAGATGAGCCATTGCGGCTCAGGCAGCGGCAGGTGCAACGGACTGGTAATACAATACCTCAAAAATTCATTCTGATCGGCAGTGCGGGTAGCCGATTTTCAGGTGACAATCCAAAGCTTGCCAGAATGGGACTGACTTATGCGACCAGCAAGGCAGGCCTCCATATGGGTGTTTATAAGGCGGCGGAAGAAGAGAAGGGTAATCAGCAATTTATTATTTCCTGTGTTGATCCTGGTTGGATGGATACCAAAATGGGAGGATCTGGTGCTCCTTCCGGATCAACCAAAGAGGCAGCCGTAAAGATCAGTGGTTTGATTGAGACAATTACAAAAGAGGACAGTGGTACGCTGATGGATTCTGACGGGAACAAACTGAATTATTAAACGGTTGAAGAACAGGGGCTAGGGCAGCGTGGATTTGGCATTGTGTTATTGGTGTAAAGCCTGCAAAATCATCGGACAAAAATAACAATAAACAAGAACAAGGATTTTATCCATGTATCAGGCTCTCGTCGGAATAGGGCTTCCTGTTGCCCTCATTCTTATCATGATCGGTGTTGGGTTAAGCCTTACCTTTAATGATTTTACCCGGGTTTTTATGCAGCCCCGTGCTTTTCTGGTGGGCATCACCTGTCAGATGCTGTTGTTGCCTGTTGTTGCAGTGCTGATTATTGACCTTGCCGGGCTGAGCGGTGAACTGGCCATTGGGCTCTTCATACTGGCACTGTGCCCCGGTGGAACCACATCAAACCTATACAGCCTTCTGGCCAGGGCGGATGTTGGGCTGTCCATTTCATTAACGACCATTGCCGGGTTTATCACCACGTTTACCATACCCCTGCTGGGTAACTGGGCGATTTATCACTACGCCGGTGAAAACTCCCAGTTTGAATTACCGGTGTTGGTTACCTGGGTCAAGTTGATGGCCATTACTATTATTCCAACATTGATTGGTATGGGGATCCGGATGCAATGGCAGGGCTTTGCCGAGAGAGCAGAGCCCTATGTCAGCAAGTTCTCCGCCGCCATACTGGCATTGATGATTGTCAGTATTGCTCTGCAACTGGGTGAGAAAGTATTGACGTATCTGCTTCAGGCAGGCTTTGCAGCGTTGGCCCTGAATGTACTGACCATGATACTGGGTTATCTGGTGGGCAAATGGCTGGTGGATAATGAGCAACAGGCCAGAACCATCTGTCTGGAAGTGGGTCTGCAGAATGGAACGCTGGCTCTGCTGGTGACCGTTACCATTCTTGACAGTGCCACCATGTCCATTGGTCCCAGTGTTTATAGCCTTCTGATGTTTGTTACGGCATCGCTGTTCACGATGGCTGTATTAAGGAAGGATAAAACCGGCCAGGGAAAAGTGGTGACTTCCTGAGGTAAGTACTTTCTGGGCATAGGTTTGCGTCAACCAACAATAAAAAGGAAAGGAAGTCATGGCAGCGTTTCATCTTGCCCAGGTCAATATTGCCAAAGCAAAAGGCCCAATGGACAGCCCGGTCATGAAGGGGTTTGTCGACCAGCTTGACTACATCAATCAACTGGCGGAAAACAGCCCCGGCTTTGTCTGGCGGCTGCAGACGGAAGAAGGGGATGCCACGGATATTTCGGCTTTTGAAGATGAGCTGATCATTATCAATATGTCTGTGTGGCAAACCTATGAAGACCTGAAGCAGTATGTGTATTCGGGCGAGCATCTCCGTGTTCTTAAACAAAAGAAAGACTGGTTCGATAAACTGCGGGGTTCTCACCTTGCCTTGTGGTGGATACCTGCGGGTACCTTACCTACAGTCGAAGACGCAAAGCAGTCACTTACATTGCTGGATACTCAGGGACCAACAGAGCAGTCATTTACCTTTGCCCGACCGTATCCAGCACCTGAGCTGCAGAATGCATAATGGTCGTCCTGATGTTTGAACTTATGGTATTGCCAGGCATTATTTTGTGTTTTCTATTGCTTCTTTTTATCGCGCTTTACCAGGGAGTTAATTTAAAAAGAAACGCACTTCGCCTGCCTGAAGCAAGCGGTAAACGGTTACAAACCACTGGTTCGGATTTTTCTATCCTTCATGTTGGTGAAAGCCCTGTCGCCGGGGTCGGTGTTGAAGAGATCAAACAGGGGCTGACTCATCAGATTATTGAGAATCTGACTCAGGATCGGGAAGTGACGTTTGACTGGGAAATACTGGCAAAAAATGGTGCCAGAGTTTTCGACTCACTTACCTTTGAAGCAGCCATTAAAGAGCCTGATATTTTGATCATCAGCTTTGGAGTCAATGATACGACTAAACTGACCCGGGGGGAGACATTCAGTAAGACTATGAAGGCGTGTGTCCATTGCTTTGCTTCCGGTAATACCCGGGTATTTATGACCTCAATTCCAAAGGTCAACCGGTTTCCACTGCTTCCCGCCCCATTAAGCTGGTTGCTGGGAATTAAGGCATTCCTTCTGGACAGGCAGTTGCAGAAGCTCTGCCATCAGGAGGGTTGGACATATATCCACAGTGAAACGGATCCTGAGGGTTCTTTGATGGCTCAGGACGGTTATCATCCCAATGCATCTGGCTATCGGGTCTGGGCGGGTATTATTGCGAATAAAATATTTGATGACCTTCAGAGGAGGTAATGCTTATACCAGTTGATACATGGCCTTAGTCAGCAACCTTGTGTCAATCGAGTCTGGTATTTATTCAACATTAATGGAGATGACTGTGTATAGATTTATTGTGGTTTTTATGGCTTCTTTGCTCTTTTCTCATGGGGTGAGTGCAGAAAAGCCAGAGTGGGCAGGAAAGGGAAAGCCAACAGCCGAGCAGAAAGCTGCCCATAAAGCATTAATGAATGCCAAAGAAACAGATGAGGAAACAGAAAAACTCCTGAAAGAACCAAAGCAAAAGAAGGAGAAAGAAGTTAAACAGGAAAAGCCAGTTAAAGGTCTGGAGAAACAGAAAGACAAAAAGTCCGCTCAGGGAAAGAAAGAACTGGGCAAGGGCTCTGAAACTGGACAGGAAGCCAGTAGTTCTAAGAGGAAGTGGTGGAAGTTCTGGGAATGAAATTAGGGAGCGTTATCAGCTGGTTGGATGGCCAGTTGGTAACGCACCCTAACAAGTACTGTTTAGCTATAGATAGGAAAAACAGCTCTACTGTATTCAGTATTAACACCATTTTTAAGTATGATCTCTCATGCATACAGAAGGTTGGTGACATGTTATTGCACGATCTCCTTGGCTGCGATTTTCCCGTTATTCAGGCCCCCATGGCCGGTGTTCAGAACTGGGAGTTGGCCGTTGCGGTTTCTGAAGCCGGGGGGCTTGGTTCAATTCCCTGTGGCATGTTGAATGCTGAACAGATTGCCGCTGAGATTAATGCTTTCAAACAGCACTCCAATAAGCTTTATAACCTCAATTTCTTCTGCCACGAAATGCCTGAACTCGACCACCATAAAATGTCCAGGTGGGAGCGGCGGCTGGCACCCTATTATGCAGAGATGAACGTTAGTCCTCCAAAAGAGATGGGCAGTTTGAGAATGCCATTTGATGAAGCGACAGCAGAGATTCTGGAAGCCCATAAGCCACCAGTGATCAGCTTTCACTTTGGATTACCGGCTGAGCACCTTGTCAGGCGCGTCAAGTCCTGGGGAACGGTGATTATGTCATCAGCGACAACTCTGGAAGAGGGAACCTGGCTGGAAGCCAACGGGGTGGATGTTGTGATTGCCCAGGGCATTGAGGCGGGAGGGCATCGAGGAATGTTTTTGACGACAGATGTTGCAAGCCAGATGGACACTGTTTCCCTTGTCACTAAGCTGATCAGTCATTTACGTGTTCCAGTCGTTGCTGCCGGGGGGATTGCAAGCCATCAACAGGTCAGGCATATGATGGAGTTAGGTACAGCAGGTGTTCAGGTAGGTACCAGCTATCTGCTTTGCGATGAAGCCAGAACCAGTCCGGTTCATCGAACTGCTTTAAAAGTTGAAGGGGCTTCGACCGCTTTAACCAACCTGTTTTCCGGCCGTCCTGCCCGTGGGCTGTGTAATCGCCTGATGAAAGAGGTTGATGCTATCTCGGATGCAGCGCCGGACTTTCCTTATGCTTCTATCGCGCTCAGTCCTTTGCGTGCGGCAGCTGAGTCCAGAGGCTTGGTTGACTTTTCGCCTTTATGGTCCGGTGAAAACCGGGCAGGCTGCAGAGAAATTTCAGCCTGTGAGCTGACCCGAAGTTTATGGTTGGGAGCTGAATGAGGTTATATTGCCAGAATCAATGAACAGGGGCAGTTTCACTATGAATTCACAGCATTTGATCAAGTTGCTTGATGTTGCCAGGCAGAAAAACATGATCGATCAGGACAGTGAATGGTCAAATGGCAGCGAAACCTATCTCAGGGAGATCAGGCTGGAGTTGGATGAGGTTCAGGAGGAACTGGGTTCCGACAGAAACTGTTACCTTGAAGAAGAACTGGGGGATGTATTCTGGGATTACCTGAACCTGCTTCTGGCTCTTGAGCAGGAAGGTAAAATTTCCTTATTCAGGGTCTTTGAGAGGGCATTGGTGAAGTACAGTGAGCGGATTGATGGCATTCAGCAGGGCAGCTCCTGGTCTGAGGTGAAGAGACAGCAGAAGCAAAGACTGGCAGAAGAACAGGCCGTTGAGAATAACAAAGCAGAGCTTTTATAGATTTCCCAGGTTTTTCAGACTGGTTGCCAGGGAGGTGTTTTACTTTAGTCATAGAATTGAGTTCTCCCTGGGGGCCGGTTGTTTATATTGTTGGTTGGCTAAAGAGAATAATCATCATGGATGCAGAATCCAGATTGGTGGAATGAGGTCTGTTACTATTGCATTCAAAGCGGTGTCTGCAAATTGATCGTTAAGTATTGATACGTATCAATATGCGTATTGATAATTTGTTTAATAATTATGCGGTTGATTGGTCACTGACTGTCACGATTCTGTCATCCCTTCAATGTTAAGTTGTCCTTGTTGATAGCATTAACTATACGAATAAAAGTGATCGTGTACAGTCAGAATAAAGAACGGAAACTATCATCCGCAATGTTGAGAATTGAGAAATATACGCTCAGAGATGGGCAGACAGGTTGGCAGGCGCACCTGGTAAAACCTGACTGTTCCAAAATACACGAAACTCGTCGTTTCAGTTATTCAGACTATGGTGACCTTGCCTTTCAGAAAGCACTGGATTGGCTTGAGAGTCAGTACTATCAGCCCGCTGCAAATGATGCTGATGATCAATACACGGTGATGGCCATGAGTGATCAACACTGAGACTGCAAAAATATCCCTGGCTGGTAACCCGCCTTTATGCCCTTTAGGTATTCCTGTAGGGCGCATTTTGTCTGGGGTGGTGGCGAGGTGAGCTCTTTTGGGTAAGCAGGCAGCCTGTTTTTCTTCCTTTTCAGTAATTCCTTGAGGCAGGCCTTTATGGCTTGCCATCAGTAGAGCTGGGCGTTTTTGAATTGGGTTCGGATATTAAGAATGAAATTATCTGCTGATGTAGTTGAGTCGTTTGATTAGTTCGTCTGTTGCTTCAACCGCCTTTTTGGCCAGTTTTTCTTCCGTCCAGTCGCTGAAATGAGGATTTGCGAGCAAGCCCTGAAGAGCCATGGCCGCCATCTGCTTTCTGGATGGAAAAATCAGGTTGGCTTTCTTCTGGTTTCTTCTGTTGTTTTTATCTGCCATGCAGCTCTCCTGATTTGATTCTTGAAGGCATGTTGGCTCAGTGTTTACCTGTCCATTTGGAAAGCATACTCAGCCTGAGTGTTGTTGCGGTTTATCTCCCTTTAATTACAAAAGTGCTGTCTTCAGTATATACCAGAGACCATGGGGGAATTCTAATTATTCAGGCTGTATATTGAGTAATGATTGGCTGCGAGCAGTGTTGGAAGCCGCTGGTAGCAGCGGGGATTGCCCCCGCAACCGTTCAGGCGGCAACATATCGTCTGATAACAGAACCATGATTTTCGTTTTCTACCAGAGTCTTGTGAAGTGCCTGAATTGCTTTCTCGTAGTCGGCCTCAGCAACAATGCACTGCATTTCAACCTGTCGTATGGTCTGGTGCATGGCCATCACATTAATGCCTGCATCCGACAGGGCAGACACGGTTCTGGCAAGAATACCTTTTACTTTCAGATCTGAACCAATAGCGGAGACGATTGCCGTTTTGTGAATAGCCACCTCCGCAGTTGGGTATTTTTGTTTGGTCAGACGAACAAGCCGATTAATCTTCTTTCGGCTGCCCGTCAGATAAAAGGTAATGCTGTTCGCATCGGATTCTTTATTCACCTGTTGCAGTTTCAACTCCTGAATAAGCTGACTGATTTCCAGGTCATGGTTAATGGATCCCAGCATTTCCTGGTCAAAGATCTCAATGGCAGCAATATCTCTGCGTCCGGCAATGATCTCTACGCAGGGTCTTGGATTACAGTAATCCTGATCAATAATGGTGCCCAGGTGTTCGGGTTCAAAGGTGTTTTTGATTCTCAGTTTGATGCCGCTTTTGCGAATTTCCTGCGCGGCTTTCGGGTGGATGGCCTCCATACCGAGATTGGATAATACCAATTCCATTTTTAAATTATGAAATAACAGCCCATGAACGGGAGCATAGACTTTTCAATCGGCCAACTTCAGAAAGTAATTCATTCCATGCCTCACAGCATTTATTGATAATATCTTCATAGT
>NZ_LUKQ02000251.1 GCF_001647025.1 Endozoicomonas atrinae
CGGCGATACCCGCCAGCCTTTTGAGCAGGCCAAAGCCCTGCTGGCCGAGGAAGCGGCACAGGCCGCCTTTGCCCCGGCTGCCGGGGTGGGGGCGCTTTCCATGGGGCTGGCGGGTCCGGCCATGGAGGACCTGATCCTGAAGAACGCCGGCACCCGTGGCCTGAATGCGGCCAAGGGGTTCCTGACCGAAGGGGCGCAGGAGTTCGGTGAAGGGGTTGGCCAGCAGATGGCGGCCAGCTACGGCCAGCAGCAGGTGGGCAGAGAGGTAGGACTGACTGATGGTGCGTTGGAGCAGGGACTGTCCGGTGCCATTGTTGGAGGTCCGGTGGGTGGACTGGTGGGCGCTGCCGGTCGAACCCGCAATATGGATGATATCAGGGAGAAGCAGCAGAGACACAACGACCTGATGAGCCAGCACCAGACCCTGCAAGACCAGATGCAGGAACCTCACGCCGATCAGGCCATGCTGGCGGAGCAACTGCGGCAGAACTCGGTGGCCATTGCCGGACTGGAGAGCCAGCTCCATGAGTTGGGGGGAACGCAGCCGCAGGAAGAACAACCGCAGGCACAGACTGAACCGGAGCTGACCATAGACCCGACCCAGTGGCCACCGGGCTGGCAGGCTGGGCCGGTGCAGCAGACGCCACAGATTGGCAGCGACAATGCCATCTATGTGGACCCCACTGGCCCTGCACAGCGAGGGGAAACCACTTTTACCGGCCCTGGCTTTGAGCAGCAGACCCGACAGCCTGACCCTGCACCGCAACAGAAGACAAGCGAACCCCGCCAGCAGGCACTGCCTTACTACCCGCCTGCCGACTTTACCGGCAACCGTTACGGCACTGTGGATACTGACCCGGAAGCCACACAGCAGGACAGCCAGCAACGCCGACAGGATCAGATCGACAGGGCTACCCATCAGCATCCTGGTTCAACCGAGTACACCGGCAACCCTGACCGTGATCTGAACAGTTACACAGAACGGATGAACGGCCTGAACCGTTTGTTCCGTTCGTTCAACTGGAAGAAAGGTGACGACAGCAAGAAACGCCGTGTCCGTAAGCTGATTGAAGACCAGCGCAGGCTGGAAATGAACGCCCGGAAAAGTGGACGAGGCTTTACCCCGACCTCCATGAAAGAGGCACTGGACAACCTGAAGGCGATGGTCGAAAGCGGGGACGGTATCCGCTTTGAACGGGAAGTGCAGGCCATCGAGGCGCGCCAGCAGCAGGAAGGGATGAGGCTCACCGCACAGGAAAAGTCGGGAACCCCTTCAGGAAAAAAGCCGGTACTGGGCAAGGCCGACGAATCGGTGATGGCTGATGAGCGTGAAGTCAGCACCCAGTATGCCCTCTATGAGCAGTCCGACCTGATTGCCAGCCATAACGACACCGGCAAGGTAAACCCTCAATACCCGGCAGAGCTGCAACCACGGGATCGGGCAAGGCAGGCCAGTGAAACCCAGATCAGGGGCATTGCCAGCAAGCTGAACCCGAAGAAGCTCGGCAGCAATCCACTGGCCAGCAGCGGTGCGCCGATCATTGGCAGTGACCGTGTGGTGGAAAGCGGCAATGGCCGTGTGTCAGCGCTCCGCAAAGCCTACCGCAACCACCCTGAACGGTCAGCGGCTTACCGCCAGTATCTGAAGGACAACGCGGAAGCCTTTGGCCTGAAGCCGGGGGATGTGGATAAATTCAGCCAGCCGGTACTGGTACGCCAGCGGCAGGGCAAGCTCGATACCGAAGATCGGGTGTCGTTTACCAAAGAGGCCAATAAGCCCGAAACCGCTACGATGTCTCCGGCTGAAAAAGCCAAGCTGGACGCCAGTCGCATTACCCGGGAAGACCTGAGCCATTTTGATACCGATGGCACGGGCGATCTGCTGCACCGCAGCAACGACACCTTTCTTGCAAGGTTCGCTGACCGGCTCGGTGATGAGGCCGGAGAGCTTAAAACGCGTCAGGGTGACTGGAATAAACAGATGCGTGACCGTGTGGAGTCGGCCCTGTTTATGAAAGCCTACGGCGATGACCGGCTCAACAGCCTGTTTGCCGAAGACGACAAGCCGGACCTGAAAAACCTGATCAAGTCACTGGCCATGGCGGCTCCCCACTTTGCCAGGACAAAAGGGTTAGACCCGGAGCTCGGTGGCTATGGCGTCATTGATTCCCTGGTGGAAGCCAGTCGCATTTTGCAGGACAGCCGCAACCGTGGCCAGTCGGTGGATGAGATTCTGGATCAGCGCTCCCTGCTGGACAGCTTCAGCCCGGAAACGGAAATGTTCGCCCGTTGGCTCGATGCCAACCTGAACAAGTCGCGGCAGGTTGGTCAGGCATTGAGCGAGCTGGCGAGGCAGATTGAGCAGTACCTGCAAAAGCAATCACAAGCCGATGGGGATATGTTCGGCACCGCAGAGGCGACACTGGACGATCTGATTCAGCAGACCAACCACCAACTGGAGAAAAACCATGGCGATAAATCCACACCGATCATCGACCCGAAGCCGACCCCCAGGGAAGGGGGAAGTCCCACCAAGCGCCCGGAGCGCGACTGGGAGGCCAAACAAGCCCAGCCTGTTCAAACTGCTGAAGGAAGCAACCGAAGCAGTGAACCGGAAGAACGGACCGGAAGACCAACTGAATCTGCCAGAGAAGCCAAAAGGGACGAAGTAGACGATCTGCTGGATGCGGTTGATCACGGCACCCTTGATAGCGATGAGTGGACGGACGATGACTTTGCCGGGATTGAGGAAGACAAGGCTCAATACGACCCCCAGGATGGGGGAAGTGCCACAAAGCGCCAGGAGCGCGACTGGTACAATAGCCGTAATGCGCCTCACTACTCGGTGCCTGGGATCAAGAGTCTGGGCGGTGCGGAACGGGCAGCCATCAAGCGGTATTTGGATGGCCGGTCTGACAAGCAGGGCATTGTCCAGCGGCTGAAGAAGCTGGCGGATACACCCTGGGCAAGGAAGACTGTGCAGTCCATGCTGATTCGCCAGACCATTGATGATCTGGTGGCTGGGCGGGAGGTGGATTACCAGTCGCTGTTGTCCCAGAAAGATAACGCCTCGATCCTCAAAGCGCTGAAAGATCATGGCGAACCCGGACTCTGGCGTTACCTGCACACAGAGGATGTCATGGGGCATGCTGGAAAACCGGAGAACAGCATCAATGGCAGCTTTGTCGATTGTATGCCCAGCCGTGATTGTGCTTCTTTCTGTTATGCGACCAAAGGCAATTACCGGTTCAGCAATCCCATTATCAAATCGGAAATCGTGAACTGGGCAGTGGAGAAAGACCCGGTCAGAACCGCCCGGATTGCGGTCAACGATTACAAAGGCACTCCGGAGTTTTACCAGAACAAAGCCCTTCGCCTGTTTGATATGGGCGATGGCTCCATGGCATGGCTGCCCTTTATCCGAACCATGAACAAGGAGGGTATCCGGCTCCAGATCTTCAGCAAGAATCCAGAGTTCCTGAAGCAGGTGCCCGAACAGAACTGGCGGGCACTGTCGGTGGACAACACCAACTTTGAACTGGCCGCACAGCACCCGGAGCTGCAGCTGGCGGTGGTGTTTGACGGTCAGCAGAATGGCATCGACTTCGTTCGCGCCAACCTTGACCGGATACTGGTGACTCTGCCCATTAAACACGGTCAGCGAGTCCTGGGCGATAAAGCCACCCTGCGTCGTATGCTCGGGCTGGATGCCATGAAGCGGGTCTGCCCTGTCGATGGTGGCTGGAAAAAGATCAAGCACCCCACCGATCCGAAGAAGAACTTCAACTGCACTTCCTGCGACCAATACGGTGGCATGGGTTGCTTCCACGGCAATGTCACTCGCCAGGTGATGAAAGCTGCCACGGAAGCCCCCCACGACAAACATCTGCAACGGCTGAAAGAGGAGATAGAGAATGACCCTGAACGATTCGGTGGCAAAGCGAGCGCGGCAGAGCTGCTTGGAAACCTGGGCAAAATCCGATCTGCGCTACGGGCATCTGCTGACACCCGAACAGAAGCAACAGATGCAGGCGGCCAGGGACAGGAAGCTGAAGGCACAATCCGAGTTCGACAAATTGATGAGGGAACCGGACGCTACCGGGTCGGAGAAGGCGAAGAAGGAGAAATAGAAGAACGTAAGCGGCTCGGCAAAAAGTCCGACTTGGAGGACGCCGGACAGCAGAACCTGTTCGCCTCCCCAGACCTCTCCGGTGACGAACGGAAACAGCAGATTATCGAGAACCAGCGTGTTCTGGTTAAGCATGATGAAACCGGCACCATCAGAGCTGGCACCGACTCCATTCACACCTACGACGACCTTGCCCACTTTATCGCCCCGATCCGCAAGCTGGCGCAGGAGGAAATGGTCGCCATTGTGCTCGATGGCAATGACAAGGTGATCAATGTCATTAAGCACAGTAAGGGGCAGAAAGCCTCTGCTTCCGTATCCCCATGGACACTGGCCGGTGCTGTGGTTGCTACGCCCGATGCCAAAAGCGTCTGGTTTGCCCATAACCATCCTTCCGGTGATCCTGTGCCCAGTATGTCGGATGTGCATATTACCCACAGCCTGAATGAAGTGCTGGACGGCAGTGACGTGGTCAATATGGGTCATGCCGTGGTGGGGACCACTGGCCATGCGAAAATCATGGATGCCGATGGCATGGTGCAGATGGGCACCGTGGCTCCCAAACGCATGGCTCGCAATAAGGCATTCCCGATTACCGAACGGCGGCTGCGCTTTAACCGGCCACATATCAACTTCAGCTCACCAGAAACGGTGCGCCCTTTTCTGGACACCATCAGCCCCAATGCCGTGGTGCTGCTGGATAGCAAATACAATGTTACTGGCGTTCTGCCGTTGTCGGACCATGATCTGAAGACCCTGCGGCATCCAACCAACAACCCAGCGGCTGCCCGGATTATGACGGCACTGGACAGCACCAACAGTTCGTCAGTCATCCTGAAAAGCAGTGGCTCACCACTGGCCACGACAGGCACCCGGAACCTGATCCGATTCTTCAACCGGGGCGACCGTATCCAGGTGTTGGATCACTTTACCGGCAAGGATGGCAGCTACCAGTCTGCCGCCGAAAGAGGAACCCCAGACCTGAACGAACGGGGTTCCTTCTACGCCCTGCGCAAAGACAGTAACGCCAAAGGCATCCAGTCCGGTCCGTTGCGTCTGAAGCTGAAGCCGCTGGAGCAGAAACTGGGGCAGTCCATCCATGTATTGCAGTCTGAAACCGAGCTGCCCTCCAGCCTCTACCAGAAGGTGATCAGCGACAAGGCTCAGGGACGGGTGCGAGGGATGTTCGACCCGGAGACAGGCGACACCTATCTGATCGCAGCCAATCTGGATACCACTGGCGAGGCGGTGCGCACCGTCCTCCATGAACTGGTAGGTCATAAAGGCGTCCGTGGCCTGCTGGGTAAACGGCTCGATACCGTGCTGGATGAAATCCACCGGGATATGAACGACCGGCTGAAGCAGGCACTGGGCAAGCGATACGCACGACAGATTGAAGGTAAGCCGAAAGCAGAAGCCAACCGGATCATTGCCGAGGAATACCTGGCGCACCTGGCGGAGAAAGACCCGAAGAACGGCCTGCTGACCAAAGTGGTCAGCATGATCCGCAATGCTTTGCGCCGGTTGTTCCCCAACATCAAATGGACGGATGCCGATGCGGTGGAATTGCTGAGTGCTGCCCGTGGCAGGCTGAAACGTGATGGACAGAGGGCGACCCCCATGGATGGGGGAAGTCCCATCAAGCGCCGGGCACCCGAAGGGCATAGCAAGCGCGACTGGGGCAACCGCTACAGCGATGCAGGCATAGCCCCGACCTTCTACTCCGCCGTGGAGCACAGTGCCGCTGCGGTGAAATCCGACAAGTTGCCTGCCCAGAGCTGGCTGAATGCCATCAAGAAAGGCAACTTTGTGCAGGATGAGGAAATCCAGTGGCTGGGCCTTGACCTGTGGCTGGCGGACAAAAAGGGTGAAAAGCTGAGCAGGGCCGAGGTGCTGGACTTTATCCGCCAGAATGAAGTGCGGATCGACGAAGACCTCAGTGTTGATGCGTTCGATGAACAGGAGCTGGAAGAGCGGGTCTATGAAAAGCAGCAGCACTTTATCAGCGAACGAATTGGCGATTATGAGCACGGCTATTCGCTGGATGAACTGTCTCACCTGCTGGACGATGCGCGGGAAACACTGCGGGAGGATGAGTACGACTTCCACTATCAGGAACTGAAACAGCGGTTTGAACAAGACGAGCTGGATGACCATGAAATGGATGCCCTGGTGGATGACGATGGCAATCTGAATGAATCCGCCCTGCACGAAGAAGCCCAATGGCGAGCCAATAACAGTGTCGATACTATGGACGACAAGGCGCTGGTACGGGATCACATCAGCTATTCCGACAAGGAAGATGCCGCGCTGGAAGCCTGGGAGAACGACTACGAGTCGGACGTTCGCAGTGACCTGGAAGCGGAGCTGCGGGATGAGTCCGATGTTCAGTACCGCAATTATGCCATGCAAGGTGGTGAAGATTATTCCGAACTGTTGCTGATTCTCGATAACAACAGCCACGTATTCCCCGCTGATCCGAATCACAAGAACCTTAGCCCCATTTCCGAAGAAGAAGCCAACGCACTGGCGCAAGGAATGATGCCCGCCGGTATGAAGGTGGACGATGTGGGCTGGAGTCAGGAGTTTAAAGACTACACCCTCTACCGCCACAATGGTGATGACAAAACCATGATCACCACCGGCCATGCCACTGAGGCCTCGGCCATTGCGGCTGCCGTCAGCGAGCATCAATCCTTTGCTCGATGGCGACAGGACGACTATGACGAAAGCCACTGGGGGACGACGGAAAATGTACTGGCTCATGTGCGCTTCCAGACCTTTGATGAAAACGTCCATGGTCGTAATGAACGGATTCTGTTTATCGATGAAGTGCAGAGCGACTGGCATCAGGCCGGTCGGGAAAGTGGCTATCGAACACCAGAGTCGGTACGTAAACAGGAGCAGCGAAATGACCGGATAAACGCAGTCGATGACAAGATTCGGGCTGTCGTAAAACAGCGGGATGAGTTTGGCAAACAGCATGCTGAAACCGGTGCCCGGCGTGATGAGCTTACCCGTCAGCTCAAACAGGCAGAGCAGGCCGAAGATCAGACGCAGGTTGATCGGCTGAATAACGAGTTGACCACGGTTGCTGACAATGTAGAAAACCATTTTCAGCAGTGGGTGGATGCCGAAGCCCAGCTGAAAGCACTGCGAGATGAACGACAATCACTGTTCGATACCGACAAGCACCGGTTCTACCGTCAGGTACCTAATGCGCCCCTGAAAGAGAGCTGGCCCAACCTGGTGATGAAACGGATGATCCGCCACTCTGCGGAGAACGGCTTTGACCGGATCGCCTGGAGCAGTGCGGCACAGCAGGTGGAACGGTATCCCAGCCTTGGGCAGGTGGTAGAGCAAATGAAGGTATCGCCCCAGTTTACCCACGAAGGCCGACTGACCCATGTCACCTTAACGATCAAAAACAGGAATGGCAGCAACCGCAGAGAGCATATTGCGGAAGAGC
>NZ_LUKQ02000252.1 GCF_001647025.1 Endozoicomonas atrinae
TCAGCCAGAAGGTATGGGACAACGGCGACCCGAACTGGACTGATCACCGGGTTGGGGATCAGACCACGGCGCAATACAACACTATCAACTATCCGGTGGAAGTGACCAACAAGGGAGCCATCTATGGTAAGTGGGCGATCATTTTCACCAGTGGTTCAGCCTTTCAGATTGTTGAAGAAAAGCTCGGGATCATCGCAACCGGCAATACCATTGCTGATGCAGCGCCACTTAACCCGGAAACAGGTGTGCCTTTCTTCACTATCCGGGCTGATGGTTGGGGAACTGGCTGGGCAGCGGGGAACGCTATTCGATTTAATACCGATGGTTGCCTTGCACCTATCTGGATTTGTCGGACGGTTCTCGCCGGTCAGGGAACGGAAACCAATGATGATTTTACGCTTCAAATCAGGGGGGATGCTGACTAATGGCTGGAATATGGTTTCCCGAAGATAATGCTGCAGGCACATTATCTACTCCTCGAATTTATGCAGCGGATAATGAGGCATTTAATTCGTCTGTTTCCGAACTTCATTTTGTAATGACGTTGATTTTGCATGAGTCAACGGCGACAAAAAGTGTTCCGCTTTTAAATGTAGATGGCTTCGCAACGTCAAATGGCAGTTCTGTGTATCGGACAGACATTTGGGTTGAAAATGGGGTTTTACATTATCGAACGGAAAGGTCTAGTGATGGCCGTGTAGGAACAAAGGGAGAATCAACTACCCTATTGCCGACAGGTGTGCCTGTTGAAATCGTAATCACTATGAATGCGAGCCGGAGTTATTCGCCTGATAAGTTGGTAATGCACATCAATGGCACACGAGATACCGTTGTTAATTTGCAATCAAGTAAAAACTATACCTTTCCTTGGTATAGTTATCAGGAAGTCTCACTGGGCTACGCATCGAAGACGAATACCTTTGCAGCAGGTCTATTAATTACAGACTTTCACCTATCCAATATTTATAACTCATCGCCAGTAAAAAATACGTCCGCAATTAGTACCTACCAGACGATATGGAACTCTGATTTTGAGAATGTGGCTGAACCTCTAAAAGTCACTACCCGGCGGAATAACATAGACAGCAGTCTAACCTGGGTTAATAGCGATGATACAAAGGTCATCTGGACAGATGGAAATACCATCCCGACGACAGGTGGCGGTGGTGATGCCGGAGCCGGGGGGATTATCATTCCCGGTAATGGCAACACCACACAGGTTCAGGGCGTCATTACAGAGAATGATCTTTTTGTTGCCCGGAGAGTCATGGCTATAACCGAGGCACAGTTGGCAGTGACCGATAGTGAACTGACCAAACATGCTGTTCTCGATAGCACTGTCAGCAGTGATGTTGATGGAACCTATACCTTGGATACCAGCCCTTACGAGGGCGCAGTAATGGTAATGGCAACGGACGAATACGGCACTGTCTGGCAACCAGATACAGCCTATGTTGTCGGTGATGTTATCAGGCCTGCAAACTTTCAGGGCTATGTCTACCAATGCACACTCGCTGGCATCACTGGCAATACGGAACCGGTCTGGTGGTATGAGACTGATACGAGCCAGACGATAGGTACTGCTCAATTCAAAGCAAAACCGTTTAGCCGTCCACTGGTACACGGTCCAATAATCCCAACCATCATTCCTGCCAGCTGATAACGATGGCTTACCTACCAAACAAAGCTGATTTCATTTTCGGCCTCGATCCTTATGTGCCGGTTACTGACTTCGCTTTCTATCCAGAAAAGAAATACGCCTTTGTTACACCGCCTTCGATAGTCAGTGTTTACCAAGGGCGGTGGGATACCGGCCTCAGTAGCCAGCAGAGCCGTCTGGTGGCCTATGGCGTTAGTTTGCCTGTTAGTCGTAGCCGGACACAAACTAGCCAGCAGGCAACGCCTCTGAAAGTCTTGCCAATGGGGCTATTTTGGGGGGAGGTGACTAAAAAGAGTGCCGTTGTCCGTTTTAGTCATGGTGAGTCGGTAGCCAAACGCAGTTCAAAAAATAGCCTTTGGAAACGTACCATCCTGCAGGATGTTAAACACTCGCAGCGTTGGGATCACTCAATAAAGGCTACTGATGAGAGTGCAGTTGATCGTTGGCAAACAGGCAGGCCTGAAGATCGACAAAAACAAAACAGTATCCGCCGAGTGGATGAATTCAGCCCACCGCATGAGTTAGACATGCTCGGCTACTTGATGCCAGGTGGAAATGCAGTCAGCTTTCTTTTTGATGGTCGGCCTTATTCGCCTGATATCACCCCGGAAGTCTATTTCAAAATAGATTGGCGATTAGAGCGAAAGGTAATACAGCCGAGAGACAGCAAGCTTGTCTCAAACTTCCAGAGCAACCGCCGGGAAGATCAGCCGGTTATTCTGCTGTGGGGTTTAGGCCAGAAAGCCAAGGATGAAAGCGTAACCGGCAACTATGACGGTGAGACTGACCCGGACATTGTGGAAAAGCCGGAACCGGAACAGCCAGAGATCAGGGAGAGCTATCTGCTAATGAACATTAGCACCACTGTCGTATTGCCTGCCCGGACTCCGCTTGAACTGCCATCAATGGAGATAAGTCTGGATATTGATAGCTTCTCATGGAGCTTTACCGGAGAGCTATGGGGCGCTTCCAATATCGCACTGGTGGAACCGGACGAGAACGGTCCGAAGCAGATCGAAGTGGATATCTACGGCTGGAAGTGGATCTTCATTATTGAGCGTTACAGCACAAACCGACGGTTCGGGGATGAGCGTTACACCCTTTATGGCAGCAGTCGAACGCAACTGCTCGCAGCCCCCTATGCGCCGCAACGAAGCAAGAGCAACAGCGCCAACCTGAACGCTAAACAGGCCATTACCGAAGAACTGGCCTCTTTCTTTGAAGAGAGCGGCTTCACGGCAATCTATCCCGATCTGAACGACTACAGTACTCCCGATTGGATCATGCCCGGTGGCTCATTCAGCTATCAGAACCAGACCGCTATGCAGGTGGTGGCCAAGATCGCAACTACAGCTGGATCGGTGATCATCCCAAGTCGTGATAATGACCAGGTGAGCATACAGCCCCGTTATCCTGCCAGCCCTTGGCACTGGAATACTGCCACAATGGATAAGATCGTTCCGGCAAGTATGGTCATTAGCTTGAGTGCCAACTGGCGACCGGAGCAGGCTTACAATGCTGTTTATGTCTCTGGCACCAATGCTGGAGTAGCGGTAAATGTTAAGCGCACAGGCAGTGCCGGTGATAACCCAGCACCGGATATTCTGGAAGACTGGTTGACAGAAACACAGGTCAATACTGAGCGAGGCCGAAATGAGCTGGCCAAGGGCGGCAACCAGAGCATTACCACCATTGAACTGCCATTGACCGACACCAACACGGCACCTGGCTTAATTGAGCCGGGTATGCTGGTGGAAGTTCAGGATACGCTTTTAGGAGAGAGCGGAAACTGGCAAGCCCTCTGTCTGGCGACCAGCATCAGTGCAAGTGGCGTGGGGAATGTTGTTCAGTCAGTAGAGCTCGAGCGGCATTATTAAAAAGTGCCCAGTATGGTAATACTGGGACTTAAGCGCATTGGTTTGTCATTAAAACGACAGGTTAAACATAGTCTATGGAGGGATTATGGCAACCACCAATATCTGGCAGCAGTTCAAGGCTCTGATTCCTGAAGGCATGCGGGTCATCGCCACCATTACTGCTAACAACGGCAACGGTACCAGTCAGGCAGAGCTGAGAGATGGTTCAGTGATCACCGTGAAGGGGGAGTCAGTAAACGTTGGTCTGAAGGCATTTATTCAGGATGGGGAGATAAGAGGTATCGCACCTGATCTCGCTCACTATGAAGTGGAAGTTTGAGGTAAGCAAAAAATAATAAAGTTATCCAAAATACAGCCGATATCAATCGATCAAAAAATAATCAGTTGTTTATAACCCTCCTTTTTTGCCACTCAGACTCATATCCTCACGGTTTATCCACAGCGTTTTCCACATAAATTCTGGATGACTCATCGAGCTACGCAATAAGAAAAACCGAAATCATTACCATTTATGATCAGGCTCGACTAACAACAAGCACACAATTTATCAACAGGCTACACATGGACTCAAGTCCGATGACAAGTTCAGAGAGGATTGTGCATAACATCCTGTAATAAGGAAGGTTATCTAGAAATCTTGTTTTCAAAGAACGCTGGATTTATCTGTTTATCCACAGCCTGCTTAAACACTGAATATCTTATTTGCTAACCCCCAGCACCACTGCTCATTAGCTTGACACAAGAATCAGATCAAATGACTATACTGTATATATAAACAGTCTTTGAGTTGAAGTGGCATGAAGCCAATCCAGATCCTTCCACAGCCCAGCCCAGAAGTTTTACCCTTCTACCAGAGCCCCGCAGCCTGCGGTTTTACCAGTCCTGCGGCAGATTACCTGCAAGAAACACTGTCCCTTGATCAACTATTAATCCGTCATCCTGCTGCCACTTTCTTCGCCAGAGCCCAGGGACGATCCATGGAAGGGGCCGGTATCTTCGATGGTGATATCCTCATTATTGACCGCTCGCTATCCCCAAAAGATGGTGATGTGATACTCACTCTGCTGGATGGTGAGTTAATCGTAAAGCGCCTCGTCTACTGCAACAACAAGCCAGAACTCCATTCTGAACACCCGGACTACCCGCCCGTTAAGCTCGATTCTGAACAGGAAATTACTGTTTGGGGTGTGGTGACTGAAGTTATTCACCACCTGCGATGAAAGAAGTAATCGCCCTCTGCGACGCCAACGCCTTTTACTGTTCCTGCGAGCAGGTCTTTAATCCATCCCTGCTTGATAAAGCCCTGGGAGTACTGAGCAATAACGATGGCTGCATTGTTGCCAGAACAGCGCAACTCAAAGCACTGGGCGTTGCCATGGGTACACCGGCATTCAAAGTCAGGGATCAGGTAGAGCGTGACGAGATCATTCTGAAAAGCTCCAACTAAGCACTTTACGGCGATATGTCATCTCGTTTTATGTCGGTGTTGGAACAGTTCAGCCCGAAGCTGGAAGTGTATTCCATCGATGAAGCCTTTGTTGACCTCTCCGGTTTTCCTGAAGACAACCTGCATGCCAGAGGCCGGGACATGAAACAGCGGGTATTCCAGTGGACAGGGCTTCCTATTGGCGTGGGCATCTCAACCACCAAAACACTCGCCAAACTGGCGAATTACGCGGCCAAGAAATTTCCGGCAACCGGTGGCGTTGTGGATTTAACCAGCCCCATTCGCCAGCAGCGGCTAATGGCGATTACCCCGGTTGGTGAAGTATGGGGTGTCGGCCGGCGAATCGGAAAACGGCTGGAGGCAGCAGGTATTCATACTGCGGCACAACTGGCAAACGCCAATCGACATTGGATCAAGAAACAGTTTTCTGTAGTGTTGGAACGGACAGTCTGCGAACTCCAGGGAGAATATTGCATTCCCTGGGAGGAAGGAGGCGCAGCGAATAAACATCAGATTATGTGTTCAAGAAGCTTTGGCCATCGAGTCACCACCAAAAAGGAACTCCATGCGGCACTGGCCAGTTTTATCTGTCGTGCCTGCGAGAAACTCAGAAAGCAAAAGCAGTATTCCCGTGAAGCCATCCTCTTTATCAGGACTGACCCCTTTAAAGACAATCTCCCACAAACAGGCCGAAGTCTTAAGCTGATGGCTCCGTCTCCCACAAGCGATAGCTCGGTCTGGCTGCAACAGTTAACTCCGGCTTTGGACGTGCTGTTTCAGGAGGGTTACGAGTATAAAAAGGCAGGCTTCGCCCTAATGGATCTTTGCTCCGGCCAGGGCTTTCAGGGAGATTTACTGGCAGCAGCATCAAACCCCGAAAATACCCGGATGATGTCGGTACTGGATGCCATCAATCAACGCTTTGGAAGCCAAACACTGCGGCCTGCTTCCGTGGGGTTTGAGTCTCAGCAGTGGCATATGAACCAGCAGGCATTGAGTCCCTGTTATACGACTCAGTGGGGGGATATTATTCGAGTTAAGATTTGAATCCTCATTCTTCTACATAGTGTTAGGAGTTACCGTTTCATTCACAATAGAATCTCTTACAAAAACAATTCGGGAGCCTGGAGCCTTACCCAGCCACTCAGCGTTACGATAATATTTTTCATGTCGTAAAACACGAAAATGCCATGCTCGATAATGCATATCAGGAGATGTTTTACCGGCGGTAATTGCCTTGAAAGTTTGAGGGCTTATTTCATTAAGCCAGCCATCTTCTCGCTTCCATTTAAGAGAGTGTTTAAGATGTTCCCCCGGAAAGCCTGGAATAAGAACTTCATCACCAAGAGCCTGCCAATAGATTGCCAATGCTGCTAGCAGGCGGGTCAATTCAAATTGCGTTCGTTGTTCTTCATCAGTAAGACTGATCGAATCAGGGCTAAAATATTCTTGCCCTGCCTTATAGGATTCCCATGTTCCTGATCGAATGTAATCTATCAGCTTATTTTCAGGTATATTGGTCTGAGAGTAGGGAGTGATTCCATCACACTTGTAGCGCGGGTCCGGATAGATAATTCTGAGTACTCGGGTTTTATCGTCTAAGATATTTTTTTGAGGGGTTGGCATATTAGAGTCAAATGGTTTTAACAGTCTGACAGTCTCACTAACCAATGAGCTCACAGTATCAAAGGTGATCAAAGCACCATCGATACCGTCAAGTTCAGGCACTCCCTCTGGAATCATAAGCAGAAACGATGATGCGGGCATCTCAAAGTGGATACCGTCAACTTCATATTGAGCTTGTTGCAACGCTTTAATCGTCTCAACAGTGGGAAAAATAGCTACTTTATCAGGCGACTGTTTCCATAAAAGCTCATGCAGTACTTGATCTCTCCCTTCGTTGAATTCCGTTGGTAGCTGACGACTTACTTCTGTCAGGGTTTTATTCAGCAACTCCGCTTGCTGCTTTTGATTCTTTGGCTTAGGTGTTTTCCAACCTTTGCGATGTTTTTTCATCCAAGTTTCGCAAAGAAACTTATAAGTCTTGAATTTCATAGTAAATCAACTAGAACTACTAAAGGGAGAGCCAGTATAGAATTTACCAGAGGTATCACAAGATGCCTTACTAATTACTGGCTCATAAGTTGGTGATAGTGAGTTTTCGGTTGCCACTAACCTAAACTCTTAAAGTATGCGCTGCCATAACTCTCACAAGATGATTTCCCTAAAAGAAGCTGACCATGCTTTCTATGAAAATACGTATGGCGTAAGCAACCACAGGTAGGTGCATCGCAAATCAGCTTGTCATCTGTATAAACCAGAGTTTCAAGTGTCTTCCAAGAGTACGTGAAAAACGTAGTTTTTAATTTACGATTGAGCCTGTAAATAATTCTGTGTAAACGCCACCAAAACTATTACTCCTTGAACCGGTCAGGAAACATAATTTCAAACCGGTTCATGGCTGCTTTCCAGTTCCTGATCGGCATGGTCCATTTCTCGGAAGCTTTTTCCATGGCCAGATAGATTACCTTCATGACTGACTCATCAGTCCGAAAAATCTTCCGGTTCTTGATCGCCTTACGAATGACGC
>NZ_LUKQ02000253.1 GCF_001647025.1 Endozoicomonas atrinae
GAAAATCAACATCATTAAAACCTTCGGGTAGCTGTGGTCGACGAGACATCTGTTCTAGATAATGCATGGTAATGATGCCTAAGCATAGTTGGCGGCAGCTTAAGGATTTAGAAAATGCGATTGGTATAATAAGCACTGGTCTGGTTTTCGAAATTGCCCAGAACATCTGCCCGAATCTCCGCCAGCTCTTTCTCATCCGGCTCAATTCCCTGACGCTTTAACTGGGCAAGCTTGATGGTTACCAGAGTGTTTGCTGCCTGGTCAGAGCCCATCACCGAGATCTGGCTGTTTGGCCAGCTGAACAGGGTCCGGGCATCAAAAGCTCTGCCGCACATGCCATAATTCCCTGCGCCAAACGACCCATTGGTCATAATGGTAAATTTGGGAACTTCTGAACAGGCCTGAACCATAATCATCTTGGCGCCATCTTTGGTAATTCCCCGCTGCTCATAATCTTTTCCGACCATGTAGCCAGTAATATTCTGGAGAAACACAAGCGGTGTCTTATTCTGGTTGCACAGCTCCATAAAATGCGCTGCTTTCAGAGAGCTGTCGTTAAACAGTACGCCGTTATTGCCCAGAATCCCGACCTTGTAACCCCAGATATTGGCAAACCCACAGATCATGGTCTCACCATAACCGGGCTGATATTCAGAAAAACGGCTGCCATCCACCAGCCGGGCAATGACTTCCCGCATATCAAATGGTTTGCGGATATCGTCCGGAATAATTCCATAAAGCTCTTCAGGGTCATACCAGGGATCTTCCGGGGTTTCACGCTGAACGGAAAACTTTGGTTTCTGATCCCACTGCGTAACGATTTCCCTGCCAATAGCTATCGCCTCTTTTTCATTACTGGCAAAGTAATCACAGGTTCCTGAAACCGAGGTATGCATCCGGGCACCACCCAGCTCATCAACAGACACCTCTTCTCCCGTTGCCGCCTTAACCAGCGGAGGCCCACCCAGGAACACCGCACCGGTCCCTTAAACAATGACCGAGTAATCGGAAAGTGCCGGAATATAAGCTCCACCTGCCGTACAATGTCCGAATACCAGTGATAGCTGCTTGCATCCCATCTTGGAAAGCTGCGTCTGATTCCGGAAAATCCGGCCCGCCATGTATTTGTCACCAAACAGCTCGGACTGCAGCGGCAAGAACCCACCAGCACTGTCACACATATGAATAACCGGCAGATGGTTCTCAATGGCAATATCCAGGGCACGGATAATTTTTTTCACCGAGAGTGGGTACCATGCACCACCTTTAACGGAGCTGTCACTGGCATTGATCACCACTTCCCGGCCACCCACAATACCAATACCGGTGATACAGCTGGCAGAAGGGGCGCTGCCGTCATAAGCCATATTGCCCGCCAGGGAGGAGAATTCCAGAAAGGGAGTCCCCGGATCAAGAAGCAACTCAAGCCGCTCCCTGGGCATCATCTTATTCTGTTTCTGCAGACGTTCAACATCACGCTGCGGGCGTTTGAACCGAGCCTCTTCCTGCGCTTTTTGAAAACCGGACACCAGCTTTCTGTTATGAGCTCGATACCTTTGGAACTCTTCAGAATTAGTGTCCAGCCTTGAATCAATTCTTCTCATGATACTGCTTCCCTGTTCGCAGGCTCCTGCCGCTCAGCTGATTGGATATTGGCCAGAACCGCCCCTTTATCAAAACTGGCACCTGCACTCTCAACCCCCAGAGACTGAACAACTCCAGCACGGCCTGCTTTTACTTCCATTTGCAGTTTCATGCTTTCAATCAGCATCAGCACCTGACCTTCTTCAACAAGATCGCCCTCTCTGACAGTGATCTCCAGAACGACACCTGGCATTGGTGCTTTTACCTGTCCAGATTGAGCCTGACCTGACACTCCAGCTGCGTCAGAAAACGCATCAACCGCTTCCAGCTGCCAGACCTTACCATCCATGTGAAGATGAATGGTTTGATCGTCCTGAACAGCGTAAAACTGTCGTACAACTCCATTAATGGAAAGTTCACCATGAACATGATCAAACCAGCGAATATCTGCACTGACCCGACGGTTTCTGCTCTGACTATCAGAAATTTCGATGATTCTGTTTGGTGTCCGGCGCAGTGGTGACACAACATACTGGCGGTCTGCCAGTCGATATTTGGGCTGCATCAGTTCCTCCAGTAACCAATCGCATCATAAGGTTGCGGAGTAGCCTCCTCCAGCCGCTGGATATTCCGGTCAGACAGCATCCCGGCGATCAGCAGTGCATCCAGCAACCCCTTGTCCGGATGACGGGTAACCAGATCATCCGCATAACGCTCAACAAACGCCGTATCAAACTCTCCGGAAGCAAAGGCGGAGTGCTCAAGAATTCGGGTCAGATATTCATTATTAGTATCTATGCCGAGCAGGACCAGCTCACGCAGAGCCTGAACCATTCTGCCAATAGCGTCTGCCCTGCTGCCGGCATGTACCACCAGTTTGGCCAGCATGGGATCAAAAGCGGTGGTGATTTCCTGCCCCTGATATAACCCACTGTCAAAACGTACTCCCTCTCCTGAGGGCGATTTCAACAGTAATACCTTACCCGTTGCCGGCATAAAGCCATTAAAGGCATCTTCAGCACAGAGGCGGCACTCGATGGCATGCCCCACCGGTGTCACTGCTTCCTGAGTTAACGACATGGGGTGGCCTGCAGCAATCCGGATCTGCTCTTTTACCAGATCAACGTCATAAACCATCTCGGTAACCGGATGCTCTACCTGAATACGGGTATTCATTTCCAGAAAGAAATATTCACCTTCCGGCGTATAAAGAAACTCTACGGTTCCAGCACTGGTGTAGTGAGCAGCGCTGGCAATGGCTACAGCAGCCTGACAGATTGACTCCCGTTGCTTTACCCCTTTCTCACCTGCTTGCTCTTCCGAGAAAGCCGGTGAAGGAGACTCTTCAACGATCTTCTGAAAGCGCCTCTGGATGGAGCACTCGCGCTCACCCAGGTGGATAACCTGCTGCCCATCCCCAAGCACCTGGACTTCAATGTGCCGTGCACTGGGAAAATAACGTTCGATGTAAACCCGGTCATCGCCAAAGTACTTCTCAGCTTCAGAGCTGGCGACACGAAGCGTACTTTCCAGCTCTTCCTTACTGTTGACGATACTCATTCCCTTACCGCCACCACCAGCGGAGGCTTTCACTACCAGGGGAAACCCCAGGTCAATAACGGACTGCATAAACCCGGGATCACCCGCAGACAGGGTGATGGATGGTGGAACGGGAACCTTCTGTGATGCCACAAACTCCCGTGAAGTAATTTTATCCCCCATCAACTCGATCACTTCTGGTGACGGCCCAATAAACGTAATGCCCTTGTCCTCCAGCGCCCGGGCAAAGCCGGCATTTTCTGAAAGGAAGCCATAACAGGGATGCACTGCATCTACGCCCAGTTGTTCACAAATGGCAATAATCTGTTTGATATCAAGATGGGCACCACTGGGGCTCTCACCAACAATTTCCACGGCTTCATCAGCCATCTGCACGACGGGAGACTTTCGATCAACGTAGTGATAAATCGCCACTGAAGGGATATCCAGTGAATGAAGCGCCTCAAGAACCCGGAGCGCAATCTCTCCACGGTTGGCTATAAGCACTTTTTTGAAGTGTGGTCCGGTATCTGGATTCTCAGAATTTCTGGCGGTCATGGTTACTTTCTTATTATTTCTGTCGACAGAGTCATCTTGAAAAACAATAATGAGCAAGACTCAATAAAAAAACAACCACTACTTTCATTGCATAACAGCTGATTTGCTCGAAACAGAAAACACCAAGCATCAATAATCATTGATAGTTATTGACGAGAACTCATCTTATAGGATTATAATTGAGCCAAACTCAAAATAATAAAAATATGGAAATAATCGTTGGTGAATAGCATGGAGCAGACAGCTGCTGGTGATCTGCTTTGGAGCCCATCCAAAGACAGAGTGGCAAATGCAGGGATTACCGAGTTTATTCAATGGCTCAATCAGAACTACGGACTGGAGATAGAAAACTATCAACAGCTCTGGCAATGGTCAGTTAACGATGTTGGCCAATTCTGGCAAGCCATCGGTCGGTGCTATCACGTCTCTTCACTCAACTCTCGAACAGACAAAAGCCAATCTCTATCTCCTTTGACTAACCCCACTATGCCTGGCAGTCGGTGGTTTCAGGGCTCCAACCTGAACATGGCGGAATATCTGTTATCCCGCGGCGAATTGGGGCCTCTCACCCGAACCGCCATCTTTGCCGAATCCGAATGCTTTGAACCCAGGGAGATCAACTGGATTGAACTGAGAGATCAGGTCTGCAAACTGGCCACCTCATTGAGAAAAATGGGTATTAAACCGGGTGACCGGGTGGTGGCTTATATGCCAATCTCCATCGAGTCCATCGTCGCCCTGTTTACCTGTATCAGTGTCGGCGCCATCTGGTCCAGCTGTTCGCCAGACTTTGGCGCAAAGAGTGTCCTGGAGCGTTTCAGTCAGATCAACCCGAAACTGTTGATCACCATGACCAGTTATCAATACAACGGTAAAGCCTTTGACCGCTCTTCAGAAGTCGATCAGATTATTGCTGCATTACCGGACCTGAAACAGGTGATTCATCTGCCCTGGCTGGATCACAACAACCCAAAGCCACCAAAATCCCAGCCCCACATTCAGATCACCAGCTGGCAATCTGCCCTTAACAATAAAGCCAGCTATCAGAGCTTTGAATTTGAACAGGTTCCCTTTGAACACCCACTGTGGATTATGTACACCTCTGGCACCACAGGCATGCCGAAAGGTATCGTACACAGCCAGGGTGGCGTTCTTCTGGAACTGATTAAGTTTGCCTGGCTGCACGACAACCTGACACCGGAGTCGGTAAAGTTTTTCTTTACCACCACAGGCTGGGCCATGTTCAACATGCTGATTGGTGGATTTGCCAGTGGCAGTGCCCTGGTGGTGTACGACGGCTGCCCAACCTGGCCCTCGACAGACCGGCTATGGGATATGACCGAGCGGTTTGGTATTACCTATTTCGGCATCAGTCCGACGTATATCAACAATCTGATCAAACTTGGGTATTCCCCCAAAGGCCAGTATAACCTGGGCAAAGTCGACACCATTGCCATGGGCGGCTCGCCGGTTTCACCGGAAAACTTTGCCTGGTTCTACCAGCATCTGCACAAGGATCTCCATATTGTCTCCATGAGTGGTGGTACCGATGTAGCCACGGCTTTTGTTGGCGGCGTCCCGACGGAGCCGGTGTATGCAGGTGAAATTCAGGCTCCCTGCCTGGGGGTCGATGCCTGCGCCTGGAATGAGAATGGGCAGCAGGTTGTTGGTGAATATGGTGAGCTGGTCATTAAACAACCCATGCCGTCCATGCCCCTTTATTTCTGGAACGATACTGATAATCACCGCTATTCAAGCAGCTACTTTGAGCCCTGGCCCGAGGTCTGGCGCCAGGGTGATCAGATTATTTTTAATCAGCGGGGTGGCAGTTATATCTCCGGTCGCAGTGACTCAACCCTGAACCGCCATGGCATCCGAATAGGTACTTCTGAAATCTATCGAAACGTTGAAAGCATTGAAGGAATTAAAGACAGCCTGATCATCAACCTTGAGCTGGAAAGCGCTCAATCATTCATGCCCATATTTATTGTGCTGGATGAAAAGCGGCAGCTGGATGACCGCCTGGTTTCTGCGATAAGGCAGAATCTTTCCGAGAACTGCTCACCACGACATATACCCGACAAGGTGTATGTCATTGATGCGGTGCCCTACACACTCTCCGGAAAAAAACAGGAAATACCGGTCAAGAAACTTCTGTCTGGCATCCCCCTGGAGAAGGCCGTCAACTTGGGCGCCTGCGCCAATCCTTCTGCCATGGATTTTTTCATTCAGCTGGCCAGCTCAATCCATCAGGAAGCCGTTTAGGGCACTTAGAGAAAAATAAAAAAAAGAGAATAAGCAATGCCAGGAATTTATTTTGACCAATGCGAAGTAGGACAAACCATCAGGCACAACCTGACTCGGACCGTTACCGAAGCGGATAATGTGCTGTTCTGCTCAATTACTCACAACCCTCAGCCGTTGCACCTGGATGAGGAGTACGCCAAAAACACCGAGTTTGGCCAACGGGTATTCAATAGCATGTATACCGTTTCCTTTGCCTGTGGTGTCTCGGTGGAAGACACCACACTGGGAACGCTGGTGGCCAACCTTGGCTTTGGGGAGATGAGGTTTCCAAAACCGGTATTTATCAACGATACCCTGAGAGTCGAAACCCGGATTAAGGAAAAGCGCGAGAGCAAATCCCGCCCCAATGCCGGCATTGTGACCTTTGAGCACGGTGTTTATAACCAGCGCGAAGAGCTGGTCTGCTCCATTATCCGCATTGCCCTGCTGCATAAACAGGCTAACGTATCCAGAAACACTCCGGAGAAACAGAGCTGATGCTGGCACGATCCTATCTGTTTGTTCCGGGGGACAGTGAGAAAAAACTTGCAAAATCACAGGGCACGGATGCTGATGCACTGATTCTCTGCCTTGAAGACTCGGTCACTGAAGCGCATAAGTCAGCTGCAAGGGCTATCGTCACAGACTATCTGAAGACCTACAGTGAAACATCGACAGCCACCCTGTGGGTCAGGGTTAATGCTCTGTCCACAGAACACCTGATTAAAGACCTAGTGGCTGTGATGGCAGGAAAACCCTATGGCATTTTCCTGCCAAAACCATCCAGCCATGAAGACTTTAAGACAGTCGCCAACTACCTGACAGCACTGGAAGTGCAGAACGATATCACTCCCGGCTCTACCCGCCTGATGAGCGTGGCAGAATCAGCACTGGGCACGCTGAACCAGCACCAGTTTCCTGATGCCAGCCCACGTCTGGCGGCCATGACCTGGGGAGCAGAAGATATGTCAACTGATCTGGGAGCCACCACTAACCAGGATGAAGCGGGCAATTACTTCCTGATTCACCAGATAAACCGGGCCAACTGTCTGGTGGTTGCTGCTGCGGGAAACATGCAGGCTGTGGACGGCATCTGCCAGGACTTCAAAAATTCTGACCAGCTTCGTCAACAGTGCCTGCATTCACGCAAAGAGGGCTTTTCCGGGAAGATCGCTATTCACCCTGCTCAGGTAGCCATCATCAACGAGTGTTTCACGCCCTCAGAGGAAGAAATTCGTTATGCACAACAAGTGGTTCAGACCTTTTCAGAGTCCGGCGGTGCAGGCACCGTCAGCCTGGCTGGAAAGATGCTCGATATTCCTCACCTCAAACAGGCTCAGAAAATTCTGAACCAGGAAGCACTGATCAAACATAGAGTAATACCAATTCCATTTTTAAATTATGAAATAACAGCCCATGAACGGGAGCATAGACTTTTCAATCGGCCAACTTCAGAAAGTAATTCATTCCATGCCTCACAGCATTTATTGATAATATCTTCATAGT
>NZ_LUKQ02000254.1 GCF_001647025.1 Endozoicomonas atrinae
GATCATCCTGAGTTTTAATCTGACTGGCTATTTGATCTACCAGTTTTTCGTTGATTTCAACGCTCATTGTTATTCTCCATTTTGGAGTATTAACGACAAGCGTTTACACAATTTAAATTACATTCCCTTCTTTGGTGTATTGCCAGTCCTGCCCCATAGAGCGAAATTTTTTAGATTGTCTGTATTCGATTAATAGCCATTGTAAAGTCTGGTCTGTGGACTGCTCCATGCTTTCAACGGCCATGTAGAGCTTGGACATGGGCATGGTATCTGGGCCAAGCACAATGTCATTGCCAAAGATGGATTTTTTGCCGACACGGCCGTGGTAGGGGCGATAGATGTAACGCCCTTTGTTTCGGTAAACCCCTTGGGGGAGTTGCGAATTTTCTTCTTTTCGTTGTCTGCCCATCAGTACAGCTCCTAGAGAAACCTGAGAGGTTGTTCTTTCTGTTGTGACTCGTTGCCGATCAATGGCTGATTAATGGCGGCGTAAGTAGTTACTACCTCGCCTTTTCGTGTATAGAAAAAGGGTATCCGGTTTTTGATCATCCATTTAATCAGAGCGGTTTTCTGCTTAATACCTACCCACTCCATCAGGACAGGCTGGGAAATAAGTTCTTCCATGTTTACCCCCCCCCTCGTGACTAAAATCTAAACATGCTGCAGTTGAGTGCAAGACAATTCATCAGATTGAATAGGCGGTTGTTGTTCAATATGTGAGAAATAACGTCCAACAAGGTCTGTTTTAAACCCTCTAACCCTTCTCGATATCTACTGTTCATCGCACGAATCTCTCTAGTAACCAGTTGAGATATACTTTGATTCAGTGTGTGGTCAGTTGAACGTGGCCAATCAAATTCGTGTCATTTTCACGAATGCGCTGAAGAATCAGGGCAGTCACCAGCATGGCCTGATCACGAGCATATGGACTTTGTAAGCCAACGGTAATTGCCACAATCAGTGCTGTCATTTCAACCAGTATGCTTTCAGCATCTAATTGCTGGCCCTCCATCTCGTCACCAATCCTGGCGGCAATCCTGATTTTTTTAGCCAGCTCAGCTTTCTCTTTTTGCGTGTTGATGCCAGCAGCGATGTTTTGTTGTATTTCGATAGCCAGAGCCAGGTCGTCTTCATGTAACCGATTCATCATGTACTCCATTTTCAGAAAGGAATCGAATCATCAAAGTCGTCATAACCGCCCGCTGGCTGGGCAGGCTGCCCTGTGAGGGCGTTCGGGTATGGGCTCTGCTGCGGCTGTTGAGACTGGGGCGGTGATACCGGGTTCTGTTGCTGCGGTTGCTGCGGTTGCTGTGGATAGTGCTGTGCAGGCTGGTCGTTCAACTTGTCCAGAATCTGCATCTGTCCGTTAAAACCATTGATGATGATTTCGGTGATGTAGCGATCCTGTCCGTTGTTGTCCTGCCATTTCCGGGTCTGGAGCTTGCCCTCGATGTAGAGCTTGCTGCCTTTGCGCACCAACTGCTGGGCAATCTCTGCCAGTTTGCCGAAGACAACAATGCGGTGCCATTCGGTTCGTTCCTGCTGTTGACCCTGCTGGTCTTTCCACTTTTCCGAGGTAGCGAGGCTGATATTCGCTATGGCATCACCTCCGGGGGTGTATCGAACGACGGGGTCCTGCCCGACATTACCCACAAGAATGACTTTATTGACGCCTCTGGCCATGGTGGTATCTCCTGATGTTGTTATTGGTTAGCCGGTACCCGGGTATTAATCACGAACGTACCGGCATGGGTTATCCACAGGTTGGAGTCTTTTGCTGGGGGGGCGGTTCCCCTACAACGTTTTGACCGTCCATGTGATGGACTCTCCGCCTCGAAAGGGTTCCAGGTCTTTGGCTGAGGCTTCTGGCAGCATCGCTTTAAACGCGGCTTTCCATTTAATGGAGCCCTCTTTGTGGGTGGGATAGAGTTGCAGTTTTTCGCCTTTGGTTTTCAGCCCGCCGGTCAGGTTGATCAGGGTCTCTCTGGCTTTTTCCAGCTCGGCCTCAGCGGTTTTCTTCTGGCTCATGGCCTGAAGGTATTCCTGTTCGGCATGGCGGAACGTGGCGTCGTTGCGGTTAACGGCCTCCTGATAAGGGGACTGGGTCTTTCCCGATGCCAGCTCACGCTGGTATTGCTCAAGGTCCGCCTGGAATTGCTGCCAGCCAGAGATCAGGGCGGCACGCCGATCCTCCTGTGATTCGTAGTAGACCGTGCGGAAGTTGTCCGCCGTACCGTCGGAGCAGACCAACAGGGCTCGTTCGGCTTGTTCAGCCACCAATAACTGGTGTTCCAGCTGCCAGTAGTAAACCGGCTCCAGTCCTTCCCCCTCAATTTGGGCAATCAGCTTGTTGTTCCAGAGCTTGTGTTCGAAGACCAGGGTTTTATCCAGATTCAGTCCATCAAAACTGGCCAGCAGGGGCAGTCCGTGCACCGTGCGAATGCCGGTAACCGGAAACAGCTCCTGTCCTTCACGACGTTCAACCAGGGGGCGGGCTTTGGCTTCAGCCGCATGCCCCTGATCAAATTTCTTCTGCTGATATGGGGTGACGACGGGACGGTAGCCGGTGGCTTTCTGATAAAGCAGCTCAATCCGTTTGGTATAGGGGCTGTCGCCCATCATGGCCGGTGCTTCACTGGCGGTGAAATGTCCCAGCCGGAAAGCCAGCCATTCAGTCGAACCCTGTTGTATATCGATCAGTTGCATTTAATGACCCTTTCTATGGATGGATTGCAGGTGTTTGACCTGTTGGGGCGTAGCGGGAGCCTTGCTGTTCATGCTGATGATGATGTCCTGCACGGTGTTGCGGCCGGACTCGATTCGTGCAGTCCAGTCCGGCAGGTTCAGTTGGAAGTCTCCATCGGGATAGGCTGATGGTTTGTCCTCTTCTTCCGTTTTGATATCCGGGGAGTAACCATCCACGTCCTCATCGGTGCAGGCCACGCCGAGGATGCCCACCAGGGCAATACGACGCAGATAGGTGACGGCCGATGACATTTGCTGGATCGGGTTTTTCTTGCCGCTGCTGTCCATCGGGCCGGAAACGGTATTGCTGATGGAGTGGCCGGATACGTGGCCCAGATGGCAGGTAATCGAGATCACGGTAACGGTCACTGGTCGTGTTTCCACGACGCCGGGTTGCCGTTCTATTTCCTTATGTTTCTGCACCTCTTTCTGCGACTGTTCAAACCAGTAACTGAGCCCCACCTTATGCAGCACCGGCTGGACCGCCTGCACCACGTCATCCATGGAGGCATAGCGATAGGACATCGTGCCGCCTTTACTGGTGGTGAAGCTGGCCGTTTTGCTCTTTTTGACCACCGGCAGTTCTTTTTGAAAGGCGGCAAAGGCGTGGTTGAACTGCTGCCTTGCCAGGCCTTCCTGACCCTGTTCGTAGAGTGTCATCACCCGTTCCAGGGTTGCTATATCCGAGCCTTTTTCCAGTGCCCTGTTAAGCAGCTGGCCCATTTCGGTGAAGGTCGTGGCATCCGGCGTCACCAACGGTTCGGCTTCACGGGTGATCATCGTCTGTTCTTTCTTTTTAGCAGGCACGTTGTCGCTCCTTATCGTGATTGATCCGCTGCTGCAGAGCCGACAGTCGGTCTTCGAGGTCACTGATCAGGTTGTTGTAATCGGTGAGTGTGCAGTTCATTGCCCGCTCTTCACGCCATGGGGTCACTTCTCCCTGGATCAGTTCTTTCAGGCTGTCAGGGTGGGTGCGAATACTCAGTACTTCAGTCAGACGACGGATCAGATTGTTCATGTGGGTCAGGTTGTAGGAGAAGCTATTGAACTCCAGCCATTCAGTGATCCCGTCTTCGATACAGCTCTCCAGTGGGCTGTCTTCACACTGTTGGTTAAACACGGCAGTAGCCTCGCTTGCTGGCATAGTTGATAATGTCCCAAGCGGAGAGCCGGGCGTGTTCGTCGTTGCAGTCGTGAGCCAGTTGTTTAACAGCCAACCAGCGATACCCCTGCATGGGGTGGTACTCTTCCAGTGTGAGAAACTTCAGGAAGTCGATCAGGTGCATGACACCTAAGCCGCTGATGGCGATGGGTTGCTGCTGTTCAAGCCGTTGCTGAAAGTCGGACTCGATGTGCTCAAGTCGGGATTCGATGGTGTCTTCGAGGGCTTGCTGGGCATCAATGGCGTTGAGATGCCGATTGAGGTCGCGGGAAACGACGTCCATGAAGGCTCCTTTTTATTGTTAATAGGTAGATAACAAAAGTTATATATAAAATTAGACAGACATAACAAATGTTAGTTAGATGTTATTTTTTAATCGCCTTTAAATTAACGATTGGATTTTTCTATTATTCAAATGTCATACAGGAATTGCAGAGCAGATAGGTAGAGACCGGTGAGCCAAAGATCAGCCAGTCAGGGTTTGGATGTACCATTCTCGAATTCACAACAACGTGAGAGTGTCTTTACAATATTTAAAATATTGGGATTGAGAGGTTGGTTGGGGAAGGTGGGGCGTGAATGGCTACTGACGATACAGGGGATCAGTAGCCCGAAGGTTTACTTGCTGAACCGCCGTTATAACGGGCAACTGAATCCAACGGCAGTGCCTTTGTACAGCTCCTTGAAATCGCCGGTGTAGGTGATTTTCAACTCTGTATAGAGGGGGTTAATCACTTTAAACACATGTTGATTGGCTCCCAGCCGTTGCCAGACCCGCAGCAGCATCTGTCCATCCAGTTCAATGAGTACGATTTTGCCGGGTGTGGGTTCCATCTCCTGATCGATTTGCACTGTGCTGCCAGTGGGTATGTGTACTTTCTCCGCATTGGTCGGATCGATCATTGAGTCATTGTCCAGCCGGATCAGAAAACTCTCACGATCCGACTGAATAAAACGAACACCGGAATCTTTCTGAATGGCTTTCTGTTTGTCGTTAATCTCTTCGTAAAAGGCATTGATATCGTCAAGACTGATGACCGGCAGTGCGTTGGGATCAGGTTCTTCTTCACCGGTATCCAGCCAGTGAACGCTGACATCCAGTACCTTGGCGATGGCCATCTTCTTTTCCAGTTTGGGGTTTCGGCCCTTATTCATCCACATACTGTACAGGGCAGAGCTGCAGCCAATCTCCCGGGCGATCTGGGCGTCTGTCAATTTCAACGCTTTGGCTTTCTGTTTTACGCGATCTGTCCAGTGTGTTGACACGTTATTCCCACCGTTTCGTTATTCCATGTTTGGTGAAAATTTATCACAGATGCGGACTTTGAGAATCCCTTCATAAAGCGATCTGTTGAATTAAGGCTTTACAAAAATTAATGAAGCTGGTTATTGTTAAGTGCAAGACTAACAAAAGTTAGTTTTAGATCGATAAATAATTACAAAATGGAAGGTTGATCATGGAACTGCCTGACAATAAACCCTGGGAAAACCTCTACAGAACCCGGGAATCCGCCAGCCTCACCCAGACCCAGATGGGGTTTCTCATCGGTACCTCCAGTTCACAGTACGGAAAAATCGAAGCGGGACACATCAGTATGGACCTGCATCGCATCCGTATCTGCCACCTGCTGGGCGTGAAGTGGCCCCAGCTGAACGTGGCACCGGACGCATACCACCAACAGTATCTGGATCGTGCCGTTAAGGTTTTGCTGCATCGGCTGGATTCGATCCTTGAAGTGATTGGCTGTGATGCGGATCAGCTGGATGACCGAGCTGTGGTGGCTGTCCCTGAACCATTAACGGAAAACGCACCGGACATTATTCCCCGGGACACGGCTTACCCACGTCCCGACCATTCTCCCATCGCGCTGCGGATCGATGCCCAGGGGCAGCCTGTGCTGATTCGCAATGACGTGGAAGTGGTGATCCAGAATACCGACGCCCCGATCATCGGGCTGGCACTGAAAGCCATAGGAGGCACAGCATGAACCAGGAACGTCAAAACACGACGGTGAGTGAAGAGAGTGTACCGGAGACCTGGTATGACATTCCGTGGCCTATTCGGGGGCATCAACCTCACTTTGAGATGACCCACGATATCTACGATGAGCTGGTGAAAACCTATCCCAGCATCCATGTAGAACAGGAACTGATCAGTGCTTATCTCTACATGAAGGATCGTTTTCCGGGGTGTAGTGAGGGACGGTTCACGCGGTTTATCACCAACTGGATGGAGAAGAACGAGCAGGTCAAGCGCAAGACCAACCGGTGGTTTGGTGGTGCTGCAGCTGATGGGAGACGCCCATGAAAGGATTTGGAAAAGTCTCCGGCCAGTTTTGGATCAGTGATGATATTCAGTCGCTGTCGGATAAGGCCAAGCTGCTGGCTCTTTATCTGCTGACCACAGGGCACGGGAATCTGATTGGTATCTTCAGGATGCCCAAAGGATACATTGCCGCTGACCTTAACTGGGATGAGCCGAGCGTTGAGCGAGCGATTACCGAGCTAACGACGAGCGGTTTCCTATTGGCCTCTGAGCATTGCCATTACATCTGCATTCCCCAGTTCATGGAACACAATCCCGTGGACAATATCACTCAGATTGATGCCCGGCTGAAGCTGCTGGTCAGGCTTCCCGAATCGCTACTGGAAGACCTGCCGGAAGTGACCTCCGTTATTCAACGGGCGGTGTCGAAAGCCAGTGATTACAGGGGGTCGAAGCAAACCGATGTTTTACTGAAAACCGCTCGGGAGATGCTCGGAAAATGCTCGGCAGAATCTCGCCTAGAGAATAAGAGAAATAGAGAAGAAGAGAATAAGAGAAATATTTACAAGACATATGTGCAGTCTGACGACCGCACGCCCCCCAGGACGGGGGAAGTGCCATCAAGTGCGGGGAGCACGACTGAGCAACCCGGTCCGGTGACTCAGAAACCCGCTGAAAAACCGGATGAGCTGTCAGCAGACTTTGAGCAGTGGTGGACGAACTTCCCAAAACGTGAGGGCAAAAAGGGCTACAAGCAGAAAACCTTCAACAAGTACCGGAAGCTGATTCGGCAAGGGGGCTTCACCCCTGAACAACTGCTGGCCAACCTGATGGCCTACCGTCGCTACTGTAACGAAACCGGCACCACCGGCACCCAGTACGTGATGACCACGGAACCCTACCTGAATAATACCGACAACCTGACCAATCTGTGGACGGTGGTTCATGGTATAATTTAATTACTATATAAGTCTTTGAAATATAGTCTATCTCCCTATATACGCAAACCGCTATATACCCGCTCTCCCGCCCTCTAGCCGCCTAGCGCCCCGCTAGTATAGCCCCGCTATAGAACGCCCCGTGAGCGCCCCTGAAATAGCCCCATATACTGGTGAGCAAGAAAAATAGACGGGAAGGCTGGTGTGAATAGTAAGCAGTGGGGAGTCATAACTGACCAATAAGTAGAAAGCAGGGGTTCACTCCTGCCCGGAGTTTTTATATCCTGCACCTCCGTACATTAACCATAAGATCACCCGCACTTTTACAATTTGCCACCGTC
>NZ_LUKQ02000255.1 GCF_001647025.1 Endozoicomonas atrinae
CAAAATTATTGAAGAGATGAAGCGAGGCTCCAATGGCTTATGAACTCCGCTGGTATCAGCAGGAGGCCATTGATGCGATCTATCAATACTTCAGCGCCTCCGATGGTAACCCGTTGGTCTGTGTCAGCACTGGTGGTGGCAAGTCGGTCATTATTGCTGATTTTATCCACGGTGTGCTAAAGCACTGGTCAGACCAACGGTTCCTGATCCTCTCTCATGTAAAAGAGATCATTGAGCAGAACCATGAAAAGATCGTCACGCTCTGGCCAGAGGCTCCGACTGGTATTTACTCGGCCTCTATGAAGTCGAGAGATACGGACGCTCAGGTGTTGTTTGCCAGTATTCAGAGCGTTCATAAACGAGCAGAGCAGCTTGGCCACTTTGATTTGTTATTGGTCGATGAGAGCCACTTGATTTCCTCTGCTAACTCGGAATCTATGTATTTCAGGCTGATAACAGCCCTCCGGGAAATAAACCCGGCATTGAAAATAATCGGTTTTACCGCCACGCCTTATCGAATGAAACAGGGATTGCTGACGGAGGGGAAGAACCCGCTCTTTAATGAGATTGTCTACGAGACAGACATTCAACGGTTGATAGACGATGGCTTTCTTTCACCGCTTCGCTCTAAAGCGGGAAAGGAAAAGATCGAACTCGCAGGTGTAAGAACCCGGCAGGGTGACTACCTTACCAGCGATATGGAAGAAGCGGTCAATAAAAACGACGTCACCGGAAAGGCCGTGGATGAAATCATCGAATACGGTCAGGATCGCAAGGCATGGTTAATCTTCTGTGTCAGCGTGGCCCACGCTCATCAAGTTAAAGAATTACTGGTGTACGAAGGCATTGAGGCCGAGTGCATCACCGGAGATACCCCGAAGGACGAACGGGCTCAGATATTGGCCGATTACAAGGCCGGAAAGATCAAGGCCCTGACGAGCCAAGGGGTGTTGACCACCGGCTTCGATGCCCCGCTAACCGACCTTATAGCGTTGCTACGTGCCACCAAGTCTCCCGGCCTCTACGTTCAAATTCTTGGCCGTGGGCTACGAATTAGCCCCACCACGGGCAAAACGGACTGTCTGGTATTGGACTACGGAGGCAACGTCGAACGCCACGGACCAATAGATAGAATTACCGTGGACCATATCAAGGCCGGGAAGGGGACGGGCGAAGCGCCGGTTAAAGAGTGCCCTGAATGTTTTGAACTGATTCTTGCCGGTTTGCGGGTATGCCCTGCCTGCAACTATGAATTCCCGGAGAAAGAAAAGCACGAGGCTGAAGCATCTAAGGCGGCCCTGCTGGCAAACCAGATAGAGCCGGAATGGTTGGACGTGGATGAAATCATTTACAACCGGCACGAGAAAAACGGCAAGCCACCCTCCATTCAGGTCACTTACCGCTGTGGATTTTCAACCGTCCGTGAATGGGTCTGCATAGAGCATGGTGGCTATGCACGACAAAAGTCCGTTATCTGGTGGATGAAGCGCTTTAGCCAGGAATCCTGCCCTGAGTTCACCGACGATGCTTTGGATCGCCTAACCAACGTTCGGGATATGCGTGAGCCCTGCCGGATAGAAGTGATACAGGATGGTCGCTGGCAACGGGTCAGGGCTTACGATTTTACCACCAAGGAAGGAACCCCCAGCGAATGGAACGACAACCCCGAGGGCAGGCCAATCCAGAATGACGCCTTTGAGGCTGGACACTTTGACACTTTTGATTCGGATATTGATTTTTAGGGTGGAAGCTATGACTAACAATTACGTTTTGCTTTGTGGACAAAAAGTAAGGATCAATGAAGACGGACTTATCTGCCTGACTGATATGTGGAAGGCCAGTGGAGGGCGATCAAAACATCAAGCGGGAAAGTTCATCGTCAATGACTCAACTCGTGGATTCATCAAGTCCCTTGAGGCCAATACCGGATATCCGGTATTGAAAACCGTTAAAGGTGGCAAGGCATCTGGTACTTGGGCTAACAAACTGCTGGCCTATAAGTATGCAGGCTGGATTGATCCCGATTTCGAAGTAGGTGTTTATACCATTCTTGATCAGTATTTCTCAGGTAATCTCCAAGCCGTAAGCCCTCTGGAGCGAATGAATGATCTGGTTGTTCGGGATCGAATTTCAAAGGCCAAAGGCACCGAAGCTGGCAAAAGCCTGAACGCAAGGAAGCAGGAAAAGCTAGAGCTGGCCATCGAAGCAGAAGAACTCCTGAAGGAATTTCAACTTATGTTGCCGCTGAATCTGAAGCTTGTTATCAAGGGGAGATAGGGATATGGATAGGAAGCAGGTAAACAACGAAAGTCAGAAGAACCACAAAATCATTTACTCGGTAGACATTAGTGAGCCTTTGCTTGATCGTTTTTTGGCGCTTGCCAAACAGAAGAAAACTTCAGGATCAAAGATACTGCAAAAGCTCATGCAAGAATGGACGGAGAATAAAGGTGCAGAGTAACTATTTACTCTGTGTCCTCAGGTTCAAGGAAACCAATTTTTTTCCCACCTCTATAGACGGTGCAACTCAAGTCATTATGCATAGCGGCTTTGAAGGTTGCACCTGTATACAAATGAATTTTTAAAACACATTTGTCGTTTTTATTTTTACCAGCCGTTATTGTAATTTTGTCCACCACTTTACTGACGGAGTTATTGAATGGAATCAGGTCTTCCTTTGATGCTTTACCAATAGAGAATTTACTGTGGAAGTTATTGATCTGTTCAATTCCCGCCCCCATGGAGGGTGACAGTATAAACTTCAAGTCATGTTCCCATGAGTGAATAAGTTTAGTGAGCTTGCTGATTTCATTTTCAAGCTCAACCATTCGGGAAACTCCCGTTTTTGACCCGGCCTCGATCAGTTCCGCCAGATTATCAATCCTTTTCTGCTTATCCTGTATTTCAGCTTTCACTCGCTGAATATCATTTATAATCTTGTTTTTCCTCTGGTTTGAGGTTTTTTCTAAAATATCATCCTTATCAATATGGCTGATGGCATACACCAGACACCTTTGTATCGGATCACTGTAATAGCTTGGCTCCGAACATCCGTTGTAATGAACATACCGGTTGTGACATTCATACCTTCCGGTCTGGTTAGAGTTTGACATTCTGAATGGACCGTTACAGCTTCCGCAGCGCATAAGCCCCCGGAAGAAATTCGGGTTAGATGTTGAAGGTCTGCCACGGTTCCGTTCTTTCCTGTGTTCAATGGCGGCTTTAGCCTGATAATAAAGCTTTTCTGAAATCACGGGAGGATAGGCTTTAATTTCCTCCCCTGTTTTAATTTTTCTTTCTCGTCCATCAACCATAATCCGCTGCCTCGGCTCATAGATGCCGAGTACCTGCTTTCCATGGAAAAGGCGATTAATGAATGTACCCGATACTGTCGTGGTTTTATCTTTGTGCCTGCCAGGCTTTTTTATGACTTCAGCCAGATTATTATCCATCACATACTTTGCGATCTGTGTGTAGCCCATATCCCGGTTGATACAGCAGTCATAAATATCCTTAATGACAGCAGCCGCCTGTTTATCAAGCACCGGCTTGCCACTGGATATATCAATCCATTTTGGATAGATCTCTTTATGAGCAATGATACCGTTTTTAATTTTTTCTCTTGCCTTCTTCCAGCTCTCTTTTTTACGCCTTGACTTGGTTGCACTTTCTTCGTGGGCTCTGGCCATAATACAAATTGCCAGCATTAACGGAGAGGGATCGGTTTGTACTCGATCTTCGCTAAAAATCTGACCATCAAAATGAGTACAAATAGAAACGCCATAGTTAATGATGGTCAGGAAAAGCTGTAATGCTTTTGGTATTCGCTCCCGGCTCAGTCGATCCAGACTTTCAATCAACAGAACGGCTGGCTTTTGAATTAATCCATTTTCCAGGGCATGAATGAATTGACCAAGGGCAGCATTATCATCAAGATTCCTGCCATGGTACGCCGATTTGCCAATATCAATCAGGCTGAAATCGGTATTCATTATCCAGCCTTTTTGTTCAGCAAATTCATGGCTCAGACGCAACTGCCTTGGGATACCATCACCCCTTTTTTGCACGCCAATGGTTGATATCCTGTTATATGAATAACATTGTATTTGTTGTTCCATACAGACCTCTAATTTATTTTTTAACGTATCAATAAAGCGGTATTGAGTAAATTATATTGTTTTACCTTTCCCTACGGGGAACATGGCCAACGCCCTGAGCGTTGTCTATTCCAAAAAGCTCAATGCGAAGTTCTACAAGAGCACCGTATTGGCCGCCATCTGTAACACCAACTGGGAAGGCGAGATTCAAAGCGAAGGCTCGAAGGTCGTTATCCGTACCCGCCCGGACATCACCATCGGTGACTACGACCGGGCGACCGGCGTTGTGTACCAGGACCTGGAACCGGCCACCACGGAACTGCCCATCGACAAGACCAAGTATTACGGTTTTATTGATGACTACATCCAGACTGCACAGGCCGACATTGCGCTGGTCAATGAGTCTGCCGCCGATGCTGCCGAGGGCATGAAGATCGCTGTAGACGGTGACGTGCTGGGCAATATCTACACCGATGTCCACGCCGACAACAAGATTGACGGCGGTGGTACTGGCGTGGTGGTTGATAAGACCAACGTGCTGGACTACATCGTGGACATGGGCACGTTGCTTGATGAGAAGAACGTGCCGGAGTCTGGCCGCTGGCTGGTTCTGCCGCCATGGATGTGCGGCATGATCAAGAAGTCGGAGCTGAAAGACGCTTCCCTGGCCGGTGACGGGACTTCCATCATGCGCAACGGTCGCCTCGGCATGATCGACCGCTTCACGCTGTATTGCAGCAACAACCTTGCCGTTGCCACCGGGGTGACCCAGTGCATGGCAGGCACTAAGGACTTCACCGGTTTTGCCAGCCAGTTCATCAAGCATGAATCGCTGACGCTGGAGAAGCATTTCGGTATCGGCCATCGTGGACTGCAAGTCTACGGTTACAAAGTGCTGAAGCCGGAAGCTGGCGTTCTGCTGGCGGCCAAGAAGTCTTAAACCACCGCTTTCCGCCTCCCGCTACCCGTACAAGACTCCATTCGTGGTGCTTTTGCGGGGCGCGGGCAGCGGGAAGCGTTTTTTCAGAGGAGCTGAAAAAATGGCATTTAATCTCGATACCTGCCGCAGCAAGGACGAACTGGAAACCTTTGCGCAGGAAATGTTCGGCGTTGACCTGGACAAGCGGAAGAAACTGGACGAGCTGAAGGCCGAGATCAGGGGATTGATTGCCGGTAACCAGCAGACCCTGAACGACGACACCCCCGAACCGGACAGTGAACCGAATAACCCGAAAGCCGTGATCCGGTGGGTATTCAACCAGAACACTAAGTCCGTGGTGATGTATCACGATGGGCTGAAGAAACGACTCGGCGTGGACCTGACCCCCTGTCAGCAAGATGGGACGCCACTCTAATGAAGGTGGTGGACATCATACAGCGGGTTCGTGACCTGCTACAGGACGGGGCAGCCATTCGCTGGACTAACACCAACCTGCTGGACGCCTATAACGAGGCACTGCTGGCAGTGGTGCAGAACCGGCCTGATGTGAACTCTCAGCTCCTGTCCTTTACCTGTCAGCCGCAGGCGGTGCAGTCACTGCCGCCTGGCACTTACCGGTTGCTGGATATTGTGGATAACCTATCCACAGGCCGGACGGTGATCGCCACCACTCGCAGCAGTCTCGACAGCCTGTTGCCCAACTGGACGACAGCCACCGGTACGGATGTGGAGCAGTATGTCTACGACCAGAAAAGTCCGTCCGTGTTTTATGTGTACCCTGTGCCCCCGGCGGATCACCCGCTTAATCTGCTGGTCAGCCAGGCACCCGCACGGATCGTCATTACCGATTTTGACACGGATACCCAGTTATTCAGTCTGGATGAACTGTGGATCAACCCGGTGATCAACTACATGCTGTTCCGGGCATTCAGCATGGATATGGAGACAGAGGCCAATATGCAGCAGGCGCAGAGCTATCTGGCCATGTTTGCCAATGACCTGGGGCTGAAGTGGAATGTAGATCAGCTTTTCCGGCAGATGCTACAGGGCAAGGTGGAGGTATAGATGGAACTGGACGCCTACCTTTTCCGCATACGCCCGTATGCCAAGGGCTGCCCGGATCAGGTGATCCGCAATTACCTGATCATAACCCTGCGGGACATTTGCCATCGGGCCAATATCTGGCGGCACAGTGACAAGCTGTTTATGGTGAAGGGCATTAAGGACTACACCCTGACTGCACCCACTGGCAGCGAGATAGCCACGGTGCAGAATCTCCTGCGGGAAGACGGCACCCGACTGGAAAGCCGTGATCTGCTGCCGCCTTACCTCGCTTCCGGTACCCCTTATTACTACCGCCATGTTGAAACCACCGCACTGCAAGTTGCTCCGATCCCTGACAAGAATGTCATGCACAATATTGAGCTGACCCTGATGCCAGCCTTTGACGCGACGGAAGTGCCGGACGAAGTGGGCAATCTGACCCTTGAGTTTGCCTGCTGGGGTGTACTGGCGGATTTGCAGATGATGCCCGATGAGCCCTGGACCAACCCGCAGCTTGCAGAGGTCAACCGGCAGAAGTACGAGAAGGAACTCAACCGCAAGCGCATTCGTGGACTGGTGGGCGTCAGTGGTGGTGAGCAGTCGGTAACCCGCAGGCAGTTTGTCTGATGGCCATTCCCGCTTCCACCACCCTGCCTGCCTTTATCCGGGGTGACAGCTATTCCGTGCCGGTGTCGTTCAGTGGTGAGGATGGCACACCACTGGACCTGACCGGATGGACGCTGATCTTCACCCTGAAGTTTCACCGGATGCAGCCGGATGACGAAGCCGTGCTGCAAAAACGGATGACGGTATCCGGCACGACGGCGGTGATGTACCTGGCACCGGAGGAGACCAATGAGCTGACACCCTACCACTACGAATACGATGTGCAGTTATCCACACCCGATGGCAGTGCCATATCGACCATCGCTATTGGCAGGGTGGAGATTCAGTCAGGGGTTACCCACGCATTGATATAGGAGGCAGGCAATGGCAGATGAACCCGCGATATTGGCCACCATTAATAACGATGTGGCCGTCGTTGCTGCCTTACAGCAGAGTATTGAGGCAGATCGTATTGCTGTAGAAGCATCACTGGCTCACGGTCTCCCGCTGATCGAAGGTGCGGCAGACAGGGCAGATACCCTCTCCGCATCGCTGTGGGGCATGACCACGGAAAACCGGCAGCTCAACAGCGACATCATCCAGCACCATGGTGATATCCAACGCTGGCACGATGCCCATGAGGCCGACAAGTTGCAACTGACCGCCATGAAAAACGAGATGGAGGTATTGCATGACTCGGTGGCAGACCTGGTGAACCAGAGCCCTGCTGCCAATGTTA
>NZ_LUKQ02000256.1 GCF_001647025.1 Endozoicomonas atrinae
ACCATTCGCACCGGAGTTAAACAGCTCAGAAAGGCTATGGGAGTGGATGCGGGAGCATGACTTATCAAACAAAGCATTTTCAGGTTATGAAAATATTGTAGATTGTTGCTGTGAAGCTTGGAATAACCTTTGCAGCGAAGCTGGTCGACTGTTCAGTCTGTGCTCCCGTGATTGGGCAGTTATACAGTAGTTAGAAAATTCAATTGGTATAATACTTCAACCCACTGTTGATCATCTTTGCTCAGGAATTGATCAAGCCAGGCTGTATCATTCAATGCTTTGGAAGTGACTTTTATTTGTGGTGGCAGAGGCTTGAGGTAGCTGCCTTTAAATTCCTGACTATATCTTACCGTTGCAGTTGTTTGAGTTATATTCTTGCTTGTTGTTGAGGGGGGGGCAGTTTGAGTCGGAGAGGGCTCGCTATCCGATCCAATTCCGGAATCTACCGATGATAAACGTTTGGGACTTTTCGCTGCTTTCCCCATGTGTTTCTGTGTAACTGCCGGCTCAATATTACGCTGACCAAGGCTGGTAAAATAGGCAACACGTTCAGAGACATTGGCACTGCGCGTTTGAGGAACTACCGGAGGTGCATTTGCAAAGTCTTTCTTGGCCTCCATAACCGGGGGGGGGATTCCCTGAAGGGTAACCTGTACGTATCACAGGAGTCTCCCTGAACTATGACTGACTATCCTTCTATCGGCTGTTCACTCCAGAAGTTCAAAAATGCAGTATCAGGTTATTTGGTATTTAATAAGTCTTGGCGGGGATAGAGTTGATCATCTGTACTTGGTAAGGTGCTCACGGGATGTTGTGAAAGTATCTGTTGGCGTGTTATCTATCGCTTAAAATACAGAGGGTTATGATAAAATTGTACGGATGCTTTGTTGCCAGTGAGCTCTCAAGGTATTTCTTTGTGATCTTATCGTAGGAATCTGATCAATGAGCCAGGAACAACCGAATAACCCCCTCCATGGAATTACTCTGGAAAAGATACTGACGAGTTTGGTTGAGCATTTTGGATGGGGCGGCTTATACCAGAAAATCCGGATCAACTGTTTTTACAGTCACCCTTCCATTAAGTCTTCACTCAAATTCCTGAGAAAAACCCAATGGGCCAGAGATAAGGTGGAAGCGTTGTATATCGATACCTTTTGCTGATCCACAAATGTAGAAGGGGTGAGAGTTGCAGGATGAGCTGTATGGCATTTTAAAACCATCTTTCCTGCATGCTCTGTATATCTATAGTTTTCAGCCACCGATTGACTTCGCTGATGAGTAACTTGCTGTTTTTCTGTGACATGTATACTTTGCTCGACACTGTCCACGAGAACATGGCGTCATTAATAATCACCAGCGAGGGTATCTGTTTTACTTGGTAGAGGGCTTCAGTCCGGTCGGTAATCATAGCGTCAGCCAGATGATTCCGTAGCATCAGGAAAGGCTCCCGGTTGTCTGCAGTAAGGGTAAAATCCATATCTGACAGTTGCTTCCTGGCAAATTCCTGATTAGTACCACCAGGGTTAACCACCAGATGCAGGTTTGATGTGTTCAGCTGTTTGATGAGTTGGTCATCATTCATCCCGGCATAGCTTCTGGCCAGATTTTTCTGCATTAACACAACCTTGCCGCTGGGTATGATATTGTCAGACAGTAAAAAGTGCTGACTGCGAGCATCAGTGCGGGTGATTCCCCCCATGGCAATATCAAACCTGTCATTTTCCAGGTCATTGTGAAGATCTGGCCAGCTGGTTCGCATAAATTCGACGCTGATGGGTTTGCCGCTAATCTGCATCAGATATTTCCCCAGAGATTGGGCCATATCAATCGCAAAACCTTCGCAATGATTTTGTTTGTCGCATAGTGTCAGAGGGGCGTAATCACCGGTAGTGCCAACCCTGAGTATACTGGAGCTGATAATTTCGGGCAGATCCCTTGCCATGCCCATTTGAAAAGTCATAAAGCTCAGGAATGTGATAACCAGATTAAGTGGTTTCAAGTTATTTGCCTGTTTTCTTTTTGTTTGGTTAGAGTCGACCCGTGGCCAATGGTTCAGAAAGAATGCTGAAGGCACTTCATTGTGAATAAGCAACACAAGCCCTGCAGCTTATTCTCTGACAACCTTGTGGTCCTTTTTTCCCAACCATTTATAAACCAGCCCGGCAAGAACTGATCCGATAAAGGGGGCTATCCAGAACAGCCAGAGTTGGGAGATTGCCCAGTCTCCCTGAAATAGTGCAACCCCGGTACTGCGAGCCGGGTTTACTGAAGTGTTGGTCACAGGGATGCTGACAAGGTGAATCAGGGTTAGTCCAAGCCCAATAGCAATCGGCGCAAAGCCGACTGGAGCACGCCCGTCAGTGGCTCCAAGGATAATCAGCAGGAACATAAAGGTCATCACCACTTCTGTGACCAGTGCAGCTACCAGACCATAACCCCCAGGGGAATGTTCGCCATAGCCATTGGAAGCAAAACCCGCGGTTTCGAAACCCGGCTGGCCGGATGCAATCAGGTAGAGTATCGCAGCGCCAGCAACGCCGCCCAGTATTTGGGCTGCGATGTATGGCAACAGCTCTCTAACGGGAAACTTTCCGCCCACTGTCAGCCCCACTGAAACCGCAGGGTTAAGATGACAGCCGGAAATATGACCAATGGCGAAGGCCATAGTCAATACGGTCAGACCAAAGGCCAATGCTACGCCCAGGAAACCGATCCCAACATCAGGAAACGATGCCGCCAGAACAGCGCTGCCACAGCCACCCAATACCAGCCAGAATGTACCCAGAAATTCCGCAACCAGTTTTTTGCTCATGTTCATGGTCAGATAATTCCAGTTTTCACAATAACTTACAGAGCTTAGTGCATGACCACAGGCGGGTAATGGAAATTTAACTGGTTGAGTGTAGTTAAGTATTGAGTGTATCCCCATGCGTTTACACAATAAGACTGTTTATGCAGGTTTTGTCCAAACATTCGCAGTGCGTTAATGAGCAGGCTCGTTGGAAAAAAGTACTGGGATTTACAGGTTGTAACAATTAGAGCCATATTGCTACTGAGTTATACGCAGCTTCTCTTTCCCAACTATCGGCTTTTGGATAAGCTACTCCGTTGTTTATACAAGATGGGCTGATGAGTTCTACTTAGCCCCTGGTTTTCGAACCGAATTTCACCTGTTGGGGACAACGATGATCATTAAACCAAGGATTCGTGGATTTATCTGTACAACCACTCACCCAGTGGGTTGCGAAGCCAATGTGAAGGAGCAGATTGCTTATACCCAGTCACTGGGCTCTGTGGCTGACGGCCCCAAAAAAGTGCTGGTGATCGGTTCTTCCAGTGGTTATGGACTGGCTTCCAGAATCACAGCAGCATTTGGCTCTGGCGCTGCTACCATTGGTGTTTTTTTTGAGAAGCCAGCTACTGAAACCAAGCCCGGAACTGCTGGATGGCATAATTCTGCTGCGTTTGAAAAACTGGCCCATGAAGCAGGGCTCTATGCAAAAAGCCTGAATGGTGATGCCTTCAGCCATGCTGCTAAAGAGAAGACGATCGAGTTGATCAAGCAGGATCTGGGTCAGGTGGATATGGTGGTTTACTCACTGGCATCGCCCGTACGAAAACTGCCGGATACCGGTGAGGTGATCCGTTCGGTACTGAAGCCGATGGGAGAAACCTATCGTGCTACTGCCGTAGATACCAATAAAGATACCCTGTTTGAAGCCTCTGTAGAGCCAGCTACAGAAGAGGAAGTCGAGGCGACCGTCACCGTAATGGGTGGCCAGGACTGGGAGCTCTGGATGAAGGCATTGTCTGAAGCGGGTGTTCTGGCAGAAGGCTGCAAGACCGTTGCTTACAGCTATATTGGTACTGAACTTACCTGGCCGATCTATTGGGATGGTGCCCTCGGTGAAGCCAAAAAAGATCTGGACCGCGCAGCTCATACTATTGATGACCAGATGAAGACCCTGCACGGTTCTGCCAATATCGCCGTTTTGAAGAGTGTCGTCACGCAGGCCAGCTCAGCGATTCCAGTGATGCCTCTCTATATCTCAATGGTCTTCAAGAAGATGCGGGAAGAGGGTGTACATGAGGGTTGTATCGAACAGATCAACCGTATGTTCCGTGAGCGCCTTTATCGCAGTGATGGTGCTGCTCCAGAAGTTGATGATAGCAACCGCCTCCGCCTTGATGACTTGGAACTGAGAGAAGACATACAGAAGCATTGTCAGGAAATCTGGCCGCAGCTGACCAATGAAAACCTGTCCGAACTAACGGATTATATTCTCTATAAAGAAGAGTTCCTGAAGCTGTTTGGTTTTGGTGTTGATGGTGTGGATTATGACGCTGATGTTAATCCCAATGTGCCTTTTGATGTGATTGATATTTAAAACAATGGCCGTTTAGGTATCGCCGGGTAATGACCAAGCTTGATTACCCGGCTTTCCGGTCTTATTACTTCCTTTGTGGAATGCAGGCGGTTGAATGTTCTGGTGACAGAGTGCATACACCGGTTATTTGATGGCCATGCCTTGGTGCAGTGAATTTGCATCGTTCACCGGTTTGTTTGCCATAGCATGCGTAGATCGCTTCTTCAGGTGGGTTACGTCTGCCTGACTCTCTTTGATTGCTCTTATTTCGCCGGCTTTCACGATTATGATTGCTGTTTAGAAAGTCACTGCTGATCTCGCCCCACAGGCACCTTGGAAAGAACGGGTATGTATCGGTGGCGTAATAGACAAACTGTCCTTCAAGAAAACCGCCATTACATTCATCCAGTGTTCCTGCACCTGCCAAATACTCCCAGTCCTGATTATAGGTGCCGTCAAAATTCCCACCGGGAGGTACAGGACGGCTTCCAGGTTTCAGCTGATAGCCAGACTCCTGCTGGTTACTGGCATAATGTATCTCAAAGCCATCGGCTGCATAGCCAATCAATGTTGAGTTGATAGTGTCCAACAGATCATTGGGAATGCCGTGGTAGTGATAAAGTCCCCGCTGATCCACATGGGCGTTATTCTGATCCATGCCTAGCCGGTCTTTGGCACCAATGCCTTCAAGGTTCCATCCAGAGCTCCGGTCACGACTGAACTTTCTGGGACTGGACGCGTCGTAATATTCAGCGGTGCCTGGACGGATCTGGACACCATTAATGGCAACGCCAATAGAGCCTCTGACGGACTGCGGTCTATGACCTTTTTCAGGGTTGAGTGAAAAGCAGAGACGGACCTGTTGCTCAGAAATTGAGTTGGGATTCCCCCGGTTTGGAAAGCGACCGGTGTCATGATCAGGCAGGCCGTTGGAGACGATACATCGTCTCCCATCTTCAATGGTGATAGATACTTTGTTGTTATGGGCTTGAAGAGAAGGGGAGAGGAAACAGGAAGTAAGCAGGAATGCAAAATAAAGAGATTTCAACCCTGTGATATTTGACATGCTTTGTTATCCCTGACGTAGCCATCGTTTTTTGTTCAATTATATGGGGATGCCTGTCAGGGATGCCAGTGCTTGAGACCACGCCGGAAGTCCCGGCGGCTTCATTGTTAAAAGTGGCAGAATTCTTCAGGGGCCTACAGAGCGAGTCTTGTTGAGATAGTCACGCTGAAGAATGTACATTCTTAATACATCACAGTATTGGCCATTGGTGAAATATTCTTGAACCATTCGGCCTTCTTCAGTAAAGCCGGTCTGTTCATAGAGGTGTATGGCTTTCTCATTTTCAACGGCCACAACCAGATACACTTTGTTCAGGTTAAGGATGGTAAAGGCATAGTCCAGCGCTGATTTGATCAATGCCCGGGCGTGGCCTTTGCCCTGGTGTCCCGGCGCAATAATGATCTGAAACTCGGCTTTACGGTGCACATAGTCAATTTCGATCAATTCAACCAGACCGATGGATTCCGCTTCATTACTTTCAGTCGCCGTGTGCTCAGCAACAAAACGGCGTTCAGTATTGTCATGGATATGCTTGCCATAGAGATCTTCCAGCTCATCGAAAGACTCATAGGGCTCTTCGAACCAATAGGACATAATGCTGCGGTTATTATTAAGAGAGTGCACAAACCGCAGGTCTTTCTTTTCCAGTGCTCTCAGTCGGATACTGCTTTTCATCCGGAAATCTCGTCAGTCAGAGATTGACTCTGTATATCGATAAGGCTTCTGCAGCATGGCCTGTCTTTGGAAGTGCAGAAGTATCGGTATTTTACGTGAATGTAGTGGTAAATGACTATCTTATTTTTCTTTTCTTTCAATGGGTTATGAAAGATGGCGTTAAGTGGCTACTTATTGCCATCTGTCATTGGAGTCACGAACTGGGCTTAAAGTTCACCTTCGGTATACGTGTAGCGGCGTTCACTACCGACCGGTTCACTTTCAATACCATCCGCATTCAGTGGCAATGGCAGCAAGTGTTCAGGAGGGTAATTCCAGAATTCAGGGGTCAGTTCCACCTCATAAAGCTGGAAGGTTTGACTGGGTGAGGTAAAGCGGAGGTTCAGTTCAGGGTTATTACCCTCTGGCAGAGTGACTACCCAGCTGGCAACGGTGACTTCTCTCAGAATGCTGTTATAAGGACCATTTTGTGCGCTGTTCATCCAGCGGTAGTAGTTGCCTTCAGCCGTCAGTTGGCCGGGAGCGTTTTTCATCAGTGCTTTTATGGTTTCAAAGCGATCTTCGGAGTCGGGATAGAACACTTTGTTGAACTTTCTCATGGGCCCCAGAACATAATGGTTGGTGTGATACAGGCGATTCTGGTTCTGACTGGCCTTCAGTATTTCATAGGAGCCTTTAACGGGGCCAACTTCAACGAGAATGGCCTCAGTCTTGTCACCAATGATCAGGAAGTTGGCAAGCCCATTGCCGAATAATACCTCCTGATCAGCGAGTACTTCCGCTACTGAACGGTAATGTTTGAGAATGTTGTAAATAGCATCAGACTGGTCACCGTCATTGAACTTGCTGGCATTATTAATAGAGGCAGACTCATTTTGCACCACAGAAAGTCCGAACTGATTGATGCCAGCGGCAATGTAGGGGAAAGGCGTCCGGTCAGTGGTGTTGTAGAAGAGTCCCAGATAAGCATTCTCACCGGGCTCCCGTTTTACTTCCAGTTGTTCGAAAGCAGCCAGGGAGTCACGGTTCTTGGCCATGATGAGTCCGCCCTCATTATTGGCTGTACCAACGGAGGCGAAGGTTGTGCAGGCATGGGTATTTGATGTCTGTAGAGCGAGGGAGGTACACAGAACGCAGGTAGAAACTGTGAGGCCGACTCTGAGAGGCATGATTGGCTCCTTATACCAATTCCATTTTTAAATTATGAAATAACAGCCCATGAACGGGAGCATAGACTTTTCAATCGGCCAACTTCAGAAAGTAATTCATTCCATGCCTCACAGCATTTATTGATAATATCTTCATAGT
>NZ_LUKQ02000257.1 GCF_001647025.1 Endozoicomonas atrinae
ATACCACTCTTTAATATTCTTGCTGGCAAGTGTTTTCAATGATGGGATATTTTTCTCTACCCAACGCCATTGCCTAAGATTCCTAAAGAAGTCAATTTTAATTTGTTCTTTTGGTGCTAACCATCCCTTTTCAATAATAAAATCAGTCAGCACAAAAAGCCATTCTGTATTCGTAACGTTGTTTTTAATACAGTAATCCAAGTGTTCGCTTAACAACTGATCAAAAAAAACCCATGCTCTCGTCGAACTATCATATTTATCGCGTTCATCAAGGCTATCATGGGCATACTCAATATCTTTCAAAACTGTCTGACAATTATTTGAATCCGATTCAGCCATTTTATTCAGACTCTCTAATAATGCCGCTTCAACATCCCACCGCTCTCCGAAAAAAGTACCGTATTGCTTACACCTCGATAAAAGTTCACACCCCTCCTCAATACCTTCAGTAGAGGCTTTTTTGAAATGCTCTATGACCCTAGGGGCTAAAACAGCCAGAGAGTCAGCGCTGTGAGTGTGTGCGCTGTGAGTGTGTGCACTGTACTGCCTTTCACGAATATTCGGGAAGTGAGGGTTTTGACCATGAGTATCTCTGCCGCTAGAGGCTCCTCCCAAATCGTAGGTCTTCCAGTCACGACCATTCCAGACCTCTGCCCATGCATGAATCTCGCTATGCACAGCCCTGCAGGTAATACCGAAATATTGAAGAATAAATATGAAAGGAGGCGTGCGATGCCGACAAGACCCAACCCCCTCGGACAACAGAATCTGTGCCAGATCATCTGAAGGGCGGATCTGAAGGTTACTCTCATTGTCAAAATGGCGACAATACTCCGCTGCTGCTTCAATCCGAGCGTTGTCATCTCCCGCATTGAGGATATTCAGTATCAACTGCTGTTTGTCTGTCAGAGCAAGAGAGGGGTCTTGCTCCGCCCTCCTCACCGTATCGAACATGTTCTCGACACGAGTTCTAATTGTTTCCGGACAGGTGCGACGCGTTTGTTCAGCCGATTCATCTTCATCATTACGTCGATTCAAGCATGATGGTATCAGTTGCTCGCAGCAATCATAACCATCACTTGCCTCCTGAACTGCCGTATACCCAGATTTATGGGCTTTATCAACAGAGGCTTGTTCAAACGGACCCGCTCCCCCAGTTTTTTTTCTCAATTGATAATGAACCTGAATATTTTCTTTCTCATTTAAACCTGAAAATCGAATCCAGTGCTGTCCGGTATAGTTATCCAGGAAGACCTCAGCCCCATGCTCTGGCACCGTTCGAAGTTTTGTCATTTCTTCTCGAGGCAATTTACTGGGCAGGGGAAATAATTTTTTGTTAGAACCTGTTTGGATAGTGTGGCATCCATAGACTTCATCCGGCCATAGTTCAACCGTACCGTCTTCAGAAGGGGTATTCATCTTCTCAGGAAAGACTCTGGTTAAGTCTTTCTCTTTGGAGTCCCACTTGATGAAATCAATATTTCCATTGTCTGTTACTTTATAATCAATGAACTTCAGTCGGTAATGATTGATATCATGAGCATGAAAAGTCCTTTCCCTTCTTTCCAATTGAGTAGTTCCAGAAGTTTCACGAACAGTCGTCACACGAGTATCGAGTCTTGTGCCAGCCGCTCGGATCATACCTGAAATGGCTCTGGTTGGAATGGCTATGGCAATGCAGGGCAGGCAGCTAACAACAGCAAGCGGTAGGCAGAAAGTTTTTACGCAGGATTGCCAGACCGGTGTTGATTTTGTTTTGTCGATTTCCACACGCAGGTCAGAACGCAGCAACCGTTCCCAGATTTCCCTTTCTGACAATGTGTCTCGAAATCTACCCAGATACGCCAAATCCTTACCATGGCTGGCCGAAACCGGTAACGGTGAAGGATCAGGACGCCCCCGATCGAGCTTGAACACATCCGAGGCCGGTATAGGGCTATCTTTCAGTCGTTTACAAAACCACTGTCTCTTCTGCAGAACATAGAGTGCCCTGGTTTGTATATCACGTCGTTCTCCCATTTCTGTTGGCATACCGGTCTCTTTCTTCCATAACCACTCGGCAACTTGTCTGATAATTTCTGCTTTTGCCTCATCATCAGAGAGCCGCTGAGCAACTGACAGTCTCCCGGCAGCAGTGACAGCATGACCGCTGCTTCCGGTGCGCTGAATAAACAGCGGCGTATCCAGAGAGGGAATCGTTTTAAAAAGCCAGCCGCATAGATCATGATCACACCAACAACGTTTCGCTGATATTGGATGCTCTTGATCTGGCTGCGTTGATCGCTGGAGAACACCGACAAGTCGCTCTTTGGTAATTTTTCCTGCTTGCAGATAGAGGAAGTAGTGCTTGGCGAACAGTTCAATCAAATCCGATGATTCGGTGACGTCAGCAGCCAGATTCTGCAGATCCCGACAGACCGGGAATAATGCCTGTTTCGAACTCTTTAACTGCTGATCAATGTAACAATGCAGGGCTGCAATGTGCTCGGCTATTTGGTCATCGCTGTCAGGGGGTAATATCTGCTGCGCAATTTTGCAGAGTTCCTGCTCACTGTAATCATCAATGCGGATAAACCGGAAACGATCCTTGAGTGCCGGTGAGAAGGCATTACGCCCACTGTATTCCGGCGGATTCGTGGTAGCAAAAAGGTGGAAACCCGGAGTACAGGGTTCAGTCAGGACATCATTTAACTCTCCCTCAAGATCCGCACTGCTGATCAGGTTCAATTCTGAAATAATGAGAACAGTGCCCTCGCGCTGAGCCTCTCTGATGGCGGTTTTCAGCTCAGGCCACTCACAGTCTCCGGCGTTGAAATAACGAGCACCAGGTTTAGTGTCCCCATCACTGGCAAGCCACATGTCCAGCAATAATTTTAGCGTCGCATCCTTCCCTCTGCCCGCAGGCCCTTCAACCAGTGAGGCTCTGCGCCCTGGGTGCCGAAGACCACCTCCACATTCAAGATCAAGACGATCAAGATCCTGAACCAGTGCCTGCATTAGTGATTTGACAGACTGTGAGGATGTATTAAATCCAGGTTTAACACGACCAACGTAACCGCAGAATCGTCTGTAGAGTTCCTCCAGATGTTCGGATGCATCGCTCTGCACTTTCGCTGGTCGCTTGCCGTTACAGAAACCATAGCGATGTTTGAACCACTCTCTTAAAACCAGATAAGACTCCCTCACCTCACTGTTTAATGAGTGGCCAAGCGCGCTATCAAACGCGCACCAGACCATCTCATTGAGTTGGGCTTGCGAGACTCTTCCGGTTTTGTAGTGTAACTGCCAGGCCATCCAGCTACAGACATCGGTAAGATCCCGAGGGCTGAAAATCCGATCAGTTACCAGACTTTTCAGCTGCTCCTGCAAAGCCATAATCGTGTCGGCTGTCCTCTGAGCGACACTGTCATCAAGCCCCTTTAGGGCACTTTGACGGAACCCCATGCTAAGAGCAGGCAAAACCACCTGATCTCTCAAAAACGTCGACGTTAAAGGTGGGTAGTGAACCCTTGGGCCTTGACCCTGTAAAACCATTTGACTGCTTCGACCTGCGTAGGCACTGGGGTTACAAGTGAAAATAACCCTGTGACGAGGGGAAATCTCCACTTTCTCTGAGCAACAGAAAATATGCGGCTTGTCAGACCAGATACCGGCCAAAACGTTATCCAGAAGCGTTGCTGCAAGGTTCGCCTCATCCACAACCAGGGTAACGAACTCGTCTGGTCTGGGTTCTGTTTTTGCCCAGTTCAGAATAATCCCCTCCTGCTCTTTCATCGTGCGATCATTGCCCTGCTTTTGCCAGACCCATCGTTTCAGGAGCAGCCTCTCTTCGGCACTGGGTCCAATGGTCAGCGTGACAGTCGGGCCTAGCGATTTTGCAGCCTGATGGGCAAGATAGCTTTTGCCGGTACCGGTACCGCCTTCAATAGTGATCAGCCTGTTACACCGAATCCTTTCCTTAAGTCGCTCCTGTCTTCTAAGATTGCCGCTACCCTGATCAATACGACTTGAAAGGATTTGATTAAGCAGGGAAGTTACTGGCTGATCAGGGTTTTGTTGACCACCAATGAAATGATCTTCCAATAAGGTGCGTATCAAACTCTTATGCTTCTTGGGTGGTGTATTGTTCTGGATATCCAAAATCCGGGCGGAGAGATTTTCCAGCCGAACCTGATCAGGAAGATCCTGTTGCCCCCGAAAAGCCCAACCGGAGTAAAGGGCATTATGCAGAATCTTCGTAATAACTGATGAACGCCTTATTCCCTGGGGTAAGCCAGCAGAGAGTCCACTGTCACACTTCAGGCGGACTTTTAATGTTCTCTGAATAGGTTTTGGTGCATGATGACAGATAAGTGCAATAAGCGTTTCCATATGGCCGGAGTCTTTATAATCCAGAACCATTGCTGCAGGGGTTTTGAAGAATTGCTCACCGAACATATCAATCAATTCCCATGATCTGCTAGCAATATATTCTCGATCGATAAGATGACCATCCCCAAGGAAAGCCGTTAATCTGTCAATATCAATCCAATACCCACGATCTTTGTTATCTGGCCATATTTGTCGTACAGCTGATTTCATGAACGCTATGACCTGTTTATTTTCTCTGGTGACATGGATCACCAGCCTTGAAATGGCTTTTCGGTAATGAATGGGCAAAATCTCAGTCCCCCCCTCCTGGGTTACGATATCTGAGGCTTCACGGTTCACCGATTGAATCAAGGCATCAGATAACTCTGGCAACTGAATAGTTGAAAAGTGCCCAGGCAGCGTATTAAATGCCTGTTGCAGTTGAGTCATCCCTTCTTTTAGACGTTGTTGATCCTGGGAGTTCTCAGGAAGTGGCGTGATCACTGTCGCTTCTTTATCTATAGCGGCCTGCCATAAAACAGATTCCGTTTTAGCGGTTTCAGGCCATACAAGATAAATTCTGGCATCGGCAGGTATCTGCTCTTTACCGCTATTTATGAAGAAATATCCGGGCTTCGAGAACAGGGTCTCCAATTCCAATTGCAGCCTGGGGTTTTGTTCCAGTCCACAAAGAATAACTGGCTTATTCGATCTTAAAGCCTCCATCATCCGGGATGGGCGAAATCCATACCGGAAGCTGGATTCAGAGGTTATATGAGCATTATTAAGCAGGTGCGCCAGTGTCGTCTCAGTGTTGATACGGACAATCTCAGCCTCTGGGTGCTTAACATGCAATTCATCAATAAGCTTCTTCAGGTTTTGGCTACGCTGGACTTTTATCGCTTGATGCAATGTTTTATTAGCAAATGCTTGATCAAAAGGCGGTGAACCGGCAGATCCAGTTCCAAAGAAAGTCTCAGGTTGATTGAGTTCAAGTAATACCATTGGGGGGTTCTGCCCTGTGGCCACCAGGAGCTTTTCTGAAACAGGTTTGAGCTTATGAAGCAGTTGATTCCACTGTGCCTCTCTCAGCGAAGAGGTCACCAGTATCGTCCCTCCTGCCCGGATGGCTTCTTCCAGAGGGTGGTGTTCACAAACCACTCCATTGCTATCAATACCCACATCACTCAACCAACTGTTTAAATTCGCCGAATTGATAGTAATAAGCTGACCATCAGGAATATGGGATTCTATCCTGACGCTTTCCTGCAGCCGCAAATGATCAGCAGGGCTGGGTTGCCTGACTTTGAAGACTGGCTCTCTGGGTAGCAATATTTTTTTCCCGTTGGCTTCAATCTCCCTGGTGATTTTTATATTTCTCAACGCCTGGGTAAATGTTAAATCCTCCTCAGGTGCTCCTGTTATCCAGAGCGTATGTGGTTTCTCCTGCTCAATAACTCCGGCATTCCAGCCAAAGCAACGGCCTGACTTGATACCATAGCTTCCGTACAGTGCGGGCCTCCAGGGCAAATGACCATCACATAAATCAACAGCGGATTCTTGAGGCGGTAAACTTCCTTCTTCCAGGGCATCATCAGCCGCAAAATCTAAAAGAGGTCTTTGACTACTCTGATCACAGGTAAGCTGTGCCAGCTTCTTTTCATAATCCCAAGTGTTTTCTACCCGATTTAACCGACGACAGGTATCAGCACCCAATGAATGAGCACTGCCTGCATGAAACTGCGTCCTTTGTACAAGCACCAGTATCTCTACATGTGCTCCGAGTCTGGTCTTATTTAACGCCGGATTTTCCGGATCAAGCAGATCATTGAGAGCAACCGTATCGCTGGGACTCATCTCCTGTAAATCAATCACAAGCTTGATTGGCCGGTCATTCTCGAATAATTTGCCGAGAGATCGCTCACATTCGCTGCTGTATTCGCTTAAATGAATTCGCTGTCGTAAGTTGTCTTTTGATAAATCTGCCAGACTTTGTATCAAATGAATTTCAGCGCCCACCTCACCATGCTGTGAACAGCGATACTCAAAATCGGAGAGCGTCTTCAACAGTACGGCCACCCCTTTATCAGGCGGCATGATCACACAGTCAAATTTAACCGGGTTGGCGCTGCCAGGCGGTTTCTTTTCACTAACCGTGACAACATGGAAGCTTTGAAGGGAACGCCTTCCACTCTCTGACTCATGAGTAGATTCTGTAAAAGAACTCTTTTCCAACGAAAGAAGCGATATTCTTTCCTCATGAGCACTGGTCGACGGCCTTGAGACGAAAGTCGTTATTTTCGATGAACCGGGAACAGCTCTGATATTTTCCATAGTAAACCTAGCTTGTTAATATCCCGGTTCACGCCTATTCCCTAACCCAAGCCTGGCCAGCGTTTTCACCAGAAAAATAATATATTTTGGATAATTGGACTGAAACACTACAAAAAAGTTCTCCCCTCCTGTAGAAGTGCAGGGCAAAAACATGAACGTTTTTTTGTGCAGTCGATCAGGCAGGTTTTATCCTCATTAATGCTTTGCTCTGTCTATATATTAACCAAAACCAAGCGATTGACGACGTTAATTGGTGATGCTCCCTCCTGCTCATATCCAAAAACCGGTTTTGCACACAAGCCTGTATGATTTTGCATCATTCAAGGAGGGCCAGTAGGGCTATAAATACGCCAAAATGGTCAAAATATGTTCATGTTTTTGCACTGTGTAGAAGTGTGATGATTCTGTTGCAAACTCAGGCCATTCTATCCAAAATCAGCAGCCCAGCCCTCTCTCGAGTTGCACGGACAGGTAGCTCTGTTCAACTGGAATAGTTCAGACCTGACCTGACATTTTCTTCTTTCATCTCCCTGTGATCACGCTCGTGGAGCCGCTCCGTTATGACGCAGTGGTCAATTTCGTTGATCAACCCCATGGAGCAAAGGTCTGTTAACGCCTTGTTTAACTCAATGGCCCGATCCATTCGCCCTACGGTCTGATCTACCCGGACAAAAGGTTACTTTGTCCGTCAGTTTCCCCCTACCACCCCCAGTTCAAAAATC
>NZ_LUKQ02000258.1 GCF_001647025.1 Endozoicomonas atrinae
ACCATACAGTTCATCCGTGTTTTTATTGACGGCAATATAGAAGGCTCGGGTCAGCTGCGGGTTGGCCAGATACATATACACCTGCATCTGGACAAAGTGTTCAGGCTTGGCTTCTTTTACCCCTTTGCTGACCAGGTTCTTGAACGACTTCTCATTGTGGGTTTTCATTTCAATGAGGTGCCACGTTTTCGGGGCTTCGATAAAGCCCTGCCCAACACCATCGAAGGAACCGCCGAAATGCCTGTCGCAGGCAGATACCCGGAACTGCTCACCAGTGGCTGGATTGGTATCAAAGACGGTCACACCGGCTTTACGCAGGTCTTCCGCAAAGCGGGGCTCAGATAAGTGGCCGGTTTGAAACAGCCTTAGCAGCTGACCGCTGTGTTTGACATCAGTGCACCAGCGGAAGCTATACCAGAGTTCCCGGTCGCAAGGCCGACCAATGATGGAACCGCCGAGGTGAGCCCGGAAGGCATCACCCTGATTGTCCTCATAATGCTGGACAATGGCTTTGATGGTGGTTTGGGTGGGTTCGGGGACTTTCACAATGATTCACCTTTCCTGGTTCTGCGCCTATTTCTGCTTCCTGTTTAACCTTCAGGCTATTCGCTGGGCTTTCCTTTTCCGTTTTCTCTCGGTTTTTCCGGGTCGTCGTTTGGTGAATCTGGCCTTATCGAGCTTCCGGGCAGCGGTCCCTGTTGAATTGAAAAACATACGTTTCTTCCTTGAATGAAGGGGGCAAGCCCCCTTATATGACTGACGACGGGTTATTTTTGTCCCCACGGTGGTGCGGTATGTTGAGCCGCAGGGTGGCCAGCCGGTGGCTGTTGCGGAGGTGTCGTGTTATGAGCCGGGGTCTGCTGCTGTGGGACAGGAGCCTGCTGCATTGGCTGACCGCCAACATTGATCCACTTTTTGACTTCATTCTGTGGCCCATAGCCCGGATCGTTTTTAATGACGATGCGGATACGAATGACCTGATTAAGCAGTTGGTCCGTATCGCTGATCATTGGCTGACCAATGGCGTGAGCAATCCGGCTTAACTCCTTTCTGCCGATTTCCTCTGCCCTCGGGCTCCGGTTCTCAATATTGTGCTGCGACCAGAGCTTACGACCTTCAAACTGCCCTTCCATAATGGTGTAGGTCAGTTTCACCATACGGCCTCCGGTCTTGGTGTTTTCCACAGAAGCCTCGGTAATCATCGTGAGGTACTCACTCGCAGGGAGTGGTTCAAACTCATCCGTTGGATCGTAGTCGCCTGCATTAAAACCTAACTGAGCCATGAGTAATCTCCTTATTTCTGGCGGGTGGTTTGGGTCAGAGCGTCACTAAAGGCCTGCCAACTCAGCGGGAGCTCAGGTGGTAGGCCATAGCGATTCTTGGCAATGAAGCTCGGACGAGCCTCGGTGTAGAGATAACGTTGGCCAGTACTGATGCCACGGGTTTTGATCTTGTTAAAACCGGCTTCTTCTTTCTCAATGACGGTTTTGTAGTCAGCAAATAACACGCAGTCGACGGACTCCATGATCAGTTCGCTCGCCCGTTTATGCAGCTTGATCTGGAAACGGTCGTAACTGTCCGTCATTGGACTCTCAAACCGTTTGATTTCAGAGTGGGCGATCAGAATGAAGGCCATGCCTTTTTCATTGCGCAGGGCAAAGAGGGCATTCAAAAGCTGACGCCATAAATCCAGAGCGAACATGAAGCCTCTGCCATACCCGAAATCTTCAACGGAGTTGTAACGCTCACCCTTGGGGCCGACATAGTTGTCGCACAGATGCTGATGAATCATGGGTTCCAGATGATCCAGGCTATCCAGAACCACGGTTTGATAGGGGTGCTCGGACGTACACAGCACATTCAGTGCATCCAGCACGTCTTGAAAGGAAGTCATCAACGGGAAGGCGTCGACTTCCAGCTTTCCCAGACCGTCCTCAGTGCAGATAAAGCAGGGGTTGGGAGCGCCTGAAGCTAACGTTGACTTTCCCACTCCGGATGAACCGTGCACGATAATGGTGGGTGCTTTGAAGCCTAAAGAACGGCTGATGGAGTTCAGGGTAATTGCCATTACTTGTCCTCCAGGCGTTCAAACTTAACGGCCACTTTCTTTGGTTTGGTGGTGATCGCCTCGGCCACAATGTTGTAACTGGCCGGATCAAAGCCTTGGAGACTCTTTAGCTGCCGGGAGTCTATTTCCAGCTTGGCTCTGACGATCTTGGCAGCAATGGTTGGAGAAACACGGCCTTTTACCTGCTCCCACTTTCTGGCATCCAACGTACGGGTGAAGCCTGCTGAGGTAGTCACCTTGTAGTAAGCACCCTTCAAGGTATGACTCCCCTCTTCTTTGACACCGACGACCTCACTTAACTGCTGCTCGATAGCAAGGCGGTGATCCCTTGCGTTTTGCTCTGCGATTTTGGCTTTCTCTAACTCGAAGGCGAGTTTGTCCAGCCGTGAAGCTTCATTGCTTTCGGACATAGCAATTTCCCTTTGTTGTGGTGGTTGGGGTGGATCAGTCGTTAGCTGGAGGGTATAGCGTCGAGGTAATTCCGTAGGTCAGGCGCTTTATGGATTTCGATGTGGCCATCTTTTCGGGTAGTGTCGAACAGCAGGCCATTAATGATGAATATTCCCGGTAGGGCGTGGGGGGTTGTGTCCTGAATGGCAGTAATTAAATCAGAAAGCAGAAGTCTCGCCTCTTCAGCCTTTTCCTTAGCTTCATTGGCTTGTTTGATAAGAACGAGTTCTTGTTCAAGGAGGGATAGCACTTCATTTGCAATGACTTCGACAGAATCCATTTGTCCAGTTATATCCATGATGGCAACCGTTGGGTGTTTATTAATCTTATTCGTCACTAACCAAAGGTTGCCACTCAATAGATTTGACTGTCAACAACAAATCATAACTTTTTATAATTTTCTAAAAAACCCATTAATTATTCATACTCAGCTTGTCTCAAAAAAACAGCCAACAACCCGCCCGATAAAGTTGTCTCGGACAACGTGCACTGCCTCGAACTTGGGGTTGGCGCACACCAGTAAGGTCTTGCCGTTGTACTCCTGATAGGAGCCAACAATGGGGGCTTTATCATAAAAAAGACAGAGTTTGTTAAATTCCAGCGGCAGGTCTGGGTCAACAAAAATCAGTGAGTCATAAGGAAAACCAGCTTGCCCCAACCCTTCATTTTCCATAGAGGTGTTTGACAGGGTGAAGCTGAAAGCATGCTCTCCACAATCAATGGGACAATGTATTCGAGCGTCGGGGTTCGAGACTTTTCTGGTCAAATGCCACTGAGAAATATCGGCTGTAGACAAGTGAGGGACTGACCGGCCTTCATTTGGTATGGAGCTTCCGGGGGCGCTCTCGGTTTCGTCTCCATTCATGATGTACTCCGGGGTCACCTCTAAGAATGGAGCCATGCGTCGCTGTAACTTAAGAATATTTTTCAAGGTTAAGCACGCATCCTCACGAAGCCATACGGATACCGTCGCCTTGGTAACCCCTAACTTATTGGCCAGCTCAGTTTGAGTCATGTTCCGGTTGGCGAGCAAAATTCGAACTCGCTCTTGCCACGTTATCATTATGTTTTCCTTGTGTTTTCCAACGGATAGCTCTTGCTCAAATTTAATCATTTCTAAACATAAAAGTAAAAATCGATCTCGCCCTTTATAAACCGTATTGATTTGTTAATCCTCGACTGTTAATAATCACAACTCCATTAACCGCTTTATTAACTAAACAGGGACAGTTTTATGAAAATCAAAAAAACACCGGGCCAGGTACTTCGTGATTACCGTGAGTCAAAAGGGTTGACCATGAGTAGCTTCGCGGAAATCCTGCATTGTTCAAAGAGTGAAATTTCTCTCTATGAGAGTGATAAAAAAGAGATAGGCAAGATCAGAAGGCTCTTCTGGTCAACCATTATTCCTCAGTTCACCCCGGACATGCTAACCGCTGAAGGCCAGAAGCCCGCCGATGGATGATGCCAATAGAGTGAGCAAAGCGCCAACTCCCCCCTTTGAACACAACAATTACTAACGACAGGAAGCAAACGTCATGGAAGCGAACTTGCCTGATACCGCCTCTGAAGCATGGAAACTGAACGAAGCCGGTCTGTCCATCGTGCCGCTGGGCTCCCCTTTTGAAGAACCGCCTGAATGGTTTGTAGAAAACCGTTGTGCGGGTGACCGGGACAAGGCCAAGATTGAGTGGCCAAAAGCCCCACGCTATCGCTGGAAGCAGTATCAGGATGAAGCCCCTGCTGATAGCCAGATTGAGCATTGGACGAATCTCTTCCCTCATACCAATTGGGCAATCATCACCGGCTATCGTGTCGTGGTGGTGGACGCAGACAGTGCCGAGGCGGTGGCGTTCATTGAGAACGGTGCCATTACACGCACACCACTTCGGGCCAAAACCAGTAAGGGCAAGCACTACTACTTTCAGGTCAACCCGGACTTCCCGATTCACAACGCCGTTCGCAAGAACAAGATCGACCTCCGGGGCATTGGCGGTTACGTGGTGGCTCCCGGCAGTACTCACGCTGACGGGACGCTCTATCAGTGGGAAACCGACGGGTACATGGACATAGCCGATCTCCATGATGTGCCTATGCTCTCACCGGAGGATATTGCCACCATCAACGGATTCAACGGTCAGGCCACAGAAGAAAAACCAGAGGGTAACTTAGGGTTTACCACTGACCAGTATCCACTGCCACACGACGGGAGCAACCTTGCTGAGGGTCAGGGGCGTAATAACGCGGCGGCCAGTATGGCGGGGCAATTACTCCGGCAGAACTATTCCCTCCGGGAGGTGAAGACCATTCTGGATCAATGGAACCAGTCGAATACACCGCCATTGTCCGATGCAGAGCTCAATACCACGATTGCCAGCATCGCCAGAACCCACTCCAATAATCATCCTGGCTCATCCATTCTTATCGAGACACCACCAAAGCCTGAGTTTGAATTTTGCCATGCGGAGGAACTGGTCAATGGTGTAAAGCCCATCAACTGGCTTGTTAAAGGCTTTCTGGAAATGGACAGTCTCTCACTGATGTTCGGGGAACCTGCCTGTGGCAAGTCATTCGTCGCCATTGATCTCGCCTGCTGCGTGGCCACTGGTAAGGAGTGGCATGGAAAGCAGGTCAAGCAGCAGGGGCCGGTTTTCTATATTGCGGGTGAAGGGTTCAATGGCCTCTCCCGGCGTTTAATGGCCTGGCAGCAAACATACGGTTACAACCTCCGTAATGCGCCTCTCTATGTCAGTAAATGCTCTGCTTCGCTTACCAATTATGCCAATGCGCTTGCCGTCAGCGACAGCATCGAAAAGATCATTCAGCAAAATAACTCCGCCATACCCTCCATGATCGTGATTGATACCTTAGCCAGAAATTTCGGACCCGGCGATGAAAATGCCACTCAGGAAATGAATGTCTTTATCAATCACATCGACCAGTTGCTCCGGGTTAAGTACCAGTGCAACGTACTGATCGTGCACCATACCGGCGTGGGCTCAAAAGACCGTGCTCGAGTTAACAGTGCCCTCAAGGCGGCACTGGATGCTGAGTATGCGGTTGTAAAATCAGACGACTCAGTAAATATAGTCACCAAAAAAATGAAAGATGCTGATGAGCCCAAGCCGATTAACTTTCAGTTTGAGCCGGTACAACTCCCATTTCTGGATGAAGATGGAGAGCGGCAGTACAGCTGCGTGTTTCGTTATATTGAGAGCACAGCTGAAGAACCGGAAGAACCTGCCAGGAAGCGCATCAAAAAACTGGGCGACCGACAGCGGCGTATCCTGGAAACCCTCAACAGTCTGATGAATAACGCTCAGCAGCGTTTAGAGAACAGTGGTCGTGACCCTGCCAATGCCCGAATAGAACTCAAAAACCTGAAAGACGAATGTTATGAGCAGGGGTTTATCTGTTCCAAGCATTGGCGCAGAACAATTGATGCCATGATTCACCGTGATCTTATTGGTATTGATGCGCCGTTTGTGACGGTCTCAGAAAAAGGATGGGAGGCGATCAGCAATGACTGACTTGACTGGTTATTTTTTGACCAAAAACCCCCGTCCCCGAGGTCCCCAGGTGCGGAATTTTATTCTGTTCAAATCCCTGTACCCTCTGACTCCCCTCCTTCCCTCTATTTCTAGGGTTTCAGTCTGTTTGATGCCTTTAGCTGACCCACACCCCCCCTTTTTTCTCTCTCTATAGAGAGAAAAAAGTAAGAGGGGGAGGGGGAAAGGAAGCATGGCAGAAAAAACAGAGGGGAAGAAAAAGAGAAAAAAAAAGAGAAAAAAAAATAAAAAAAAGAGAAACAAAAAGAGAAAAATTTCAGGGAGGAGAAATTTTGAAAATTATTATTGGCATTGATCCAGGCCTGACTGGCGGGATAGCAATTCTGGACAGTGGGACGATGGAATTAATCACGGTTGTGGATATGCCCATTGTTCCTGAAGGCGCGAAAAAGAAAGTAAGCGGCCATGGTCTGATGAAAATCATCGGAGGCTATACCCGGCAGGACGTTCAGATGGTCTATCTGGAAAAAGTCGGTGCAAGACCCGGACAGGGTGTTGTCTCGATGTTTAATTTCGGACGGTCGTACGGTGCTATTGAATCCGCTGTGAGCGTTTTAGGCTTTCCCCTGACCTATGTAACCCCTCAACGCTGGAAACGCTCAGCAGGGCTTGTAGGCTCTCCCAAGGATGCCTCACGAGGAAAAGTGTTGGACCTCTATCCAGAGGCTGACGTTCATCGCAAGAAAGACAATGGTCGTGCTGACGCTGTGCTCATTGCCAGATATGGAGAATTGGCATGAAACTACTCTCGGCAAGGCAGGCGATACATGATGCTTACGCTATCCACTTAACGGGCAAGAGCTATGGCATTGATCCGAGGGAATTTTGGGAGCGTGGCCAAGGGAAGGTCCCAAATATCAATCAGCTGATTTGTAATGCTGCTGAGGCCGGGATGATTATCTCGACGGTTGAAGGGCTGGATGAGCCTTACAAGTCCTGGGCAAAGTGGGCTTACGGTCCCCGGACAGAACATCACCTGCCCGATCAGGGGCGGTTCTTTGAATGGCTGGATCGGGACGTTCGGGAGAACCTGAAAAGCATCGAGCGAAAATACCGGGAGGTGACCAAGGAGAAAATTCGTGATGTCGTGGCCTATGCCGTTCTGGATTACCGGGCGTTTGTCATCAATGAAATACACTTGTACCCGGTTAGTCTGATTATCAATCGCTGCAACATTCAGCGGCAGAACTGGAAACGGGACTTTGAACCATGGCATGAGTATTACTGGCAATTCTGTGACCAGCAGTTAGACCGAATGGCATTAGTCCCGGTTGCAAATTCCGTTCAACGGCTGAAATATGGCAAGGAGC
>NZ_LUKQ02000259.1 GCF_001647025.1 Endozoicomonas atrinae
GTCCTCTCGATTGGTCATGGCGCTGCTCCCTGCTTGATACCAACAGGAAAACAATCGGCCAGAAAAGGGTTAATCGGGAGGTCAAATTAAACTGGTGTTTTGAAGACTTATTACATCGGTGATGACAACTGTTCCGTTGATTATGAAACCAGAGCCTCAGCTCCCCTTTCCGCTCTTAACTCTAGCGATGATAGCCTGAGCTTTTTCTTCATGGTTAGGAAAAAGACTGTCTTCCACGTATTGCTCACCAGCATCCAGTGTGACTCGGTAACGAGCACATTTACTGTAAGCGTCGCAGCAATATCTCTCTTTAAGCAGCTTCGCAGTCGATGGCATACCTGCAACCAGACTATCAGTAAAAAATGGGCAGACCTGATAAAACTCACACTTGGGTGTCATTGTAATATCCATTTGGTGAAATCCAGCGATATTACTATCGGCTTTCAGGTACTGAATATTACAGTGAGACGCACTCTATCAGGCTTAACCAGAGATGATGGAAATGAGTTTCTGGCATTTCGAGATATCAGAGAATTAAGGCAGAAGTATGCTTTTAACCCGAGAAAACAAGGATATTTTTTCGCCGTCGACACTTCGTTGACAGAAAAAGACAATGGTCGTAAAGATAAGCTATTTTAGAAAGGGAAATCAGGAACTTACAGAAGGGATAATGGCGGTGAGGGAGGGATTCGAATCCTTACCGCATTAGAATAAACTTTTATTTATCAGAAGTTTACAAAATTAATTTTCTATAAAAACTGTCCATCTGGGTGGTTGAAAGTGGTTATTGGTCAGTTTGGCGGACACTTTTTGGACACCCAAAATAGCGCGACCATCTTCGAATATTTTTTACTGCACAAGCGATTTTCTGTAACCACCCAACTCTAAACATAGACTTCGATGCAGAAGAGGATATTTCTGCACATCATATAGAGCAGTTACAAGCATATAGTATTTTTAATTTGACAGCTTCGCCACCTTTTACTTTACTACTCTCATGGGATCTTTCTATTTTGTTTCAGAGGGCTTTGTTTTTACACTTAAATTATCTTTAATGCTATTTCAACTTCCCTTCAAAAGCTGTAGACGCCTATCAAGTTTGTTTATTTTCATGATTACCACTCCTCTTCAACCATGCAGATGCTATGAAAGTCAGGTGCTTGGAATGCTCATGCAGTAATATTGTACAAGATACCGATAAAACACATACCACAACTGATTATAGGTATCCACATCTATAATTGCTGAGACTCAGTGGTAATACGTTTGAGTTTAGAGTTACACAACTCATTATCTATTACTTCATATGGTGCATTTAATGAATAAATCGCGTACATGTTCAGCTGTTTTACTAGGTGTACTTTGCGCAACGCCTTGCCTGGCTGATCCGTGTAACATTGCATGCAGCACTAGCCGCCAGAAGCATATGAGCACCCTGTATGGTGACTATATGGCGAGTACGATAGCTGCCCAGAATATTTTTTATATCAATCTCGAAAGTGAAGCTTCGAGCCTTGTTGATATAGATGTGTTTGCTGAACTAAAGCGTGGCCGGATTATTCTAGTCGACGCAACCACCCTCAATGACAGTAATCAGATAAGTGAGAAAACCAAAGCTCTGTTTGGCACAGGAACGACAGCACCAGCAACGATAGTTTACCGTTATCAGGATGAGATGGTATTTCATGATCTTATGCAATTTGGCTCTACGCAGGTTGACCAAGAAATATCTACGGTAGGCAATACTGAACTCGATATTGCACGCTTGGCTTTTGATACTCAAGCTATAATACAAGAAATTATAGACAAACAAAGCCAACCTCTATTTTTGAGCGAACCCAGTTCAAGAGCATATACTGCTTCAGGAACTGGTCGAGGAGTGACCGGCAACAGCTATACGCCAATACTCAACCAAAGACGCTTGTTATCTTATAACAATCTCTCCTGTAATCTACTCAGAGACTGGGAAAGTACAGATGAAATTGATTTGTGTGAGGGTAATGCTTCGATTAACCTAGAGTATAAAATTACCCGTATGCGTAGCATCAATGGCCCTAATACTGATGACGCCAAATATGTACGATTTTCTTTGTCAGAAAATAACTCTGGAGGAGCTGGAGCAGGGATAAGCTTGGCAAACAGGCAAGATGAAATTAATTCATGGTGGCAGTCTAATCCCGTTCGAAACTCACGTTTAGGACCACTATTACAACGGTTTGAATTCACATCACGTCCAGTTTCTAATGACAATGATATTACTCTTTCATACCACGCCCCGAAGAATTTAAATCCCAATGTAACTAAAAGTTATACTAAAAGTATTAGCATAGGCGCCTCAGTTTCAGCTAATGCAGAAATAGATGGGACTGGCCCCAAAGTAGGTGCTGGAGCATCAGGATCGTTTAGTTTTTCGGACTCACGAACAGTGACAATCAGTCACGCCGAATATCGGGTTGAGAACAATACAGCCAACAAACATGCAAAAATCGCATGGGATCATGGCGATACCTGTGATTATGCTTTTGGTGACATTGACTTTGGTTGTGCATATTCAAGACCGGTATATTACGGTGGTGATATTTTTGACCAAAACCTCATTAATAGTATTAGCTACCGTAACTTTGTACCTACTGTCGACGTATTGTACCGTGCAATGCCTGATAAGCGTGGAAGCACTCGCTTTCGTATAGAATCAAAGGTTGGCATAGGGGCTTATTACGGGCAATCGCGCTACGGCGGTATATGGGCAGTAGTAGCGCCATTTGGTTATTCTACCCTAACGTATACTCTGCCATTCGAAATAGATATTGACTGGGATCACCCCGTATTTCAACCCGAAGCAAATGTACGCATACAGTCACTGAACGAAAACAACCTCTGTCTGGATGTATTTGGAGGCGTGGATGAACCTGGCAGAGTAGTTGGAGGCAGGTCATGTCATGGTGGGCGTAATCAAATGTGGGGGCTGGATGGAACAGAGCGTTACCATTCCCGAGTCAACCCAAGTTATTGCCTCACTGTAAATGATCATAACCAATTGACTCAGGACATCTGCACGACTTCTTTAGCGCAAAAGTGGTATTGGGAAGGCGATAAATTAAAAACCCGAAAACCAGACATAGATGGTAGTGTAATCCAAGCTCGCCATGGGCAACAAGCTATCATGGTTGCAGACAACCCATCTGCACCTCGATGGAACAATTACCTATCCCGCTTTGAAGCAAATTAAAGTCATCTTGATATCCTCAGTTTCATATAAGTTAGATGAAGCTGTTATATACAGCTTCATTTATCCCAACATTCAGTCCATGAACAATCTGCTCAACATCAAATTGGGATCTTAGAAAACAATTAATAACGAAAAGATCGCCTCTCGAATTAGAATTACTTCAGCTAAGGCTTAAGCTTGAAAATTAAAAGAGAATCATTTTCATCCCACCTCTTTTTTTGAATTATTGCAATTCTGAACAGCATCGTCCTTACTCAAAAAAATCTGTTGCCACTGAAGGACAAAACATTTTTTTGACTCGCCCTCTCGCCGTTCCAGGACAAATTACATTCAAAAAAGAGAGGTAAAACATCATGAAAACACTCACTAACTCAATGCTTTGCACCTTGATTCATCTGACCAGGAATCAGCTTGAAGCCAAACGACATGAAATCGCAGAACTTAGCCAATACACTACCAAGGTCATCCGTGAGAGCTATAACTCAGAAGTTGAGGAACTGGTGGCCATTCTGGAAATCCTTCACGGCTTCCTGAAAAATCAGTCCTCACCAGAGCAACCGACTCGCTCTACCAAGAAATAACAGATTGGGGTTTATCCCCTTTCTGCTCTCTTATTCAGATGCTGTACCCCATCAATATTCTCTCTTGGTAGGACTCCCGTAGTCGATCAATAAGCTGGTTTTCTGTCGTGTTCTTCTTCTCGTAATGCAGTGCTATATCATCCCAGATCACGCTCCCCTGTAGCTCCCTGAGCACCCTTTTGAACTTAAGTCCTTTTCTGGCACAGGCTGACAGAAGATTGCCTATATAGAGCTGGTAGTTCTTACCGGAGAAAGACGTGGCTTTCTTGTAGTACCGCTTGTAGTGGAGGTTGTCCTTATAGGCGGATTCAGGGTATTTGAAGACGATATCTTCCAGCAAAATTGTCCAGATAGGATCGAGGTAGTTGCTGTTGTACTTGAGCTTGAAGGATCTCAAACCGTAATGCCAGAGTGCCTGTATATGCTTGATGATCTCAGAGTAAGTGTTCATTTTCACACCGATTTCACCGGTTTCTTTATTGCAGGTTCCCAGGGCAAATTGCTGGATTACGGAGTGGTGGAATCTTACCTCAAACCGGAAGACATCAGACTCAGGATCATAACCACTGGAACCATCTTCAAGTTGGGTGCTCTCCTGCCACTTGTGCTCCATGTAGTCGAATTTATCAATATCCCTTGCCTGTATGGTCTTGTTGTAAATTGCCAGCTGTACTGCACCCGCAGAGCCAAACTTGAAGGACTGAGCACGATCATAAACACAGGAGACATCGGAAACGGTGAATTCCGCTTTATCAATCCCGAAGTAGTTGGAGACCCGTCTGGATTTACAGGTCATTCTCTCTGACAGGTCGTTATCCGGTTTCCACCCCTGTACGTCTACCGCCAGATGAATAGCGGGATAATGGGGTTCAGCACACCGGAGTACTTTCTTGGCAATGTTCGCCAGAAACTGATCCACCTTTTTCGGGGATCGGTTATCCAGGAACCACGGGGAGCATTCTATTTTCAGGTGAGAGCCAATGGATTCCGCTTTGGAGTGGAACATTTTGCAGAAGATAATGACTCCCAGTTGATTGTTCTGGAGCCGATACTGATAACCGGATGCTTTACCACTTTTCCCAAGTATCCAGTCATGGCCAACGAAGCGGAAAGTTTTCTCACCAAAACTCAGTGAGCCCTCGATATCCGTCAGGAAATCCAGATTCATGGCACCCTTAAACAGTTGTCGTAAGGTATCCACGTAGGTCCCGACGATCTGGAAATTCTCAAGGTAGAGATCCTGCACTTTCCCGAATTTGGGATGAACAAACAGGAGTCCCTTATCTTGTTGATTTGTGGTTTTACCATCCTCTGATGGTTCATAACGATCCAAATGTTTCATATCAAAAATCCTTTTTATAACTTTTCGTTTTTCACTACCCTTTTTTAATGACGTGCTACAGGAACGTCCGCCTGTGCGGGCTGCGCTGCGCGTGTCAGCCTCGCACAGTGCATGGCTCAGAGTTCGTCATAGGGCTCGATCTCCCGTCGGTTGCTGCGGCGACTGTTTCGGTCGTGTCGTTTATCCGAGAGTGTTTCGTCAAAGTAGCCATTGCGGACAATGGCTTTGCACAGGTAGTCCGGCACATCCATGCGAGTGACCCGCTGGGAGTAACAGATGCAGACTTCCTGTGGGGTGCCTTCCCGCCAGAGCACACAGTTCTGGGGTTTCGGGAAAGAACGGGGTTTGGTGAGGTGATCGTAGACCGGAGCCGTATGTGTGATGCCGATGATTCTCGGCTTGCGCTCTTCCAGATACTGCTCACGGCTTTGAGGCTCGGTGTCAGCAACTTGCAGCGGAGAACCGGAGGGTTCTGGTGCCGGCGCGGCTTCGCCTGGTTGATCAGGGGTAAGCGTGGTGTAACCGAGATAGAGTGCAAAGCCGACAGCACCGAGCAGTATTGGGATCAGCCAGATCACCGACGGCAGGCTCAGCTTGTGGGTGTGTTCAAACGCCGAGAAGTAGACCCCGAAGTATTTCTTTGGCTTGCCGGTGACGGACTTGCGCCCTTCTTTCTTGGCAAAGTGATCATCAGGGTCAACGCACTTGTCCCAGGTGAATCGGGTGACTTTGGAGGAACCCCAGAAATTGAAGTAGTGGGTATGGTGTCCACAGAGCCTTCTCAGATGAACATCAAGAAAGTTCGGGTGCTGAGTAATCAGAATCACATCGAAGCTGTCATGGCGATGTTTTTCAAAGCGTGACGCATACAATGGGACTTTGTCTTTGCCCGAGCGTACCGGAAAGAACTCCTGTGCCTCATCAATGACCAGCACCGAGTAGCCTTGCAGGTTATACCACAGGTGAGGATCAGGAAAGTGCGTCCAGTGCAGGTTCAGATGCTCGAAATCCTTGAAAGTGAGTTCCAAACCTTCAGGAGCGTTCTTCTCAATCTCTGAAACTTTCTGCACCTGTGCAGCGGGATAACAGATTTTGACCCACTTCAGCCATTGCCTCAGTGGATCGTGTTGTTTAAAAACCGCTTCCAGAAACGGCGCATCCTTGAGTTCCACAAATCGCTTTTGTTCATGAATGGGCTGGATCATCGGAGCGATGACAGACTTCTGATTCTTGGTCAGCGATGGCAGATAACAGTCGTAGAAAAACGCCTGAAAGGTCTGGCACTGCTGAAAGTCCAGTAGGTTCAATTTGATGTTGTTGTAGAACTTGGGTCTGCCAGCGTATTTCTTATCGGTGCAGACGGTTTTGAAGCAGTTCAGGCTTTTGCTGGCACCTGGTCTGCCGGTAATGAAGTGAAGCATCGCACTTGTCCCTTTTCTCCTGTGGTCATCCTTGCGGATTGTTAATGGCTGTTAGTTTTGGGTTCCGCAGGAAACCGAGTTCTTTTCAGGAAAAGAACACCGTTTCCTGCGGCTCAATAGACAGCGTTAACAACCCGTGGTTCAGGACTAGCCACCAAAGCCTTTCCAGAAGGAAACGCTTTGTTTTGGTCGTCCATTGAAATAGGAGACACCCTTGATCACCATGATCACGGTGATAAACGACAGTGCGATATTGACCGCTTTGGGAATGCCAAGCAGAGAAAGCATCTGGAACATGGCCACTGGCATACCATCAAAATTGGCCTGAATCTGCTCGCCCAGATAATCCACCATGATATCCAAGCCGAAATAGGTGACCACGCCTACACCAAGTCCCCGCAACAGTAGCCATGCGATAGGAACAATGGTGGTAACAATGAAAGTAAGTATGTAGCCCATGATATCCCCCTATTCCTTTTGTTTAACCAGAGCCTAATGACTTGGCTAGAATCACCGCCATTGAGAACCAGGTGGCGAAGAGAATGAACCATGAGATATAGGAAGCCAGGTCACATAATGGAGTCAGGGCAAACTCAAACTCAGCACCGAGAACGGTAAAGCTGATGGGATCGGGACATTGGTTATCCGACGTGACGTATTCTTCAGTATCCAGAAAGTCTTCAACATGGATTTCCAGCGTATCCCCCGGTAATGATCCCAAGGGAGACATGCTTGGGTTGTTACTGATGATGGAACTGATTTCACCGTCGTTATATTGCGAGAGGCACAGCTGCTTCTTCTCCATTCGAGCAATAGCG
>NZ_LUKQ02000026.1 GCF_001647025.1 Endozoicomonas atrinae
TGCATCGTGAAAGTTTTCAGGAAAATCGGGAGTTTTAGGCATGACATTAACGGGATGAACAACAGGCTATTTAAAGTATAAAGGCAATCGCAGAATTCGTGACATATTTTGAAAATGAAATTGGTATGAGAATGTCACGATTGAGTTCAAGGAGTACGGTATTGGCCTGAACTTCCTGCCGGTGGTGATGGATTCTGGCCGGATTAATCTGCGGCTGAACCTCAATGTCAGTGAGCTGAACAGCGCCCAGAGTGTAGTGATCGGTAATGGTGAAAATAGCAGTACCGCTTTTGTAGTGCCTTACCTGAGCAAACGCAGTGCCCGTTCGACCGTGGAGTTGATGGATGGGCAGACCATCGGCGTTGCTGGCCTGATCAGCGAAAATATGCGCGATGCCATCCAGAAGTTTCCAGGGCTGGGTGATGTGCCGGTGCTGGGCCACCTGTTTCGCAGTCAGGAATACCAGAGTGGTCAGACCGAACTGGTGATTCTGGTGACGCCACGGCTCGCTGCGCCATTGGCAGACGAAAAACGACAGTTGCCTACGGATACCTTTGTTCCGCCATCGGATGTGGATTTCTACTTAAGTGGCCATACTGGCCGTCGTCTGCCCGTGGCAGAAGAGCGATCCACTACCACCGGTGTCTATGGCCATGACCTGCGCCCTGAACAGCAGGAGGGAATATGATGACTCGCTACTTTATTGCCATTGCTGGCCTACTGATACTTTCCGGCTGCGCCAGTTTTTACCAGCAGCCCCAACACGAACCGGAGATGGTGCGATACAGTCAAGACAGTGTGCGGGATATCTTTATTGCCCAGCGTTACAACCCCAGTGCCTCTGGGGAGAACAGCGGTAAAGCCGTTACCGGGATGGATGGCGAGCGCAGTCGTCTGATCCTTAAAACCTGGCGTGAGCGGGAACCGGATGAAGATGCCCTGAATGAGGACATCGAGTTTGAAATTGAGTCTGATGAGTAGGACACAGTCCACAACGTTTTCCTCGTCCTCACGCTTTTAAGTCCTGAGGGTCCTGCGTGGGAATACTTACCCGGAATATCGGTGTATACCGGGGCTGCATAGAATTAGAGCAGAGCCTGGTATGCATTCCCACGGGGGACCGTGGGAACGAGGTGCGCGAAGAATCATTTAAAGAGGACAGGCAATGAACAACAGACCGCGCATGACCGGCGCCATACTGCCACTGGTGGCCATAGCCATGGTCGTCCTGTTTGGCTTTCTGGCCCTGGCCCTGGATGTTGGGTTGATGATGTGGCGGAAGTCGCAGTATCACACGGCGATTGATGCAGCAGCGTTGAGTGCTGCGTACTGTCGGTTTGTGAATGCAATGGAGCCTGGCGATGCAGAGAAGTGTGGCACTGAAACCTTCGTGTATAACCTCAGGGAAAGTGGTCTTGGTGAGTCTGAAGTACCAACATTCGTGTGGTCGGAGGATAAATACTATGTTGACCTCAGCGTCACGTCTTCCGATTTGGACACGCTTTTTGCCGGTGTTTTTGCCAGGGTGCTTGGTGGCGATGAACTGAATGCATTTTCTGTTTTCGTAAAGGCCCGGGCCGGACTACCCGCTCATGCTTCTCCTGTATTGCCACTGGTTGTTAACCGGGAAGATTATAACAAGAGTAAGCCCGTGCGGGCCTGGGCGCTGTTAAATCTTTCAGATTCATCAAACCTTATCAGCGAACAGGCGTTATTCACATGGTTGGCAGGAGGGGAAGGGAAAACGATTGCTATCGGTACTGAATATAACATTTGTGTGGAGAAAAGTTGCGAAGCCCCGCTTGATTATGAAGATGCCATACGAAGAGGGGCTGAATACTCGATTTGAGTGTGTTGTAGATCATAGTACACGAACCAAGTGTGGTGATGATGATTTACTGGAGTTTCAACCTTCAGGGTATGCACCTTCCATGTACCCACCCGACACCTATGTTAGAGCAATGAATCCTGGTAATGACACGGCCAACAAGTATTTTAATAAAACTCAAGATTGTGCAGGAGGCGGCTGTTGGAAACCCGATGACAATGACAGCCAGAATACCCTAAATGTTAATCCAAAAACCTTTCGGCGCGTAGTTATGGCAGGTATTGGTGAAGTCACCATCAATAGAAAAAAAACGATGATATTGAACACGCGACCGGAACAGCTGTAGTAGAAGAAACAGGCTGCTTTGTATTGGCCTGGGAAGTTGATGATCCGGAGGATCTCACTGACGATGCAAAGAGAGACAATGATAAAGAGGAAGATGGTATCTGGCTGAAGCCGGTACCCAGTGATGACAGCGATTATAAATACTGCCATTACGGTAGCAGGGCAAAACTTGTACTGCTGGGGGATCACTGATGAAAACGCAATATCGTTCAGGAGCACGTTATCAACAGGGACTTGCCCTGGTTGAAGTTACCATTGTACTGCCCTTTCTGCTTCTGCTATTGGCGGTAATTATTGATTTTGGTCGGGTATTTTATGAGTCTTCCCTGTTACAGGGGCGGCTCAACGCAGCTGCCCGCTATCTGGCCATGAACACACAGGCCGGTGTCTGCGAAGCTGATGGAGGTGACAAAGATTACTGTGATATTGCCACATATCTGGTGCTTAATGCTTCTCCCAAAGAAGGAGCAGATGAATTCACTCGATTTACTGTGAATACTCCAAAAGCGTATCCGGGTGAATTGAATGATACGGGGGATCACTGGCAGGTCTCCGCTATCTATACGCCTGAGTCTATTGTTGGCAATTTGTTGCCAGACGACTTCTCTATCACGCAACACGCAATTCAGCGGGCACTGATTGGCAGTGGTAGCTGATGGGAGGGAGTTTATGACTATTGCATCCCTGAAGTATCGGCAAAAAGGGGCGACGGTTGTTGAGTTCAGTATCGCCGCCTCCGTTTTTTTTCTGCTGCTGTTTGGCGTGATGGAGTTTGGCCGGGTGATGTATACCTTTCATTTGTTGCAGGAGAGTACCCGAAGTGCGGCGCGGATGGCGGTGGTCAGTGAACGGAACCACCCTGATATTCTCAAGTCTGCCCGAATTTTCTTACCGGAGCTGAAGAAGGATCAGCTGGCAATTTCCTATCAGAACGCAGATGGTGATGATGTATCAGCCGGTCTTGACGGTGTTTACTTTGTTAAAGCATCCATTGTCAACTACGAGATTGACCTCCTGATCCCGGTGCCGGATGCCATAACCATCACTGCGCCAGCCTTTATCACGACTCAGGTAGCGGAAAGTCTGGGGGCTGAACCGGGAACCTGGCCGGGGGGCGTATGAACAGTAACAACACCACGATGAATGTTCTGCTCACCGGTACGGATGAAGTTTTTCTGGAACGTGCAGGCCGGTTTCTTGATGCCATCAATGAAGTGGTTCATCGTGATGTTCTGATCGATGATCCGAAACAGCTATCGGCCATTGCCAATAACGACGATGACCTGATGGTGCATGTTCTGTCATCGTTGCCGATGGAAGAGCTGGATTCGCTACTGCACATTCCGGAACGGCCACTGGTATTGATTACCACCGGTACCCAGCCATTAACCGGGCAGCAGTTGGCGCAGATCCGGAAACGGGGCAACAGCTTTGTGGTTGATCCACCGTTTAATCAGCACGAATTGCTCAGCATTCTCGATCAACTACACGACGACATTCTTTTAAAAAGAGCGCCGGTCAAGGCCAGCGCAGAGCGTCACCCGGACAGCAGGCTGGTGGTATTTACCGGAGCTGGAAGCGGTGCCGGGGTCTCCCTGATCACTGCCTGTATCGCCCGGCTGCTCTCCCGGGGAAAAAACGCTGAAACCCAGCCGGTGCTGCTGCTGGACGGTGACTGGCGTTATGGCTCTCAGGCCACACTGAATGACTGTCGGCCTGAACACGATCTGCGCAACCTGCTGGCCCGACAGGATATGGATCAAACTGCATTTAACAGCTATCACACGGAGGTGGGGCCTCACCTGGCTTTTCTGGGAATGTCACCAGAACATCTGGGGACTGCCAGCTCAGTTAAGTCCATCGATCGAATACTGGTGCAGTTACTGAGACATATTCGGCAAAAGCCAGGTATTACCCTGGCGGATATTCCGTCACGTAATGACGACTACCTGACATCGATGATTGCCGATGCCGATCATCTGGTGTTGATATTAAGGCCTGAAATAGACGGTATTCGACGTGCGAGACTGCTCCTGGATGAGGCTATGACCGTGCTTGGGCCAGAGCAGGTGACGGTGGTTGTGAATGGTTCCAACCGCTACACCACGATTGGCCAGGCTGCTATTAAGCAATCGCTGGGTCTGGAGCCGGTAATAATACCGGAAGACCAGAGGGCCGTGATTCCTGCCCTTGAGGCAGGTCGATTACCGATGGACAGTGATCCACGATCGCCTTTCAGTCGTTCATTGAAACTACTGATGGCCAGGTTGCAGCCAGCGCACACCCTTGAGCCCGGTCCGCTGTTCAGGCTCAGAGAGTGGTCTCATGTTTTCCGGAGTGTGCACTGATGGCTCTAACCATTAATTCACGGCTGATGCCCGGTTTTAAGCCCCATGACAGTCAGCAGGAGATCCGCAATCACTGGGAGCGGGAGATTCACCGTCAGGTAGTCTCGCGGATGAATTTGCAGGTGTTGAGCACACTGCCGGCGGAGCAGGCCCGGGCCGAGGTGGTGCGTGAAGGGCGTTATCAGCTTGATCAGTTGAAAGCCCCCCTCTCGGATACTGAACGTGAAGAGCTATTGACCGCCATCAGTGATGATATGTTGGGTCTTGGCCCACTGGAGGCCCTGCTAGCGGACCCAATGGTGTCGGATATCCTGGTCAATGGACCTGTCCATATCTATGTAGAACGGCGCGGTCATCTGGAGCCGGTGGCAACCCGCTTCCGTGATGAAGCTCACCTGCAGCAGACCATTGACCGTCTGGTGAGCCGGGCCGGGCGTCGTCTGGATGAGTCCAGCCCCATGGTGGATACCCGTCTTGCGGATGGTTCCAGGGTGAATGCGGTGATCTCGCCCCTGGCACTGGATGGCCCAATATTGAGTATCCGTCGTTTTCCTGAGGAACATCTGACGTTATCCGCGCTGGCGCGGTTGGGTGCGTTTCCGAAGTGCCTGCAAAAGCTGCTGCAGAATATGGTGCGGAGCCGCCTGAATATCCTGATCTCTGGCGGTACCGGTAGCGGTAAGACCACCATGCTCAATGCACTTTCGGCGGCCATTGCGCACAGTGAACGGATTATTACTGTAGAAAACGCAGCCGAGCTGCAGTTGCAACAGCCCCATGTGGTTCGGCTGGAAAGTCGTCCACCCAATATTGAAGGGGAGGGGGAAGTGACCCTACGGGATCTGGTACGCAACAGCCTACGGATGCGACCGGACCGTATTGTGGTGGGTGAGGTTCGGGGGGCTGAGTTTATCGACATGCTGACCGCCATGAATACCGGCCACGATGGTTCCATGACCACACTGCACGCGAACTCACCCAGAGATGCGGTTCGACGCCTGAAGAGTATGGCGGCCATGAGTGGTATGGGGTTGGATGGTGATGTGGTGGTTGAGCTGATCGCTTCTGCGGTGGATGTCATTATCCAGCTCGAGCGCATGGAAGACGGTGTTCGTCGTGTTGTCAGTATTCAGGAACTGGTGGGCATTGAGCAAGGCGATATTGCCCTGCGAGAAATTAGCCGTTTTGAGCGCTCACAATCTGGAAAGGGTCTCGTTGTTGAGGCAGGACGAAAAGGCGTTGCTGGTGATTTTGTCAGTGCCGGCCACCGGCCCCTCTTTATGAATAAGCTGGAAGCCCGGGGGTTTGGCTGTGACGACCGGGTATTTTTTGAAGGGTGCTTATCATGAGAACTGTCATGAGTGGTCATAAGAAGTGGAGGAGCAGGTTATGTCTGACTCATTAAGTCTATTGCTGGCCATGACCTTTATGGCGGTCTTTATGGTCAGTATCGGGATACTGCTGCTGGGGCCGCGACACAGAATCCAGAGGCGTCTGCACCACCACCTGGAAATGGTCGGGGGGGACCAGCCGGTACATCAGGCACTGCGCAAGCGCTATGTGGATCAGCTGCATCCCTGGCTGCAGAGAATTGAGCACTTTCATTTTGTGGCGGAGCTGGATCTGCTGACCCTGCAGGCTGGCAAGGGTAACCGGGCACTGGAACTGCTGGTCAGTTGTCTGGCAATGTTGCTGATTTCCGGTGTGGTGTTGATCAGTCTGGGTGTTTACTGGGTGCTGGCCCTGGTGTCCTCGGTACTGCTGGCATTGTTGCCTGTTGGCTATCTGCAGCGGGTGAAAGAGCGGCGGATTACCGAGTTTGACCAGCAAATGCCGGACTGGTTGGATATGATGGTGAAAGGCTTGAAGGCTGGTTTGCCGCTCGTGGAGGCCATGAACCTCAGTGCCCGTGAGCTGGGTGACCCGATATCGGCGGAATTATTTGAAACAGTGCAGGACATTGAGTACTCCAAGGATATGAAACATGCCTTGCTGGCCATGGTGGAGCGGGTACCCAGCGAACCGCTGCTGATGGTGGTGTCTGCCATTCTGTTGCAACATGAGACCGGCGGTAACCTGTCGGAGTTGCTTTCTGGTCTTCGTGGCCAGATCCGGGAACGTATTGGCTTTGACCGTCGTCTGCAAACCCTTTCTGCTGAAGGACGGATGTCCGCATGGATTCTGGTGTTACTGCCATTTGTTCTGGCGGTGGTGATCAACATGGTGTCGCCGGGTTACCTGAATCCACTGCTGGAGTCTGATACTGGCCTGACCATTCTGATGGTGGCCGGGGTGATGATGGTACTGGGGATTTTCTGGGTAGTTCGCCTGATTCGGATTCAGGTCTAAGGAGGTTGTCATGGCTGTGAAGGATGTAGCGCTGCCAGGACTGTTTGATCAGATGCTGGATCAACTGTTGCTGGTACGTGGTACCGGGTTGCTGCTGGTGGCGCTGGCGATTGGCCTGCTGTCTTATGTAATGATATCCCGCCTTAAGGGCTCTCGTCAGGTGAGTCAGGAGGGAACGGAAATCAGAGGATCAGCTCTGGGTTCCAGTGCATTTGCTCCACACTGGTTGTCACCGGCGAAAAAATATCTACTGCCTGCTGACAAAAAAGAGCAGGTAAGTTTGAGTCGTCGTTTGCTTCAGGCGGGTTATGGGCATGAGAATGCAGTACTGGTTTACCATGGACTGAAAGCATTACTGGCGGTGGTGCTGGGGTTACTGTTTTTTCTATTGCACCCCTGGATGCCAGGTGCTTTGCCGGAATATCCCGGCATGGTCATGATGATAGACGCTGCCATTGGTCTGATTCTCCCCTCCAAAGTACTGGATTCCCTGCGTCAGCGAAGGCAACAACAGTTTATTGCCGGTCTGCCGCAGATGCTGGATATGCTGTTGATCTGTCTCTCTGCCGGGTTGAACCTGACCATATCCATTGGTCGCTTGCAGCAAGAGCTGAAATTGGCGCATCCGCTGGTGGCTGAGGAGATGGGGCGGGTCAGTGCCGAACTGAATGCAGGTGTATCTCTGGAAGTGGCACTGCATGAATTTTCTGATCGTACCGGTCTGCAGGAAGTGCATGGTCTGGTGGGTATCCTCATTGAGGCCAACCGTTATGGTGCAAACCTCTCTGATATCTTGCGGGATTATATTCAGGACTTCCGGGCAATCCGTCTGCACCGCGCTGATCTGCAAGCTGCAAAAATGAGTACACGACTGGTGTTTCCCATGGTCTGTTGTATCTGGCCAGGATTTTTTGTGGTGGTGGTTGGTCCGGCAATTTTGCGCATGTTGGAGGCGTTTGCAGGATGAGTGCTGGTTTTACTCTCAAGTCTTTTGGTGTGGTTGTTCTGGCACTGTTGATGAGCGCTTGTGCTGGTATGCCGTCAGGGCAACCCGAGATGGATCAGGGAAAATTATATGAAGGGGATCTGACTGCAGATCTGCTGGGTGTAGTGGATGCGGCTACCGAGAAAGAGGCATTAGCTAAAGGTGACAATTACTGGGCAAGGGGCGATAGTGACCGGGCATTGCTTTATTACATTCGTGCCCTTGATCTGAATAAAAAATCATTTAATGCCGCAGCAAAAATTGCGGGTGTGCATCAGCATCGAGGCAATGCCATTCTGGCTGAGCAGGCATGGAGAACCGTGCTGGCTATTGATGATGAGCATGTGATGGCGTTGGAGGCCATGGGATTACTAAAGCTTGAGCAGAGGGACTATATACAGGCCAATGGTTATTTACAGAAGGCTCTGGATTTGTGGAAAGTTCAGACTGCATCTTCTGAAAAGGATCAACCCATTTATACTCCATGGCTGGCTGCTAATGGGCTCGGAGTGATTGAAGACCTGAATCGTAAATACCCGTCGGCAGTCGCTCACTATCATCGTGCGCTGGAGATGGCTCCGAATCAGCCCATGCTGTTAAATAACCTGGGATACTCCAGCATGATGGCCGGCAAACTGGATCATGCAGAAGCGCATTTGCGCAAGGCGCTTCGGATAAAAAGCGACTATGGTCTGGCGCGGCGAAACCTTGCTCTGGTACTGACCCGTCGTAATCAGTCTGAACATGCTGTCAGGGTGTTGACGCCGGTAATGGGCGAGGCTGCTGCCCGTAATGATGTGGGGTATATGATGATGTTGAATGATCAGCCAAATATGGCTGAAAAATTATTTCGGCAGGCTATTGAGCTGTCACCTTCTTACTACGATGAGGCGTGGAAGAATCTGGGGCAGTTGAAAGAGTTGCGTGGTTGATGGACCGCTGACCTCGTTCCCCAGCAGGAACGAGGTGTAATTTGATGGATTTTACAGGCTGAACTGGTGGCCGAGGTATACATCGCGTACTTTCTGATTAGACAGTACAGTATGGCTGTCGCCTTCAGCAATGATATGCCCTTCGCTGACGATATAAGCCTTCTCACAGATATCCAGCGTTTCCCGAACGTTATGGTCGGTGATCAGCACACCGATGCCCCGGTTCTGCAGATGACGAATGATGGACTTGATATCACCAACGGAGATTGGGTCAACACCGGCAAAGGGTTCGTCCAGAAGGATAAAGGTCGGATCTGTGGCCAGTGCCCTGGCAATCTCAGCCCGCCGTCTTTCACCACCAGATAATGCCATGCCGGCACTGTCGCGAATATGACCAATATTGAACTCTTCCAGCAGCGATTCCATTTTCTCGACTCGCTGTTTCTTGTTGAGATCTTTTCTGGTTTCCAGAATGGCCAGGATATTCTCCCTTACGGAGAGGCGGCGAAAGATGGAGGCTTCCTGGGGCAGATAACCGATACCTGCACGTGCTCTGTGGTGCATTGCCTGAAAGGTCAGATCCTGCTGATCAATGCTGACTTTACCGCCATCCGCTTTCACCAGCCCGACAATCATATAAAAACAGGTGGTCTTTCCTGCACCATTGGGACCCAGAAGGCCAACGATCTGGCCACTGTTAACCTGCAGAGAGACATCTTTAACCACCTCTCTACCTTTGTAGCTTTTGCTAAGATGTTCTGCCTTGAGGATTGTCATCCGGTTGTCTGTTAACCTGAATAAAAAAACAAAGTACGTCTATGTCGTCGTTAGCATAGACGTTGATTCAATGAAGACACTTGATAGATTATTGGTTCTACCAGCTGTCTCTGCCAAAGGCTACTGTCAGGGTTTGTTGGCAGTAGCTTTTTCCTGGCGGGGCTGAATAACCATCTGTACCCGGCCGCTTTCTCCCTGATTGGGCGTGCCTTTGGCATTGACGGTCTGCAATGTCACGTTATAGTGAATCTTTTCACCCTTAAAAGTGTCTCCCTTTTGGGAGAGCTGGGCATTTTTGATCAGCTCAATCTGGTCGCTATTGACATCATAACGAATGGTGTTGCCCCAGGCCTGAACGGTTCCCTGCTCACCAGATTGAAGCTCTTCATAATAAGCCCTGGCCTTGTTGCCCTGTGCAATGACTTTGGTTACTTCACGATCTCTGGTGTAGATGGTGATAATGTCACCGGTGATGCGGGTTGTGCCCTGGGTCATCACCACATCACCGCGATACACAGAAACCCCTTTCCGGTTATCAATGTCAGCAGAATCAGAATTGATTTTGATGGGCTGCTGACGGTCGGCGGGCAATGCCATGGCCATCATGGGAAAAAATATCAGTCCGACAAGCCATTTTCTGGTCAGAAGCGTTCTTAATCGGGGTAATCGAATCGTCATGTGCTGTCTCTTCCCTGACAGGAATGTATCGATGATTCTGGAAATAAGTGGCTTACTCAGGCTCATAGACCCCCCGTACTCTGGACTTCAATTGAATCTTTCCCTGTTTGTACCAGGCAGTCATCCCAAGGGCACGTGTTTCACCAGTATCACTGGTTATCAGAACCGGGCGGTCAGTGTCGGCAATTTCCTCATCCGGAGACAGGGTGAGGAAGTCGGTATCCATTCTGACCTTTTGCTCATAGGTCTCTTGCTGAACTGACGGGCTGCTTTGGATGACCACGACATTATCCCACAGTTCAATATCTTTGCCACCGGGTAGTAATTTCCCGCTCTCTGATCTGGAGACAGTGAGTTGCCCATTATCACCGAAGTTAGTCAGTATGGGGTGCTGGAGGAGTGTGTTGTCATTGTGAGGGTAATGGGTAATGCTGTCAGACTTCAACTCGTATTGTAATGCGCCAGAAGCATCATATTCCTTAACCAGAGCGTCGACCAGAAAGTAGTCAGCATCCTGGCGGATGATTTCCGAACGGCTGGCGCTGACTGCTACTATTGAGCCATCATAGGCCCAATAGCCAGCGACCAGCATTAGCATAAGGATTGCAGAGATAATCAGATGATTGCGGTAGGTCATCCAGGCTCCGTAACTGTCGCTGTTTAAACCACACCCGCTTTCAGCAAGTCATGCATATTGATTGCACCGACAGCATGCCGGTCATGGTCAACACAGATTAGAGCGTTAATCTTGCGATCATCCATAATTCTCAGCGCTTCGGCGGCAAGAATGTCGGGTGTTATGGTGGTGCACTTGATGGTCATTACATCATCAATGGTCGTGTTGTGCGGGTCAACCCCATGATCCAGTGCGCGACGAAGATCACCGTCAGTAAAGATACCAACGACAACATTGTTCTCATCAATGATGGATGTCATGCCGAGACCTTTTCGGGTCATTTCCAGCAGAGCTTCACCCAGGCGGGTGCCTTTTTTCACGGTTGGGATTCGATTGCCTTCATGCATAATATCCTGCACTTTCAATAGCAGTCTGCGACCCAGTGCTCCGCCGGGGTGGGAAAATGCAAAATCTTCCGCGGTAAAGCCACGAGCTTCCAATAGCGCAATAGCGAGAGCGTCACCCATGACCAGTTGTGTGGTTGTACTGGATGTTGGTGCCAGGTCAAGCGGGCAGGCCTCTTTATCAACACCGGTGTTCAGATTAACTTCAGCGGCTTGAGCCAGAGTGGATGCCGGTTTTCCGGTCATACTGATAACTGCCGCGCCCATGCGTTTGAACAGCGGGAGCAGAGTGACTACTTCGGCAGTTTCACCCGAGTTGGAAATAGCCAGTACAACATCATCAGCTGTGATCATCCCCATGTCACCATGGCTGGCTTCACCGGGGTGTACATAAAAGGCTGGTGTACCTGTACTGGCCAGAGTTGCACTGATTTTACGGGCAATATGTCCTGACTTACCCATACCTACCACGACAATTCGGCCCCGACACTCCAGCATCAACCGGCAGGCATTGCTGAAGTCTTCACCAACACGTGGAAGCATAGCTTCAATAGCATCCTTTTCAATCTGGATGGTGCGACGACCAATTTCAATAAAATTCTGGTCAGAGGTCATTTCAGTAAAGCCTTTAATGGAGCTGTCAGGATTTCATGGCAAAGCATAACCTTTAAGACTCCGGTATAAAATAGTTCAGTACAGAGGTTAAGACCCGTTGACGTGCCATTGAGCTCGCAACAAAACGTCATCAGGCTCTAAGGAGCATCCAGCTCCGGTTCCAGTTTGGATAAATGCCTATACGGTTTGAACGTACAGCCATGTCCCGTAACAGGCATACCCTGCCAGAAGGATAATACCTGCAAAACGTCCAAGCGTTTTGGGTTTTTTACCGAGCATGGCCATGGCAGCTACAAGAACGGTAAAGGCCAGCATGACGGTGTAGTCTCTGGAGAAAACGGATTCGTTCAATGGACCAGGGGCAACCAGGCCGGGCATGGAAAGTACCGCCAGCAAATTGAAGATGTTTGAACCTACGACATTGCCAAGCGCAATATCATGGTGGCCTCGTATTGCACTGGCTACAGAGGCGGCAAGTTCAGGAAGGCTGGTGCCGATGGCTACAACGGTCAAGCCAATGATCAGTTCACTGACACCCAGCAGGGTTGCAATCTCTTTGGCTCCCCAAACCAGAATCTGGGCACTGATCAGTAGCAGCACCAGTCCGCCAACAAGTTCAAGGTAAGCTCTGCCAGAAGGAAGCTCTTCAATTTCTTCCACTTCTGCCAGGGGCTCTTCAGGATGAGCTTTCTGCCAGATTACCATCAGATAAAGCGTAACGAACAGGCCGCTGAGCAGCACCAGACTTTCTGTAAGCCCAAGGTAGTTGTTTGCCAGGCAGGCACCGGCAATTACCGTGACAAACAACAGCCAGGGTATTTCACGTTTAGCGAGCGCTGCTTTTACCGGTAGTGGTGCAATGAGAGCGGTGATACCAAGAACCAGTCCCATATTCGCAATATTAGAACCAATGGCATTACCTACAGCAATATCCGTGTGTCCTTGAATAGCGGACATCAGTGAAACCAGAATTTCTGGTGCAGATGTACCTATAGATACGACGGTCAAGCCGATAAGCATGGGGGATATCCCCCAGTTTCTTGCCGTAGCAGCGGCTCCGCCGACAAAACGGTCTGCACTCCAGGTGAGGAGTATGAAGCCAACAATAATGGCTGCTATGGCATAAATGGCAGGGCTCATTCCGGGAGGGTTCTCAAGATTTGGTACAAAGAAAGGGAGTGTATGGAAAATCAGGCAGGCAATGCAACTGCATTACAGTCTGAATTGACCATATTAGAATAATATCTATCCGGTAGAGTTTGTGTGTTGCTATCAAGAAGGTGCAATAAAAGTGTGAAACAGGTCATAATGTCTCGTCTGGAAGACTTTTAAATTCTGTCTGTTGCAGGGATCTGCGAGCCCAATGATGAATTCCATATCTTCAGGTGAAGAACACAGCAACGAAAGCCGCTCAGATAATTTTGTAGAGATTCGTGGTTTGACCTTTTATCGAGGTCCCCGGGTTATCTTCAATAATATCGATATGGATATACCCCGTGGAAAGGTGGTGGGTATCATGGGGCCTTCAGGAACTGGAAAGACAACACTGCTTCGGCTGATTGGCCGCCAGCTTCGACCCGATCAGGGTTCTATCATGGTTGATGGTCAGGATCTGGCAGGCCTGTCGAGAGATCAGTTATTTGTTCAGCGTCGTAAAATGGGCATGCTTTTCCAGAGCGGGGCTCTTTTTACTGATTTGACGGTGTTTGAGAATGTCGCCTTTCCTCTGCGCATACATAGCAAGCTCTCCGAAAGAATGATCCGTGATATCGTACTGATGAAACTGCATGCTGTCGGGCTGCGTGGTGCATGGTCACTGATGCCAAGTGAGCTTTCCGGCGGGATGAGTCGGCGCGTTGCCCTGGCAAGAGCCATTGCGCTTGACCCTGAAATGGTGATGTATGATGAGCCATTTGTCGGACAGGATCCGATTGCCATGGGGGTTCTGGTAGAACTGATCCGAAAGCTGAATCAGGCATTGGGCATCACCAGTATCATTGTTTCCCATGATCTTCATGAAACAGCCAGTATCGCTGACTTACTGTATTTGATAGCGGACGGAGAAATTATAGGTTCAGGCACCCCTGAAGAAATGCTGAACTCAAGTGATGCCAGGGTGAGCCAGTTTATGCAGGGATTGCCAGATGGTCCGGTTCCCTTTCACTATCCTGCAGATGATTATCAAAACGACTTACTGGCTCCGGGGGTAATAAATGAAACTTGATGTTCTGGATCGGCTGGCTCAGCTTGGCCAGTTTGGTCTTGGTCATATACAGTCTCTGGGGCGATCCGGTATTTTTCTGTTTCTGGCCATTTTCTCCCGGGCTGGCTTCAGTGGCCGTGGTGCGCTGCTGGTTAAGCAGCTTTATAACGTTGGTGTTCTGTCGTTAATTATTGTGACGGTTTCCGGCCTCTTCATCGGTATGGTTCTTGGCCTGCAGGGCTATAGTATTCTGATTCGATACGGCTCTGAAGGCGCTGTTGGTCAGCTGGTGGCCTTGAGCCTGGTTCGTGAGCTGGGGCCAGTGGTAACCGCACTGCTGTTTGCCGGTCGCGCCGGCTCTGCCCTGACCGCTGAAATTGGGCTGATGAAAGCGACAGAGCAGCTGTCCAGTATGGAAATGATTGGTGTTGATCCGTTAAAACGGGTCATTGCTCCACGTTTCTGGGCGGGTGTTATCTCAATGCCATTACTTGCGGCGATATTCAATCTTGTCGGGATTCTTGGTGGAGTAATGGTTGGTGTTGACTGGCTGGGGATTTATGAAGGTTCGTTCTGGACCGGCATGCAGCAGTCGGTTGATTTTGTACATGATGTTGGCAATGGCATGGTGAAAAGCCTGGTATTTGGGGTTGTAGTGACCTGGATAGCAGTTTTCCAGGGGTACGATGCTATTCCGACATCAGAAGGCATTAGTCGTGCAACAACGAGGGCAGTGGTTTATTCCTCACTGGCTGTTCTTGGGTTAGATTTTATTCTGACCGCAGTGATGTTTGGTGAGCTTTAAGGAGAGAGCATAAAATGCGGATGCGAACGGTAGAAATCAGTGTCGGCGCTTTTATGCTGGCGGGAATGTTGGCTCTGGTGGCTCTGGCGGTTAAGGTCAGTGGTCTTTCCCTCAAAAGCGGTGGTGAAACCTATGAACTGAATGCTTACTTCGATAACACTGGAGCCCTTAAACCCCGTTCCAAGATTTCGATGGCTGGTGTCACCATTGGTAAAGTTAAAGAAATTGAACTGGACAAAGAAACGTATATGGCCAGGGTGGTGATGGATATTGATCAGCGAATCAATAATATACCCATCGACAGCACTGCTTCGATTGTAACGGCAGGCCTTCTGGGCGAGCAGTACATCAGCATCAGTATTGGCGGTGACATAGAATATTTACGTGATGGTGAGCGCTTTGAAGATACCCAGTCAGCACTGATTCTTGAAGAGCTGATCGGTAAGTTTCTTCTGGGTACGGTAAACAAAGGCGAGTAGCTTCTTGGGAAAGTGTTCTCTGGCTAGGCTCTGTTGACATAAGGTTGTTGACTCAGCTCAAACCAGAGTATTCATGACCAGGCGCAAGGACGAAGGAATACAAATGTATTTCAAGTTCTTGCAACGATGTCACGGGAGCTCTGGTTTGAGCCCGGAGGGTGGCTCGTATAGCCGCCTTCCAGCTGCGTTGGACTGGTTTGATGTAGCATCACTACACCTGCACCAGTCCGCCTTGTGGAAAACGGCTATACGAGCCGCTGAGCCTGCAACCTTATGTCAACAGAGCCTAGTGGATGGAATGGATGATGAAAGGCAATAAAAACGTGGTGACTTTCCTGATGGTGCTGCTTTTCCAGTGGTCTTCAGCAGTCATTGCCGCAGAGCAGGTTATTGAGTCACCTCAAAGTGACGTGGAGAGGATTACCCGGGAACTTTTGACGACTTTTGAAAAAAATATTAACCAGTATAAAAAGAATGATGCAGCCTTTATTGTCGAGGTTGATCGCCAGCTTTCACCCGTAGTTGCTTTTGACTCCATTGCCCGGGGAGTAATGGGTAAATACTCACGTCGTGCTAAAACAGCACAAATTGAACAGTTTTCGAAGGTGTTCAAAGACAGTTTGATCAGCTTCTATGGCAAGGCCTTGCTTAAACTTGATGACACCCGGTTGACGATCGAGAAAGTCGATTCTGTACCTGATGCGGTATTAAATGATTACAGGTCAGGCAAAGCGCGGCTGGTTCCAGTGAATATGACGGTCAGAACGTCGTCAGGTACAGTGGCTATCTCATATTCTATGGTTCATCAGGATGGGCGCTGGAAGCTTAGAAATATCATTGTTGATGGTATCAATATTGGTATTCAGTTTCGTAACCAGTTTGCAGAAGCTATGAGTAAGTATAATGATGTCCAATACGTTGTGGATCACTGGTCGGAAATCATGAAGGGCGCAGCAACGGAGAAAAATGCCGTGAGCAAAAAGTCATGACATTGGAAGCCGTGGCCCCTGGCCGATTTAAACTCCATGGTTTGGTTAATTTCGCAACCTCAGCAGTGATTGAAGAGCAGGGAGCTTGTTTGTTACTGAAGTCTGGAGATGACTGTTGGGAAATTGACCTGAAAGGTATTTCTCAGGCCGATAGCTCCGCTCTGTCGGTCTTCCTCTCCTGGATCCGGCTGGCGCAAGAAAATCAGAAGACCATTTGTTTTGCAGGCATGCCTGATGAGCTGAAAGCACTTGCTCAGGTCTGTGGTATTCAGCAATTGCTGAATAGTGTGAGCTGCCTGCAAAGCTGAGCCTGCAAAGTTATGTCAACAGAACCTGAGTCGTCAGAAAATTCGATTTCAAATGGTTGGCGACTTAACGTTTTGGGGCTATTAATGGAACCCTCTCTCAGATATCATTGACCGATTTTACTGTTCCCTTTAAATTCCTGATTGTTATTCCCTGAGAGGTTGGATCATGCAAGCCGAAGAGGTCAAGGCGCTGCTGGAGAAAGAGATTGCGGGTTCACAAGTGATTGTTGAGGGCGAGGGATGTGACTTTCGTCTGACCGTAATCAGTGACCAGTTTGAGGCGAAGAGACCGGTTCAGCGTCAGCAGATGATCTATTCTCACCTGAATCCATTTATTACCAGTGGTGCAATTCACGCTGTATCGATGGTGGCTTTGACTACCGCCGAGCGTGCCAGACAACTGGATAACCAGGACTAACAGGGCCCTTGAAAGGTATAATCCGACAAAGATTTATATGCTCAGGGTGGATACTGGTTTATAGCTGCACTGCTATATGAAAGTTGCACCCTCCCTGGGCGTCCTCCTATGAACGCGTCTTGTCCGATTTCCTTTCCGGTCATTAAGTGAGAAACCATGGATAAACTGATTATCACCGGTGGTGTGCGTCTTGATGGAGAGATTCGGGTCTCTGGCGCCAAGAACTCTGCGCTGCCGATTCTGGCTGCGACCTTACTGGCAGACTCCCCGGTAACGGTATGTAACCTGCCGCATTTGCATGACATCACCACCATGTGTGAGCTGTTTGGCTGTATGGGGGTTGAGTTGCTGGTGGATGAAAAGATGAACGTTGAAGTTCATGCCAGCACGATCAAACAGCTTGTTGCACCGTATGAGCTGGTGAAGACCATGCGAGCTTCTATTCTCGTGCTGGGTCCTCTGCTGGCCCGGTTTGGTCATGCTGAAGTTTCCCTGCCCGGCGGCTGTGCTATTGGTAGCCGCCCGGTTGATCTGCATATCCGAGGCCTGCAGGCCATGGGTGCGGATATTGTTGTTGAAGATGGTTATATCAAAGCCAGCGTAAAAGACCGCCTTAAAGGTGCGCACATACTGATGGATACCGTCACGGTAACCGGTACAGAAAACATCTTGATGGCTGCAGCACTGGCCGATGGCGAAACCATTATTGAAAATGCAGCTCGTGAGCCTGAAGTCGTCGATCTTGCTGAGTGCCTTATTACCATGGGGGCGAAGATCGAAGGTCACGGTACCGATGTGATCCGTGTTCAGGGTGTAGAGCGTCTCAATGGCTGTACCTACTCTGTACTGCCAGACCGTATTGAAACCGGCACTTATCTGATTGCTGCCGCAGCAACGGGTGGTCGGGTTCGTTTGAAAGATACCCAGCCTGATATCCTGGATGCAATTCTGCTCAAGCTTCGCGAAGCCGGTGCTTCTGTAGAATGGGGGGATGACTGGATTGAACTGGATATGAAAGGCAAGCGTCCGAAGGCCATTGACCTGAAAACGGCGCCTTATCCAGCGATGCCTACAGATATTCAGGCACAGTTCACCGCACTGAATACCATTGCTGAAGGCACGGGTCGGATTACCGAAACTGTATTTGAAAATCGCTTCATGCATGTTCAGGAAATGAAACGCATGGGAGCAGATGTGGATGTGGAAGGCAACACCGTTATCATCAAAGGTGTTGATCTGCTGAAGGCGGCTCCCGTTATGGCTACTGACCTTCGGGCTTCAGCCAGTCTGGTGATTGCAGGCCTGGTCGCTGAAGGTGATACCATCGTAGAGCGTATCTACCATATTGACCGTGGTTACGAGTGCATTGAAGAAAAGCTTCAGCAACTTGGAGCCAAGATTCGTCGCGTTCCTGCCTGATTTACACTTCTTTTCTCTTTTCTTACCCTGATTTTCGGCTTTCTGGTCAAAAATCAGGGAACTTTTCTTCTTTCTAAGATTCAAATAAAACGGTCGTTTCAATTTTGTTGTTGATGACCTGAATATTTCTAAAGCCTTTTAAATCCATTCGAGAATAAAACCTTGTTAATTCATTGGTTTTGCTGGCTCATTAGATATCGTGTGATGAAGGCGCGCTCAAATACAAGAATGTTTTAGGCAATAGAATGGAGTCTTAATGAATGGATATGAGGCTTATTATTATTAACCAAGCCACCATAGCGGGTGTATCTGGGTCTCCTGATGGATCAAACAGGAGCTTGGAGTGCGCTCGTCCTGATTCCAGCACCTCCAGAGATAATGATTCAAGCAGCCTTCGAGGCAGGTTGAGTCCTGCTCCTGATAAACCGGTTTTTCTTATTCATCGAGAGTCCATTACTCCGGTTCCGGGACAGAGCATTCTGGCTACAGCTGTAGGAGATAGTGATCAGAGCTTGCCTGCTCAGGGCCTCCCATCAAGGAAAGAAGTGTATGCAGGACAAGAAGAGGCCAGTTCAGTCCCTCAGCTAAGAGTTGGCAGTCCATTTTCAGAATCATCTGAGAGTGATGACTATTTTGATGCGGAAAGTGGGTGGGGGATTGATCAACGGGAGTTATCTGCATCTAGCGATGCACCAGCCAGGGAAGTGTCTGATCAGCCTTTGTTATCAGCTGGTGCCCCGCAGCCAATGCAACCGACATTGGAGACAGCTCTTATAAAGGAACAAGAAGAAAGTGGGCATGCAAGCCTTCAAGTATCTGGAAGTGAACCAAAGCCAAAAAAGACAGGTTTTTTTGCTTCCATAGCCGGTATATTTGGCAAAGGGGGTAAAAAAAATAGAGGACAGGAAGCCAAAACACTTACTAGCCCTAAAAATACACAGGAAACTACTACCGGACACAGCAATCTGGCACAAGCCACTAAGCCTTCAGAAACTTTATCAGTTTCACCCTCACCCTCCACTTCAAATAAGCAAGCTAAAACAGGATGGTCTTTTAATCCGGTTAAGCGCGCTGAAGAAAAGCTAAAAGAAACTTTTTTAGAATATGCAGAAGATCCATATTTTCAAAAAGCTTTAGCTAATGCTATCAGCAATGTACTGGCTAATGAAATCAGAACTATCGACTCATTAGCTGAAGGTGCAAGGCCTTCCTACACGTCAACTTCGGTAAGACCTAAAGAGCAGAGTGATTTCAACTCTCTATATAATGAAGTCGAATACTGCATTATATCGCGATGTAGAGAAGCGTTATCAGAATTTATTCAATATGGAGCAGGTAAAGTTCTAGGAGATTCAGGAGAAGGTTGTATAGATAGTTTTACACCAGCAGTTTCTTTTGTACTTCAGCAGCAAATTGAAAAGTTTTACATAGAATATTTGAGATGGATAGTAGCTAGCCCTGAAGGACAAGAAAAAACTCAATTGTGGATTGAAGGTGGATTAAAGGATTTTATAGCGAAAGAAAGCAGGGAGTTCCGTCGTAATCAGCCTGCAAGTGATTCAGATAGCAAGCTTAAAAAGAAGATAGAAGAGCTGCCAGATGATCTGGTACTAAAGCTTGATAAAGGGCTCAGGCATGTCGGTGCGGCGGTTAAGACCACAGTGGGACGGAACTCACCTCCTCTTGTTCGGCTTTTAAGTGGTGCTGTAAATGAAGTACTAGTAAAAGCTGTTGAAGATGGTGCATTAAAAGTGGAGAGTGATTTTGAAGGGGCTGCTAACGAGGTGATAAGAATCCTTGTGCACTCCATACACAATGTTCATTTTGATGTTGTCAGAATTTTTTCTACAAAAAATAAATCTGAGCTTAAAAAAATAAAGGCATTAAGAGAAAGCCTGATTGAGAAGTTTATTGATAAAACAATAAGTGAATACAGTAAAGTAAAAGGTGGAAAGATAACTCTTTGGCTAGCTAAGACGCCTGTAAAGTGGTTTGTGGAAAGTAAGATTGATGCGCTTCTTAATAAATATCGTGATGATGTTGAATTTAAAAAAGAGGTGGATGATTTACTTGATAAGAATATTCCTGATGTTAAAGAAGCAATAAAACTTTCCATACAAAGGGCTAAATGGATAGCAGCTCGTTTGGCGTTACATGAGGAAATTAAAGAAAAAAATAGAGACGGAGGCATAGAGCATCTTGATGAAGTTACGGCAGATGACACTCAGAGACTGAATAGGTCACAGCTGCTGCCGACGGAAATCCCGGCGGTCAGCCAGGGGCTGGTCGAGGCGGTCAAACTGGGCCTGGGTGAGCTGCAGCGTCATCAACCCGAGATCAAGGCACAGATCCAGCCGCATCTGACGGCGGTGGTCGACACCGCGGTCAAGCGTGCCGCTGCCCATGGGGCAGTTCAGGTGGCGGGTACCGAGGGTGCAGCGGCCATGGGGCCGGAGGCCTTCAGTGCAGCAGCCATGCCGTGGTGCCAGGGCACGGCGAGCGAACTGCTGAACCAGGCGCTGACCCGGGGACTGGCCACGGCCACGGCCTGGGTGGAGCAGGATCAGGACGGTGCCCGTGCGGCCATTACCCGGGCTCTGACCCCGGCATCCGGTAATGCGGGCGAAGCCACCGGGCAGGCCGTGGCAGCGGCGGGCGATGACCTGAGTGCCCGTGTCCTGCCTCACCTTCGGGAAGCCATTGACGGCACACTGGATAAAGCCCTGGCGGACATCCTGGGCCAGGGGGTGGCACCGCTGCGCACGGCGGTGCAGGAGAACCGGCTGCTGTCGACACCGGCGATCCGGGACGGCCTGGACCAGGTGGTGCTGCAGGTCGTGGAGCGGCAGGCGAGCCGGGCTGGCGCGCAGGTGGACCCGCTGTCGGACCATGTGATTGAGCCGGTGATGGCGACGCTGGCCAGCGAACTGACCGCTGGTCAGGCGACAGCGGTCGCCAGTGTGGTGGCGTGGCTGAAGAACGCTGACAACGCGCGGGCGCTGACCGGGAAGATTACCCCGGCGCTGAGGCAGGTGGTGGAGCGGGTGCTCGCGGATGTCCTGGTGGACCAACTGCTGCCCGAGGGCAGTGAGGATGGCACTGAGTCCTTTAAGACTGCAATCCAGCCCTATCTCCATGGACTGGTCGAGCAATTCCTGGACCGTGCGGTCAACTACAGCCTGGAGCGGGTCGTGGCATGGGCCGAGGGTCACGGCGATGACATCACGGCGCTGGTAAAACCGGAGATCGAGAAAACCCTGGCGGGAGCGCGTCAGGAAGTGACCGAGGCGATCCGGGCACAGCAGCAGCGGCTCAGCCAGATGGCCAAAACCCACCGGGAACAGGGTGCCACCGCTACCCGGCTGGCCAGCCAGGTGGCCGTGAACACCGAGATCCGTCATGGCCGGAAGGCGGCTCCCGAAGCAGTAACGGCAACCGGCGCCACGGCGGGCGGTGAACAGAAGCCTGCGTGGCAGCGGCTGCTGCCGACGGAAATCCCGGCGGTCAGCCAGGGGCTGGTCGAGGCGGTCAAACTGGGCCTGGGTGAACTGCAGCGTCATCAACCGGAGATCCAGGCCCGGATCCAGCCGCACCTGACGGCGGTGGTCGACACCGCGGTCAAGCATGCCACAGCCCATGGGGCGGTCCAGGTGGCGGGTGCCGAGAGTGCAGCGGCCATGAGGCCGGAGGCCTTCAGTGCAGCGGCCATGCCGTGGTGCCAGGGCACGGCGAGCGAACTGCTGAACCAGGCGCTGACCCGGGGACTGGCCACGGCCACAGCCTGGGTCGACCAGGATCAGGACGGTGCCCGAGCGGCCATTACCCGGGCACTGACCCCGGCATCCGGTGATTCGGCCGAAGCCACCGGGCAGGCCGTGGCAGCGGCGGGCGATGACCTGAGTGCCCGTGTCCTGCCCCACCTTCGAGAAGCCCTTGACGGTACGCTGGATAAAGCCCTGGCGGACATCCTGAGCCAGGGGGTGGCACCGCTGCGTACGGCGGTGCAGGAGAACCGGCTGCTGTCGACACCGGCGATCCGGGACGGCCTGGACCAGGTGGTGCTGCAGGTCGTGGAGCGGCAGGCGACCCGGGCTGGCGGGCAGGTGGACCCGCTGTCGGACCATGTGATCAAGCCGGTGATGACGACGCTGGCCAGCGAACTGACCGCCGGCCAGGCGACAGCGGTCGCCAGTGTGGTGGCGTGGCTGAAGAACGCTGACAACGCGCGGGCGCTGACCGGGAAGATTACCCCGGCGCTGAGGCAGGTGGTGGAGCGGGTGCTGACGGATGCCCTGGCGGAGCAGCTGTTGCCTGAGGGCCAGGAACAGACGGTTGAGCCCCTGAAGGTTCAGGCGTTGAGGGTGGCAATCAAGCCGGCGATTCAACCCTGTCTCCATGGACTGGTCGAGCAATTCCTGGACCGTGCGGTCAACTACAGTCTGGAGCGGGTCGTGGCATGGGCCGAGGGTCACGGCGACGACATCACGGCGTTGATACAACCGGAGATCGAGAAAACCCTGGCGGGAGCGCGTCAGGAAGTGACCGAGGCGATCCGGGCACAGCAGCAGCGGCTCAGCCAGATGGCCAGGCAGGACCGGGAAAAATCCCGGGGCGTGATGGCCCTGGCGCAGCGGGTGGCGTTGAACACCGAGATCCGTCATGGCCGGAAGGCGGCTTCCGAAGCAGTAACGGCAACCGGCGCCACGGCGGGCGGTGAACAGAAGCTTGCATGGCAGCGGCTGCTGACTGATGAGGTAATCGGTTCCCTGGGGGATGGCTTGGTGGCCGTACTGCGCGAGGGTGTGTCGGTCGTGATAGCGAAACAGCAGGCAATTGAAGCCAAGATTCGTCTCCATCTGCCCCCGCTGGTGACTACCGCCGTTGAGACCGGAGCTCGACACGCCGGCCGGCAGGCGACGGGAGGCCAGACGCTTGATCCAGCAGCAGGCCAGTTCAGTGAGGCTCTGATGCCCTGGTGCCAGAATCTGGCCAGCGGCCTGTTAACACAGGCCCTCAACGAGGGGCTGAACAAAGTCGATACCTGGCTGACGGATGATGCAACCGGTGCCCGTGCGGCGATCATCCAGGGGCTGACACCGACCGGGGATGATGAGACGGGTGTGCCCGGGCTGAGAGGCCTCATCCTGCCCAAGGCACTGCCGGAAATCCAGGAAGCCATCGACGGGCAGCTGAACCAGGCCATGGCCCGTGTGCTGCGCCAGGGCGCCCGGCAATTCCAGACGACCATGGACAACAACCGGCTGCTGTCTCTGCCGGCGGTGCGCTCTGCCGTGGATCAGGTGGCGAGGCAGGCCTTGCAGAAGGGTACCGGGAAACTCGGGGCACAGCTGGATCACGTATCGACTGAGGTAGTGGGTCCGGTCAAGGTAGCACTTAAAGCGGAACTGGCTACCCTTCAAACGACAGCGGTCAACCACCTGGTGACCTGGCTGAAAGCCGACGACTATGCCGGTGCCCGGCAGTTGATGGCACCGCTGGAGAGGCAGCTGGAACAGATCGTTCAGCCCATGCTGCTGACGCTGCTGGCGGAACAGCTGGGAGAAACCGTAGACCGTGACGCGCTGGAACGACAGGCTGGCCCCTACCTGAACGGCCTGGTGCAGCAACTGCTGGCCCCGGTGATCAACGACAGCCTGAAGCGGGTGGTTGACTGGGCCGAGGACAACCATCAGGCGATTGTTAACGAGATCGCCCCCACCGTTAACGAGACCGTGGACTGGGCACAGACCATGCTGATGGATGCGGTCCGTAATAAACAGCAGCAGCTGCAGTCGTTCATGGCGGAAGACGGTGAGGTCACCGTGGTGGAGCGGGCCCGGATACTGGCGGATGGGCTGGCCGGGACACCGGAGGTGGTCGACGAGTCGGCGGCGGCCTCGAGCGGCCCCGAGCTGCTGACGGCCGGAGTGATCGGCTCCCTGGGGGACGGCCTGGTGGCCGCACTGCGCCAGGGCGTGGAAGAAGTGAAAGCGAAGCGGCAGGTGATTGAAGACGAGATCCGTCCCCACCTGCCCCCGCTGGTGACCGCCGGGGTCGGTGCCGGTGCCCGGTACGCCGGGCGGCAGGCAACGGGGGGCGAGACACTGGATACGGAGGCTGGCCAATTCCGTGAAGCGGTGGAGCCCTGGTGTCAGGAACTGGCCACCGGGTTGTTGACGGCGGCCTTCAACGAGGGGCTGGACAAGGTCGAGGCCTGGCTGACGGATGAAGAAGCCGGTGCCCGTGCAGCGATCATCCAGGGGCTGACACCGACCGGGGGTGAAGAGCCGGGCGCGCCCGGGCTGAGCGGCCTCATCCTGCCCAAGATCCTGCCGGAAATCCGGGAGGCCATTGATGGGCAGCTGAACCAGACCATGGCCGGGGTGCTGCGCCAGGGCGCCCGGCAATTCCAGACGACCATGGCCAACAACCGGCTGCTGTCCCTGCCGGCGGTGCGCTCGGCCGTGGAGCAGGTGGCACAGCAGGCCTTACAGAAGGGAGCACAGAAGCTCGGGGCGCAGCTGGATCCCCTGTCAACCGAGGTACTGGGTCCGGTCAAGACGGCCCTGAAAGCGGAACTGGGTACCCTGCAAACGACAGCGGTCAATAACCTGGTGACCTGGCTGAAAGCCGACGACTATGCCGGTGCCCGACGGTTGATGGCGCCGTTGGTGGGGCAACTGGAACAGATCGTTCAGCCCATGCTGCTCAAGTTACTGGCGGCGCAGCTGGGAGAAAGCGTAGGGCGTGACGCGCTGGAACGACAGGCTGGCCCCTACCTGAACGGCCTGGTACAGCAGCTGCTGGCCCCGGTGATCAACGACAGTCTGAAGCGGGTGATTGAGTGGGCTGAGGTTAACCAGCCGGCGATCCTTGATGAGATCGGTCCAACCGTTAACGAGACCGTGGATAAGGCGGAGTCCATGCTGATGGATGCGGTCCGTCATAAACAGCAGCAGCTGCAGGCCGCGCTGACCGCAGAGGGGAACGCGACCGTCGAGAGGCGGGTCCGGGAACTGGCAGAGCAGTGGCACCCGGAAGCGGAAGAGACCGGCGAGCCGGCGGCGGCCTCGAGCGGACCCGAGCTGCTGACTGACGAGGTGATCGGATCTCTGAGCAAAGGCATTACTGCGGTGATCACTAACGGGACTGATATCATTCGTCGTAAAGTATGGACAGATAACCTGCGGCTGAAATTAGGGAGATATGAAGATTGCTCCAAGATGTCTATTTTTCCAATCGTTATTCCCCAAGTTCAGCGGATTGTTAATGAAGCGATAAGCGTTGGGTCTGATTATGGTATCAGGCAGCTTGCAGAACCATCAGATGGAAATCCGGTTAGGATTACTGAGGCCGTAAAGAAACATTTTCAAGACCTCACAGCAGGTTATTTGGGCCATATGGTTGCCGATGCTATTGAAGGTATGGCTGATGCTGTTAATAATAATGCAGGTGATATCCAAAAATCTATTGAGAAGGCGTTGAAGAGTAGCGGACCTTCAACGGACTTGCCGGTATTATTAACCCCACATATTCATGGTGCTATTGATCAGATCCTACATGAAGGTAGGAGCTTAATTAAGGAGAGAATTTCAAAATGGATTGAAGCCAATGCATCAGAAGCTACACCAGAGCTGCACAAGGCTATTGATAAAGTTTTGAATCACATTATGGCTAATGGTGGTGAATGGATTACCCGTCATCAAAATGGGATTGAACTGGAAGTTATAAAACCAATACAGTTAGAAATTACTGAAACTCTCAAGGAGGCTCAGGCTGAGATTATTCAAAATGTTGCTGTCTGGTTGAGTAATGAAGCTAATTTAAATCGCCTTGTTGCAACTTTTACAAACGAGATTCGTGAAGCTGTTACCAATGTTGTTGTTGCTACTGTGGCAAAGCAAGTTTCTGGAAAAGAGAGTGGGCCAGAATTTCAACGTGTGGTTGATGGCATTACTTCTTATGTAGCCCCCATTATTGATCAGGCTCTGAGGCAAGCCATTACTTACACGGTTAAATCCCTTTCTGGCTGGGTCCAGCAGCATGGCACAGACATCTCATCTCTGGTGAACCCTTTAATTGATAAAACTGTGCAAGATGTTATGCCTTCGGTACGTCAAGCTGTTCAGGATAAAGCATTACTGCTGGCACGAAATAAAGCACAGGATATTGATTTTAATAAGCTGGCTGCAGAAATGGCTGTTGCTTTTGTTGATCACATTGATCCTGATACTCTGACTTCTGGAGCTTTGAAGGTTGAACCGAAAAGCAGTGTAGTAAGGGAGCTCCCTAAAATTTTATGCTTCTTGATGCAAACTGCCGAAACCTATGAGTGTTTAGGCGGTAATCTGATGGAGCCCATCAAGATTGATCGTGTTGAAATAGATGGTCGGGTGTTTAAGGATATCAAGGCTCAGCTGATTAGAATGGCTGATGGTTCTATCCGGATTCTGAAAATGGATCTGAAATTCGAGGATGTAGATAAAATTGATATTGATATTGAAATAGCCGGTATATCAATTTCATATCAATTACCGGAAAAAAGTAAGCTGTACAGAGCCGCTTTACTATCATCTGCTCCCATGATGAGTCCTGCCGATTTAGCTCGAAGTCTTTTTGATGCATTTGTACCGGAACGCATCGATTTTAATATTGATCAGATTACTGGCGAGTTTCATGATAATATTCTTGATGGCCCTGGAGAAGATACTCTCGGCTTTGGGCTTAGTGGCATCAAATTATCTCTTCGTTTACATAAATACTATCCAAAACCGTATATGGATATTAGTGTCGGGCCGAAAGATGGGCATCAAACTGTTGAGTCGATAAAGGTCAAGGTTTCAGGTCAGGGCGTGGTTGATCATATAGAGGCTGACATTGATGTTGACCGTTATCGGAATGGTTTTGCTGATGTGAGTGTACTGGTAGAGCCCGGCCGGTTGAATCGTTTTGTGGGATGGTTGATTGGAGGACCGATTAAAGTAGAAGCTAAAGCCGCTATCAATAATGGGATAGGAACACTACCTGATGTTGGGGCGATCCATGTTCATGCTCCTCGCTTCGGTGGGATCTGTAATGCCCTGATAAAAAATACGATCAAAGCTTTCAATCCCGGCTTCCGTTTGGGGGATGATGGTAAACCCGTTATAAAATTAAAACTAACGCTATTCTCTGAAGAAAGGTCAAACCCGATTACCCGCTGGTTAGCCAAAGCTGCAAATCGCATCCTGCAATTTTTTACAAAGCCTATTGAAATACGATTATCGTTTAAAGGGGCACCGTATGTACCACCAGAAAAAGGTGAAAAGGGTGTCGGTTCATTCAATGGTATACGTTTTCTTGATGGATTATTTAACCCCTGTCCTCTGTCCATTCAGAGTGATACCCATGAAGAACTGCTGAGAAAGCTTCGTGAGGTCTCAATAGATAAGAATCCACAAGAGCATCTTGAATGTCTCAGGGAAGCGATTAGTCAAGTGATAGAAGACTTCCGGTTGGGTAATGCCCCGTCAGATCTCAGTTTAGTTAGAGAGATCCCGTTAGAAAGCCTGGTTTTACTGGTTGATTACGTGAAAGATAATGAAGGTAGGCAGGAAGACTTGGCTCGTTTGTTATTCCTGGTCGCCAGTCTGGTTGAAGCGCTTCCAGAAAAAGCTGTGGAGTTGGTGAATAGTTCTGGGTTTCAGGCAGATGGGCAGCCGTACCTGTTACACCTGATTTCCTCCACTCCACAAAATTCTTGGCTAGCAAATCCGAAGGATGGAACAGTGATGGAGCGGGTTTATCAGGACCATCAGTTCAAGCGTCTTAAGGAGTGTTGGATGTATAGTCAGAGTAATCCTGATGGCAGTATATACAGCCCCGGTTGTGCAAAAGAACCTGTTCAGGAGTTTACTGAAAAGGCAGTAGAGAAGGTGCGTACACTGACCCGTGACATAAGTATTCCTGATGACATCCGGTTGATGATGGCTCGGGACTTTGATTTTGCCGGTAAAGTGTTCGGTATAGAGCCATCAGGAAATCAGGGTTTGATGGTAAGCTCTCCTGTAAACCAGATTCCTTATTATTCGCAGGGTGTGCAGCCTGTGAGGCGTATAAAGGATATGGGTTGGACAAAACACCGGTTTAATGTCCCTGGCGGGATTGAGCTTTCAGGAGGCTCCGCTGCCCCTGTTGCTTGAGTGGGGCATGGTGAATATACCATCAAGATGGCTCTCCTATTCATGCAATACTGATCAGCCTTGCATTAATACGCCGTGCCTTTCTAAGTACCTTTCCTTATATCTATGTTATCATTCAGTCCTGTTCGCAAAGAGTACCCTTACGGAGATGCTCTCTGGAGAAAGGGCATGTTATTTATAAATGCCAATATCTGGATAAACTATAAATAACGACTCATAAATTCTTAATCGTGCAGTTCTTCTACCTTCGTCATTGTTAAAACGCATTATAAGTAAGGAAGCCTGAGAGAAGTATGTCGAGCCAGATCACCATTGCGCTGTCCAAGGGGCGCATCCTGAAAGAGACTCTCCCTCTGTTGAAAGCCGCAGGTATTGAGCCTGCTGAAGACCCGGATAAAAGTCGCAAACTGGTGATTGGTACTACGCATCCCCATGTAAACCTGCTGATTGTCCGGGCCAGCGATGTGCCAACCTATGTGGAGTATGGTGCCGCCGATATGGGCGTTGCCGGCAAGGATGTGCTGATGGAACATGGCTCCTCCGAGTTGTATGAGCCGCTGGATTTGAAAATCGCCCAGTGCAAGTTGATGACGGCAGGAAAAGTTGGGGCTCCAAAATCTTCTGGCCGACTCAAGGTGGCTACAAAGTTTGTGAATGTTGCCAAGCAGTACTATGCCTCTCAGGGCGTTCAGGCTGACATCATTAAACTCTATGGCTCCATGGAGCTGGCTCCACTTGTTGGTCTGGCGGACATCATTATTGATGTGGTGGATACCGGAAATACTCTGCGGGCAAATGGTCTGGAGCCTCAGGAACTGATTGCTGAAATCAGTTCCAGAATGGTGGTCAACAGGGCATCGATGAAAGTGAAGTATAAGCTGATTGGCCAGTTGCTGGATCAGCTGACATATGCGGTTGAGGAAAAGGCATGACGTCGGAAGTAGTAGCCCCCGTTCAGCTGGACTTCAGCAGTCCAGACTTTTCAGCTCAGTTGGACTCTCTACTGGCCTGGGAATCTGTTTCAAACGGCAGTGTTCAAGAACAGGTTAAAGCCATTATTGATCAGGTGCGCAAGCAGAAAGATCAAGCTGTGATGGAATATACCTGCCGTTTTGATAGACGTCAGATAAGCAGTATGGGGGAGCTGACGCTTGATGCTGACCGCTTACAGCAGGCGCTTAACAATATTCAGCCTGAGCAGCGGGAGGCCCTGGAAACTGCCGCTAACCGAATTCGTGACTATCATCAGCACCAGCAGCAGAGCTCCTGGAATTACCGGGAGAGTGATGGCACATTGCTTGGCCAGCAGGTCACGCCTATGGATCGAGTGGGGCTGTACGTTCCCGGTGGCCGTGCATCTTATCCTTCATCGGTGTTAATGAATGCCATACCTGCTTCGGTTGCCGGAGTGCCTGAGGTGGTGATGGTGGTTCCCGCGCCAGACGGTGAGCTGAATGAACTGGTGCTGGCAGCTGCCGCTGTTGCCGGGGTCAGTCGTGTGTTTACCATTGGTGGTGCTCAGGCGGTGGCGGCACTGGCTTACGGAACGGAAACGATTCCACAGGTGGATAAGATTGTGGGTCCTGGCAATATTTATGTTGCTACCGCTAAACGGGAAGTTTTTGGACAGGTGGGTATCGACATGATTGCCGGTCCGTCAGAAATTCTGGTGGTTTGCGATGGCCAGAGCAACCCTGACTGGATCGCCATGGATCTTTTCTCGCAGGCGGAACATGATGAAGATGCCCAGGCGATTCTGATTTCACCTGACGGGGACTTTCTGGAGCAGGTTCAGGAGAGCATTAATCGACTGCTACCAACCATGGAACGGAAGGATATTATCGCAACGTCACTTAATAAACGGGGCGCTTTGATTGCTGTTCCTGACCTGGATTCTGCCTGTGAGCTGGTAAATCGCATTGCACCGGAACATCTCGAGCTGTCTGTTGAAGAACCAGAGAACTGGCTACCCAAGATACGTCATGCTGGCGCTATTTTTATGGGCAGATATACGGCTGAGGCCCTGGGTGATTACTGTGCAGGGCCAAATCATGTGTTGCCCACATCCGGAACCGCACGCTTTTCTTCTCCATTAGGCGTTTATGACTTTCAGAAGCGCTCTTCAGTGATTCAGTTTTCTGCGGAAGGGGCGTCGGAAATGGGGAAGGTGGCGTCGGTTCTGGCCAGGGGTGAATCGCTGACAGCACATGCGCGTTCGGCAGAGTATCGTATTAAAGAGTAAGCACCGGGTGTTCGGCTTCCAAGGGGAAGCCGAACGTTTTTTAGATAAGTTTCGCCGCCATCAGCAGTGCGCCATGCATGGCATCACCCTGTGGCAGGGTTGCAATAGGAGCTACATCGTTTGGCAACCAGGGCATAACGAATTCACTCAGCCCACCTACCAGTGCACACTGGTTAGCTCCACGCTGATGAAGTACCCGGATCATCATGGCGGCATCTTCAGCACTTTCACGAATTAGCTGTTCTGCCAACTTATCGCCCTTGCTCAAATGCTCAACCACCATCGGTCCATAAGAGCCGTAGTCTCTCGGGAGCGCGCTGTCCTGCCAGGCAACGGCATTTTCAGGACTGTTGTCAAACGTCGTCATGATGGCCTGACTTAATGGGGTTGCTTCCTTCATGCCTTCATGGGCCAGCAGGGAAAAACGTACTGCAGCGAGGCCCAGGCTGGCACCACTGCCGTGATCCGAGATCGGGAAGCCCCAGCCGCCCAGTGTTTTCATTTCACCCTCAATCAGGCTGGCGCCACAGGAACCGGTACCCAGAATCAGGATCGCCCCATCTTTGCCATCAAATGCGCCCATACAGGCGGCATAGGCATCAGTTTCCAGGAATATACCGGCAAACGGAAAGCCCCAGCCCAGAACCAGATCGCGTTCTTTTTTCTGATTGACACCGGCCAGACCCAGACCGGCATACATGCGTCCAAAGTCGTTTTCTCCCAGGCCGGCTTTATCCATCGCTTCGCGGGTGGCCTGCATAATCGCATTGCAGGCTGAGTCAAGCCCGGTGCGAGGGTTCGCGCTGCCTGCGAATCCTTCCCCCAGAATATTGCCATCAAGATCGGCGATACGCGCCCGGCATGAAGTACCACCACCGTCTACGCCCAGAAGGAGTGATTGTTTGCTGTCAGTTTCTTTTAATGGTGCGGATGCCATATTTGTTTAATCCTGCAGGCAACTGTAATCGGAGATGGTAACACCCATACCACCGAGGGATTCAAGCAGTGATGGATCGGTGAGAATGGCCAGCTCACGGGTTCGGGCGGTTGCATAACCGCTGGCTTCCAGCAGAGGCTCATCGATCAGTGCTGGATGTGCCATCAGCTCCAGTACCTGCACTCTTCCCAGGTATTGGCGAACGATGTCGAGGAGGTTCTCTCCAGTCAGGCTGTCACCGTAAAACTTGTCTGAAAAGCCCAGGCTTTTGCCTTTGTACTGAGTCATTTCATTTTCAGGGCGAAGTGGGACCCTGTACTCATCTGCCAGCTTTCTGGCGATGGGGGCAACCAGGGCATGGCGATGGCAGTGGTGGTGACCATCCATATGGCTAAGTTCGACACCAAGGCTCAGGAAGTGCTCAATCTGTGCGCGCAGTTCACGCTCAATCTCTTCCGAATTCATGGACTGATTGTCCCAGAACTGGCTCTGGTTCTGTAGCTTACCTGTCTGGTCAAGCAGGGTAGGAACGTTCTCTGCCATTGGGGTGCCTGCTGTCAGGCGCAGATGAATGCCCACTTTCAACCCAGGATTGAGTGTGGCCAGCTCAGCAGCGTGGCGCTCGGCAGGCATGCCCACCATCAGAGTGGTGGAGCGAACAATACCTTGCTGAAAAGCTTCGATGATGCCCAGGTTTACACCCCGGGTCAGGCCGAAATCATCGGCATTGACGATCAGTTTCATAGGGCGTTGGAGATAAATCTCCCCTCAGTAAGATGGGAATTTTGAACCTTAAAGGAAGCGCGGTCTGCTATCCGCTGCCCGCCTCCCGAAAGAGCCTGGTTAGTGTGCTTTTTCGGGAAGCGGGCAACGGGCAGCGGAAAGCGTTTATCTTTGCGGTTCCCAAACAAATTAAGCGAGGTTGGCAAATTGTGGCAGGTAATCGCGGTTCTCGGCGATGATATCATCAAGAATCTTCTTACCTGTGGCCAGATCCGGAACCAGTGGATTCAGTGCCATTGCCATCAGAGCCTTGTCGTAATCGCCATAAACGGCGGCATCAATAGCCAGCGTCTCATAAGCTTTAACCTGTTGGAGCAGACCATTCAGGTGCGTTGGCATAGTACCAAAGGAGATGGCATGAGCACCGTCGGCATCGACCATAGCATTGATTTCTACAACGGCGTCGTCTGGCAGGCCGTTGATGGCTCCATTGTTACGGGTATTAACGACATTGATCGTTCTTTTGTTGTTCCAGATGGCATCTACCAGATCCAGCGAGACTTCTGAGTAGTATGCGCCGCCACGCTTTTCAAGTTGGCTTGGCTTGTGATCCAGGTTAGGGTCGGCATACAGTTCAAACAGCTCTTCTTCGGTTTTCATTACCTGTTCTGCACGTGTGCCACCAGACTCTGCAGCTTTCAGTTCATCAGCCAGCATCGCTTCTTTCAGGTAGAAGTAGCGGTGGTAAGGGCAGGGAACCACACCAAGGGCTTTCAGGAATGATTTATCCCATGGCTCTTCCGTAATGTTGTTCATGTTCAGGCTGGCGCCATTGCCCAGCAGTTTAAGAACTTCCTGAGTTTTGTCTTCACCGGCAACGGAAACGTTGTGAACCCATACCATGTGGTTCAGACCGGCAAAGTCCAGAGACGCTTCTTCAGGCTTAACCCCCAGCATGCGGGCAATGGAGTAGTGCATATTGATGGGGACGTTACACAGACCCATCACTTTGACATTGGTATGCTTGATAACGGCTTCGGTGACCATACCGGCCGGGTTGGTAAAGTTGATCAGCCAGGCGTCCGGGGCAACTTCTTCAATATCACGGCAGATGTCGAGAATAACAGGGATAGTGCGCAGCGCTTTGGCAAAACCGCCAGGCCCCGTGGTTTCCTGGCCGATAACGTTGTATCGCAGGGGAATTCGCTCATCGCGGGCACGGGCTGCCAGACCACCAACACGGAACTGGGACATAACGAACTGGGCGTCTTTGATACCTTCACGGCGGTTCAGTGTTGCCCATACTTTAATATCAAGGCCGGCTTTTTCGATCATACGCTTGGTCAGATCGGCGACAATGTTTACTTTGCGTTCGCCGTCTTCAACATCAACCAGGCAAATTTCGGTAACAGGCAGCTCACGGATACGGCGGATAATGCCGTCAACCAGCTCCGGTGTGTAGCTACTGCCACCGCCAATAATCGTCAGCTTAAGATTTTTCATGATATTTTCCTGAGATCCTTTGCTCTTAAATTGTCATTTAAGAGTACGAACGGATTCTCTCTGTCGTAATTCCGGTTTAAATGTTTCCAGTGCGGGCAACGGTTGGTGATTCATCAGGCTTGAAAGTGCTTCTGATGCCCGGGCCGCCATCTCTTTGATGGGAAAGTGCACCGTCGTAACCGCCGGCGTTAACATGGTGCAGATACTGACACTGTCAAAACTGACCATGGAGATATCGCCGGGAACGGTCATGCTGCGCTCTCTGAACAGGTCAAAGGCACCGACACACATTTCTTCACTACAGGAGTAAACAGCAGTGACATCCGGATGTTTGTCCAGAATTTCGGCCATGGCGTGATAACCACCAGTCCGGTCATAATCCGCTTCAGCCACCAGTGATTCATCCAGTTCAATGTGGTGTTCACGCAGTGCCTGCTCATAACCCTGAAAACGCAGCTGAGCAGTCAGTCGTTCCCGTGGGCCTGCCAGACAGGCGATTTTGCGGTGGCCATGCTCAATCAAGTGGTTAACGGCCTGTTTGCCAGCTTCAGCGTGTTCAAAGGCAACACAGCGGTCTTCAAGCCCATCAACCTGTCGGTCCAGGAGGATAAATGGTGTTTCTTCCTTCGCCAGCTCAATCAGTTCTTCGTCGTATAGATTACGGGCATGAAGAATAAGGCCATCACAGCGCATATCCTTTAGTCGTTGGATTGCCTGTTGTTCACTTTCCCGTGAGCGCTTGCCCCGGCTGACCAGCAGAAATTTTCCCTGCTGATCCATCTCTTCCTGAACTTCAGCCATCAGCTCGGAGAAAAAGGAGCCCCGATAGGAGGTAACGACCAGTCCAACGGTGTTGGAGGAAGAGGTCGCCAATGAGCGAGCCAGAGGGTTCGGGCGGTAATTCAGCTTTTTCATCGCCTGATGTACGCGCTCTCTGGTAGCTTCCTTAATCTGGCCTGTCTCGTTGAGAACCCGGGATACCGTTGCCCTGGAAACCCCTGCCAGTTCAGCTACGTCCTTTATGCTCGCCATTGCTGTCTCCTGATTCCGATCTGATTACGCCGAGCTTTTTCGTGAAAACACCTTATGGGGTATTCTCTTTTCGCTATGGGCATTCTGGATGCCGAAGATCGACTTAGAAAAATGGCTGCGTTCAGTCGTTTAAAAAATTATTTGTTGTCCAGTCGCTGATACAGACGAATCATTTCTTCTACCATATCCTGAGCCAGCATAGAGTTCATCAGGTGATCCTGAGCATGAACCAGCAGCAGGTTAACCGGTACCTTGCCTTCCCCGTTGTCAGCAGCGATCAGAGCGGTCTGCATTTTATGAGCCAGTCTGCCAGCTTCGCGGGAATCGGCAAGGGATTTTTCAGCTTTGTCATAATCGCCACAGCGCGCGTGTGCCAAGGCTTCGAGTGCCTGACTCTTGGCTTCGCCGGATTTAACAATCAGTTCCATTACAACGTTGTCGACGTTCATGGGAAGTCTCCTGAAAACAAGGGGGTATTACACCCACCGGACTCAGCCGGTGGGGAGGGAAGGTGTTAAGCGATGGCAGGGTTACCAGCGGAGTCAGTCTTGGTGGCACCGGAGGCTGTGGCCTGTTCCTGAGCCATTACCTGCTTCTCGTAGGCTTTGAAGAATGGGTAGTAGATCATGATGTCAATCACCATCAGTACCGCAGTCAGGATAGAAGCCTTGAAGGCCCAGCCAGCACCCCAGGCCGCACCGATCAGAGCAGGAGCAGTCCATGGTGTTACCGCGATGGCTTTGTCAACAATGCCAGTGTTAACGGCAACGTAAGCGATGATGGCATTCACCACCGGAGCCATAACAAATGGAATGAACAGGGTTGGGTTCATTACCACAGGGGCGCCGAACATCACCGGTTCGTTGATCTGGAATGCGCCAGGCAGGAAGCTCATGCGACCAACGCTGCGCAGGTGAGCGGTCTTACTGAAGCTCATCAGGATAACCAGAGACAGGGTTGCACCGGCACCACCGATAAAGATGTAGAAATCCCAGAAAGGCTGAGTGAACAGGTTAGGTACGGTCTCGCCAGCAGCATAGGCAGCAGCATTGGCGCCAATGTTAGCCAGGAATATAGGCGACAGAATGCCTACAACAATGTTGGCACCGTGAATACCGGCAAACCACAGCAGCTGGCAGAGCAGCAGCGCGCCAATGATGGCAGGCAGACTGTTGGATGCGCTGACCAGTGGCTTGAAGATGGTCATTACTGCATCTGGAATCTGCATGTCAAAGCCAGACTGTACGAACAGGCTCAGTGGATACAGGGTCACAAAAATCGCCAGAACCGGAACCAGCAGAGCGAAAGAGGCGGCAATTGCCGGTGGTACCTGCTCAGGCATGCGGATGGTGATATTGTACTTCTTCAGGATGCGGGTCAGCTCTACGGAGAAGTAGGCAACCAGCAGTGCCGTGAAGATACCGGTACCGCCGAAGTGATTCAGTGGCAGAGCCCAGCCTTTTTCAGGCGCAGCAACCAGCAGGAATGACATGGCTGACAGGGCTGCGGCACCAATGGCGTCCATCTGATAGGACTTGGCCAGGGAATAGGCTACACCCATGGTAATGAACAGGGACATTATCCCCATGCTCATGGTCCAGGGCATTACGATGGTTGGGCGGTGTGCAGCAACGAAGTCCAGCCAGGCACGACCAAAAGCGTTTGTTGTATCGGCAGCAAAAGGAGGGTTGGCAAAAATCAGGATGAAACTGCCCACAATAATGAAGGGCATGGCCACCAGAAAGCCATCACGCAGTGCGGTAATATGACGTTGAGCACCCAGCTTTCCGGCTATTGGCCCGAGCTTCTGCTCTACAAATTGTATGAGTTGGTCGTACAGTTTCATTGTTAATCCCCGTTCTCCTAAAAGAGAGCTTTCTATGTCGCAATCGTTGCTGCGTCGTTGTTGTTATGCAGTTTCTTCCAGCAGGGCAAGTGCCTGATCGAGAACCTGTTCACCCTTCATCATGCCGTAGGCCATTGGGTCAATAGCTTCTACGCGCTTGTTCAGCTTTGCTGCATGAGCCTGAAAGTCGGCCAGCTTGAATTTAATCTGTGGGCCAAGAAGACAAACGTCGTAAGACTCAATAGCTTCTTCAAAGTTGGCCATGCCAACGGCATCGATTTTGACTTCAAGGCCACGATCCGCAGCGGCCTGTTCCATTTTCTTAACCAGCATGCTGGTTGACATACCTGCGCTGCAGCATAGGAAAATCTTTTTCATCACATTGACTCCGCTATTCAATTCCAAGACAGGTCAGTTTCGTGGGTCCAGTACAGGTATTTCCGTCTGCTCTTGTTAAGAGCTTGGTCGAAGTGACCAGGAACTGAACGGGAAACCGTATGTGGAAGTTTTCATTACGTTGACAATGAAATCACAGAAGTAATCAGGGTGCAACCGGTTTCTGTAACCGGTTTCATTGGTGTTTTTCAGGAACTCTCTGACATGCTGTAAATGCCTGAAGCCATTGGAGTTTCAGTGTCTGCAGGTTGTTCGTTTTTCTGGTGAGCGTATTTACTGGCCAGAAAACTCATTTCTGCTGATGCGCGGTAGAAGTTTTACCGTCCGTTTCTATGATGTAAGTCAATTTTCAAGTTTGTTGCTTTTTAGTGTGATGTGAAAAAGCTGAAAATTTGATTTATGACAAAAGTACGCATAAAAACTTGAAACCGGTTGCAGAAACCGGTTACATTTTTTTGGCGCAAAGATAAACTGACAAGCGTTTACAAAAGGCACCGTTTCTTTACCAATAAAAATCATTCGAGAGAAACGAGCAGGGAAAGGGGGTTCCTGACTTCTCTGCTGTCAACATAAACAGAAAGTGCTGTCTTTCTAAAAAAAACAGAAAACACACCAGGAGTTAATGGGGATTAACGATGATGTTTAAAAAGACCACACTGGCGACAGCCATCCTTGTTGCAAGTGCCGCAACCGGCGCTTTTGCTGCAGACATGACTGATGATTCCATGTACACCGCTGCAGAAAGCACTGGTAATGCATTTTTTGAAGACGCATCAGTAACTGGCGGCGTCTACGCGTTCTCCCGTAAGCGGAACCGGTACAACGTTTCCACAGGCAAGTTTGAGACTAACCTCGACCATACCTCTGTTCTGGGCAATATCGACTTCAGCTCTGGTTATGTGGGCGGGATTGTTGGCCTGGATCTTGGCCTGTATGGTTCCATGGATCTTCAGCAGGGTGGCGGTGTTGACCATGAGATGAACTTTTTTCCATGGGACAACCCTCATAACCCAGACTGGTCTCAGACATCAGCCAAGGATGATGTGAGCTTCTACAAGGCTGCCCTGAAGTTCAAGTTTGCAAATACATGGGCTAAGGCAGGTTATATTCAGCCATCGGGCCCTGGTGGACTGGGTGTTAACTGGAATTTCATGCCTGGTACTTATCGCGGTGCCCAGTTCGGTGCTGACTTCGGCAACCTGAGTGTTGCTTATATGTGGGCTGACGAATACAAAGCTCCATGGTTCCAGGAAACTTATGAGTTCCGCACCAGAAACCCGGATGCAAACCTGACTGGTGCCCTCGACACAGAGATCGACTATCTGCACTCTGTTGGCGCAGTCTACACCTTTGACAATGGTCTGGTTCTGGATGGTGCATTCTCTCAGTCAGATGATTACCTTGATACCTACCATGCCAAAGTCAAGCATTCTATGAAGGTGGCTGATGGTACCTTGAACCTGGCTTACCATTACTATGGAGCCAAAGATGCGGGTGACCTGGAAGTCTATGATGGTAGCGCCTGGCAGCAGGCCCTGACGGCATCTTTCGCTGTTGGTCCTTATACGCTGAAAGCTGAGTCTACAGTGACTCGTGCTAAAGGCGATCAGGGGTACTTCGTTTATCGTACAACTGTTCCACTCGGCACTTCTGCCGGCGCTTACGACCTGTGGTGGGATTCCAGATCTGACTTCAACCACGATGGTGAAAAAGCCGTTTATGTTGGCCTGTGGCGTGACCTGGCAGACCAGGATCTGGCTGGATGGAGAGTTGGTGCTTCCATGGCTTATGGTTGGGACGGTAAGCCTGCGTCAGACTTCGGAGACCAGAGCGCAGAGCTGAAGGAAAGTGCCTTTAACGTGGATCTTGGCTATACCGTTCAAGATGGAAACTGGAAAGGCAGCAGCGTTGCACTGCACTGGACCAACTACCGTAACCACTCTGGGCAGCCAAGCTGGACTGGCTTCAAGAATGCATTCCAGGATGAGAATGACATCAAGCTGACCATGGTCGTTCCATATTCTTTCTAAACCTGTGATACCAATTCCATTTTTAAATTATGAAATAACAGCCCATGAACGGGAGCATAGACTTTTCAATCGGCCAACTTCAGAAAGTAATTCATTCCATGCCTCACAGCATTTATTGATAATATCTTCATAGT
>NZ_LUKQ02000260.1 GCF_001647025.1 Endozoicomonas atrinae
CGATCACGTCATCGTCTTCGGAAAATTCCACGTCCTTTAAGCCCTTAACGGCGGGGGGCTGCGCTCCTAAAAAACCGACATGGCGCAGGTAGTAAACACCGGGGACGGGGTTGCTGGCGCTGTCGGGGGCGTAAAAGCTGGCGCTGACTTTTTTAAACCGGCCTGCCTGCACCATTGCTTCAAACTGGGGATCGACCTGCTGCGGGTTCGCCACCAGACCGTCGTCGCTGAATTCCAGCCCGTTTACCCAGCCCCAGGCCGGGCCGTTGTCTTTCGGGTGGCCGATCACGATAGGGGCTTCGTGCAGGTCAGGGCTGTATGCATCCACTGTCGCTTTCAGGGTGTCGTCACTGAAATCCAGCGTGATGCCCTGGCTGCTGGTCTGCTTCCCTGGCTTAAAAATATGAATCCCTTTCATGAAATCCCTTGTCCTGTGGATGGATGTTGATGGACATGGGCTTAATTCTGGTGGGTGGTTTCCCTTCTCAACATACAGAAAATTACCGCAGGCTGATTAATCGCTCTGTTCACTTAGTCTCGCAATGGTTGACATGTTTTTAGACTGGAAAAAACAAGCATGAATACAGAGTTTTATTTTTTTTTTTTGATTTCAGTCACATATATATCTTGTAAATTGCATTGTCCTATAAATATTTGTCGTGGTAGTTGTATGAGTTGTATTGTTGATAACTATATAAAAGGACAATGCATGGAGTACTTTCTATCTTTTGAATCTATGCTTAAGGCAAGAAAAAAGAATAAAAAAATGAGGCTTGAGTATTACTTGGTTCATGCCTTCGCTATTTATTTACGTGGTACTTTTACACCAAAATATTTAGCCAAACTGCTGCAAATGAAACCCTCTGATGTACGATCAATCCTGAACAGCTCCAATAGTTTTTATGAGCAAGACGGCCTCTATCGGATCCGTGATCGCCTGATAGAGGACTACGATGGTTGTATGCGTGCGACTAAAGATGGCGATTTCGTTGATGTCAGCTTTTGCGATATCGAAGTGAAAGACGTTCCTGTGCGTGAACCAGTAACAAATCTTTGCATAAAAGCAGCTAATCGATACGGTGACTGTCTTACCTTGGTTGGCATGTCGTTACTGCTGGCAGTCAATGAAGGCGTTTCGACGCTTGTCGATCTTGTGGAGCGTTTGGATACCGAAGTTCCGTTGCAGCCCTATCTGGATGAATTGGTGGAGCAAAAAGTCTTAGCCAAAAAAGAGGAGGACGGACAAGCCATTTACCGTGTCGGTGCTGTGGGCGGTGAAATCTATAGAACCATGTTTAAGTCTCGTCTTTCCCGGTGACTTTCTCTCTAGCCATTCTTGCAAGTAACGCTCCGATCTGGTCACGAAAGCGGTCTAAAAACGCTATCAGAATCGGGTTGTTGCTCTGCTGGAGGTGGTGCTCGAAGTCATCAAACCACTGGATCTCTAATCGCTCGATGGCCAGCTCTATGTCGTCTTGCTGACCGGCTCGCTGTTCATGTTGGTCGGCGGCTGAACTATTCACGCAGTGTCTGTCCATGTAACTGCTCCTGCAAATCTATTTACGCTGCTGGTGTGCTTGGTAGCCTGCGCTGTAGGCTTCCATCAGGGCCTTGGCGATGCTCTGCATGGCCTGCTGGCTCAGTCCGCTGGTTTTGCCTTCCAGAATGCTGAAATCCAGTGTTTCGTGGGCAATGTCGCTAATGGTTTTTTGGGCTGTTGTTGTGTTCATAATGTGTGTCCTTTTTTTTATTTTCGTGTCTCTTACCACACAGTATGGACGGCGTCTGTTGTTCATCAATGACCTCCTGTCGGGTTATTCATCCACCCAATTAGGCAGCATTTCTGCTGCCTTGGGTGATGTTGTTAGTGCTTGATATGAAAGGGTACATACTGGTCGTTCCGATGCCACTTGGGTATCTCTCCGGGCTTATGCCTCAGGATGGCCATGTTGAGTTCTGTTACCCATGAACCGGTGCGGGTCTCCAATTCTCTCAGCTCATTCTGGTGTCGACTGCCCTGGTTTACGTCCTGTTCAATCATCAGGTAAATCTGCTTATAAAGTGCCATGAGGCGGCTGACCTTCTTTTCGATCCGGTCTTCCATGGGTATCTGGTTCTGCGCTCTCCATGCCACGCTCTTAATGGCGCTGATCAGGGCGTCATGGATGCTGTTGGGGTCGACTTTGGGGGCAGCCTTTGGTTCTGGCCTGGGTGGTTCGATGTCGCTTCTCAGGTCGCTGGTTAAATCGCTCAGCCATGCGTGAAAGTCTTTCATGGTGGTACTCCTTATTATTGGTAGTCGCTGTATAGAGTTTCAGGGTCTTGCTCTAATACCCTGACTGCTTTTTCAAGCTGTTTTCTGACTTTAATCAGGGTTGCCTGTGCAGACTCTCTATCCATGTGCTCTGTGCCCCAGTCCCAATTCTGTCTGTCTTCCAAGAAAAGCATCAGGGCTTCCAGCTTGTCTCTCTCGGTTATTCTTTTATTTGCTGGTGTTATGTTTTCCATCGTCTTTTTCCTTTTTTATCCTTCTGACACCAGCATGGACTATCACCCGCACACAGCCAGTACCACCCGTCGGAAAGACATCAGCTGTCTTCCATGTCTTTTAGGCTGCTGAATTGCCACCCACAAATACAGACCAGAACCTCGTCTATTTTCTGCTGCTCCTGCTCGCTGGCGTTTTGGTAAATTTCGGTTAATAGCTCTGACTGATGTTCGCTGTCTTCCAGTTCGTCGTTTGCGCCTGCGGCAATTAGTTCAATCAGGTTCATGCTCCACTCCTGCTCAAAAAAAAACTGGCAATTGCTCCTTGCATTGCCAGCATACCGTCCATCCCTGGACATAAAGCCCTGACTGGCAGGGCTGTCTGGTGGCGGCGATTAAATATGCCGGGGGATCTCTTTTTTCATGCTGTAGAAAACAATCCGGTTTTCTGTCTTGCCATCGTCGCCAGGGACAATAAAGTCACCTTTGTCATAGCTGATGGCCTCCAGTCCCTTTTCGGTCAGCTCCAACTCTTTACCGCCTTTGAGCTTCATGGTGATGCTCCACTTGCCGAGGCAGTTGGCGGTGGCGCTGGTGACTTCCACGTTGTTTACCCGCACCTGTTCTGCTCGGGCGAGCAGGGTTTTAAAGGCGCTGGCGACTTTCTCATGCGTTGTTTTTTTAGCCATGATAACTCTCCTTTTATTGGCTCAGGCTGTTCTGGCTGTCATTTATTTACGGTAGTTATCGCTGCAGCCTCCGAAATCATCGGGAAAGGGCGAGCTTGCGATTCGGCGTTGACGAGCCCGTTCTGCCGGGCTGTCTAAATACTGGGTCAATGGGTCGTACTTCGTGGCCACCTGTGTCATCCGTGGTTGCTCCTGAAGTGCGGTCATGTCCTGCTGGTAGCGGTACATAACGCTCCACACTTTTGAACAGGCGGTGTGATAGTCGTGGTCTTCAATACTGTTTTTAAAGTTGTCGTACTGCATGGTTTCCAGCTGGTCTTCCAAAGCGTTGATAACGTCGCTCTGTGGTACTTCCATACGGTAGCGATAATCAGCGTCAGGGGTGAAGCAATTTTTCCTCTGGAAATAGTGTTTTTAAAACGTCGGGCTGTCTGGCTCTTACCATCATCAGCTGCGGTTCGTTTCTGTGTCTCACAATGCTGACCATGCCCTTGCTGGTGAATATCCACATAACGGCGCTCCTTCTTCTGTTTTTATTGTTTGGTCTTTACACACACCATAGACGGCGACGGTCATCCAGCAAGGGAAAAAGCATGACGTTTTGCAAAGGGCGGGGAGCCGCACTGGGCGGCGCTCTGGGGGCTTATTTCTGAGGGGGTAGTTTTATTCTCAGCCATGCTTCTATATGGCCACGGGCTTGCTCTCTGTCGCCCTCGGGAAAGTCTATCAACTTCATGATGGTGTCTTCGTCGTTCAGGCTGCCGCCACCTGCCAGGCGCAGGGTACGTATGGTCACCAGCCCGTCTTCGCTCTGGATCTGCCACTGGTCGTCCCTGGTTGCCTCCACCTTGCCCTGTACCATGTGGACGGGGTTGCTCGGGGCGCTCAATGGGTCATCGCCTGCCCAGCCGTACTCAATCCATGCAATGCCCTGATTCATGTCGAAAATGTGGGCCGGGTATCGTTTGCCACCCAGTGGGTGATCGATCTCTAAATAAGTGTCGGGTTGTTTGGCTTGTCCTGGTGTCATTATGGCGCTCCTCGCAGTTTTACTATTTCTTCCAGCGGTCGTCCGTCTGGCCACTGGTCATAACCGGCATCCTGTATCGCTTTAATGATAGCGGCTTGCTCTGTACTTGAATAAACCACAATCCGGTCAAGGTCATCAAACAGGGATAGGCTGTCCTTAAAAATCGTTTCGTTGCTGCTCTTTTGGGCGGTGCTGGTTAGCTGCTTCAGTGTTGTCTTGCGGTATTGCTGGACATGGTCACCGGTCGTTCTGCCGTACTTATCGCTGTTGTAAGTGATGGCATCCATTCTGGTGGCCTGTCGTACTTTCCAGACGAATCCTTCCGACATGTATGCAGTTTTCTTCTGGTGGATGCGGGTGAAGAAATAGTTAGCGCCACCCGAACGTAAATCAGCATCGGGTGACATGCCGCCCGGGCGCAGGCCTCGACGGATTTTATCGGTGGTGGATGCCATCTGACCGCCAGAACTCAGCACCGCTTTCACCACTTCGGCGGTTGTCATGTTGGAGGTGTTGCGGTGATACAGGCGATGCTCTTTCTCAAAAGTTTTGAAATCCGGGTCATTCAGCAACTCTGGCCGGTAAAAGATACGGCGTCCCTGGCTGAATGCCTGATAGTCACCACGTGGGTTGTATTGCGGCAAACTTTTCAGGTCGGTTTTCAGCTTTTTATTCAGTAGCTGAATCTTTTTGTCGATCCGTTCCTGCTGGTCACTGATGGTGCGGGTGGTGTTGGCGATGACTTCGTTCTGTTTATGTATGTAGGCCAGCTTATCCAGATAAAGCTCCTCAATATCTAACGGGTTCGCCCGCTGGCTATCCACACCGAGTTTATTGATCAGCTGAAAGACCTTTTCGGTGTCGGCCTGCTGGTTGCCTGGTATTTCAATCTCCACTCTCCCTTGCAGTGAGTAATAGGTTTCTCTCTTGTTCGGCCAATAGCGGATGACGGCACCGTCTATGGTGGTTTCGTAATGATAGGAATCCAGCTCATGGATCTTGCTGCCTTCTCTCTGGTAGCCTCGCTCAAAAGAGCCCAGTCGGTAGCTGGTCTTTTTCTTCTTCCAACTCAGGCCACCGGTTTTCTTTTTTATGTTCTGGGGCAGGGCTATATCAAAGGGTTCATAAAAGCCCAGGGATTTGTCCCAGGTGGGTACGCTGTGTACTTCCGTTTCTCGGAAAGTGCGGCGCAGCTCCTCCACAAATTTTGTGGTTTTCAGTTCAAAGTCTTCAACCTGCGACGCCGTACGTCTACCCTGTTTCACTTCCTGGTTCATGCGCTCCAGCACGTCGTCATACTCTTTTATTGCCACTAATATTTTTGTTTTGATATCAGCATCAATAGTGCTTTGCTTGTCTGCCCGGTGTGCGATGCTTTTGATGGCACTGATCAGCCTGGCATGGATATGGTTGTATTTGTCCTCAGCCTCAATGGTTTCTATGGTGTCCTCCAGCCGTTTCATAGCAGTCGGCATTATCTTGAAATAAGCACCGGTCACGTCTTTACCCTGGAGGTTTTTCTTGTGGTAGAGCAGCACGTTGTGGTCTTCGATGTCGCCCTTGTCGGTGGGGATGGTGTAACCGTTGGAGCGACTGTTGACCACCTGCTCGTATTCCAGCCGGTTGATGGCGCTGCCGCTAACGGCTGGTTCTGGTGTTGCTTTCTGCAGTGCTTCTGGATACTGCTTTGCTATGTCCTGTTGTCTGGCCACCAAGATATTAATGAGCTTGGTGCGCTCCCGTTTTGTGGTAGGGCCGATGCGCTCTACCAGCTCGTTGATCTGCTGCTTATCCAGTGCCAGTACTTTTCGGGCACCGGCGATCATGTCTTCCCGGGTAACGCTGGCAAACACCGCCGCTGATTGGGGGTTCATGGCGCTGTCTCGCAGGCTCTCGATCTCCAGCACTTTTTTTCCGAATGCATCTCCCTTTAATCCACCTTGCGCTCGGTATCTCAAGGCACCACCAGTATCGATATGGATGGCCTTACTGCCTTTTATCAGTAGGTTGTCGTAAGAAAGACCCACCACGTCCCAGTTGGCCAGCCAGGCATCCACCATAAAGTTATCCCCTATGCCCTGGAGCTTGCCGCTGGTTAGCTGCCCGGCGTCCTGCTGCAGGCCATCAATAATCTCTGAAGCAATGCGGATCTGTTTGCCGTCCTGCAACAGGTAAACGTTGGGTACGTCTACCCCTGCCGCCTCATATAGCTTCGCTGCCAGCACTTCGTTCCTGGCAATGTCTTCACTGGCGGGTTCCTTGATGTAGTACTTTTTGCCGGTGGTGGTGTCCTGATAAAAGCCACCGGGGTTGGAGCCTTTCTGGTTGCCGATTTTGGTGAGGTCACTCCACTGGGGTGCTCCGTTTTTTGGCGTATGTATCGTTACTTCAGGTTTCTGTGCTAAATTCTGGTCTGCCGTCTGGTCAGGTACGGGTACAGGAGAATCAGGTGTGATGGAAACGTCCGCCTCTGACTGGGCGGCTCCCTGCTTTGCCTTATCCAGCTTTGCCAGAAACTTTTCCTTTGCTTCGTCATCCAGGGTATTGAATGCCGCCTGTTGCCCCGGGGTGGGTAACTTACCGGCCAGCACTTTCTTTTTGTAACCCGATAGCTTGGCAGCAGTCTCTTTCTTCAGCTGCTCTACCTGGTATTGCTCCTCTACCTTTTTCAACAGCTGAACCGGGGTCAGGTCGTCGGTATTTCCACTTTTTTCCAGCTTTATGAGGATCTGGTTTTTCAGTGTCTGCCCTTTGGGGTTCTCTTTAATGTCCTTAAGGGTCTCTTTAGCCTGCAGCTGCCCGGTCTTTAGCTCGATACTCTGGTCGATAGCTTTCTGCGCTTCCTCTGGCAGCTGGTGATAGGCCGCCAGGGCGTTGCTGTTGGGTGCCTTGCCGTCAATGATGGCTTTCTTGTATTGGTTGATCAGCACTGACTGTTTAATGGTCTCGGCTTTCGCTTTGGCGCTGTCCAGCAGCTCTTTCGGGGTGAGGTTGGCGGTGCCTTTCTGCT
>NZ_LUKQ02000261.1 GCF_001647025.1 Endozoicomonas atrinae
AAGAAGAACTGAAGCAGCTGAAAGCTGACCTGGAAGCGAAAGAGCAAGCCCTGAAAGACCGGGAAGCCTCTTTTTCCGAGAAAGAGACCGCCATCAAAGCCAGCGAAGCGGCACTGCAGAAGCAGGCCATCGCCAGCGACCTGGATGAGTTGGTAAAGGCCGGTAAGGTGCTGCCCGCCCAGAAAGCGCAGCTGGCAGAGTTCATGGCCAGCCTCGACAACGACAAAGACGTGCTGGAATTTGGTGAAGGCGAGCAGAAAAAGAGTTTCAGTCAGCAGGCCTTTATGAAGGAGTTCCTGGGTAAGTTACCCAAGGCGGTGGACTTTAAAGAACACGCTGCAGATGACCAGGAGCAGCCACCGGAAAACAGCAACGAACTGGCGCAGAAAGCCTTGGAGTATCAGGAGGCGCAGCGCAAAAAAGGCAGAACCGTCAGCATCACCCAAGCGGTCAATGCGGTTCAAAAAGGCAGTGTGGAAAAGTAAGGAAATGGTGGCAGAGCAACTGAGGTGAGGCAATGACAAGATTTATCCATAAATACACGTCATACCACCATGCAGTTAATAGTAGGCCCTGAATCTCAGTTCAGCACTAACCACCCTGACAGCAGGGCTAACCATTTTTATATTTCAAACGGCCAAAAGGACTAAGCCAATGAGAAACGACGGACTGATAAAAAGCTTTTACGCCGACGGCACACTGGAAGGTCGCAAGCTGGTGACCTTTGGCACCGGCAAGCTGAAAGTCAAACAGGCGACAGCGGCAACGGACGCCCTGATCGGTGTCACCACCCAGATCGGCAGCGAGAGCAATGGACGAGTGGATGTGATTTTTTCCGGTATTACCGAAGCCATTGCAGGCGGGAATATCGGTAAAGGGGAAGTGCTGACCAGCGATGCCAGTGCTAACGTTATCACCGCCACACAGGCCGCAGACCGGGTCATCGGTATCGCCCTGGAAGACGCTGTGGCTGGTGACTTTATCAGCGTCCTGATCGCTCAAGGTTAAGGACTCTTTTTCATAACACGCTCAAGGACTGAGAACCATGGCCAACGCACCGTTTAAAACCAACCCGACCCTGACGGCTATTGCCATCGCTTACATGAACAATGAATTCATCGCAGACCGGGTGCTGCCAAGAGTTCCTGTGGGTGCCAGGGAATTTAAGTGGACGAAGTACAACACTGAAGACCGTTTCACGATTCCAGATACGTTAGTCGGCCGTAAAGGTCAGCCAAACGTCGTGGAATTCGGCGGCACCGAAGAAGCGGGATTTGTTCAGGATTACGGTCTGGAAGACCATATCCCGCAGCAGGATTTAGACAACGCTACTAACAGCAACTTTGATCCACGGGGCAATGCCGTAGAGCTGCTTAGTGAAATCATTGCACTGGATCGGGAAAAGCGAGTCGCTGCCAAGGTTCAGGACAAAGCCAACTATGCCCATAAGGAAACCCTCAGCGGCACCGACCAGTGGAGCCATGCCGACAGTAAGCCTCTGGTGGTATTGACCGATGCCCTGGAAACGCCCATCAAACGCCCCAATGTCATGATAACCAGTCGAAAGGTCGCCGTTGCCCTGCGCCGTAACCCGAGCATCGTCAAAGCCTTTAACGGCACCGTATCCGATGACGGCCTTGTGCCTTTGTCGTTTGTTCGTGAGCTGCTGGAAATTGACGAGATTCTGGTGGGAGCCGCCTATTACAACAGCGCCCGACCCGGCCATGAGATGCAACTGGAGCGCATCTGGGGCAACGATTGCTCGTTGATTTACCGCAATCCCACCGCCAGGCCGAACCGTGGTGTCACCTTCGGCATGACCGCCGAACATGGCCAGCGAGTCAGTGGTACCCGTCAGGATGCCAACATTGGCCTGCGTGGCGGTGAAGCCATTCGAGTGGGTGAGTCAGTCGACGAGCTGATCATTTGTAACGATGTGGCTTACCACCTTGAAAGTGTCATTAGCGGTTAAGGAGGCGCTTATGAAATACAAAGCACTCCACAGCGTACGGCATGATGGCACGTTGTATCAGGTCGGGAAAACGTTGGAACTGGACGATCAGGCAGCTGAAGCGTTGCTGGCTTGTCAAGCAGTAGAGCCCATAAATGCAGAAGATGGCTCTGATCCAACACCTGATAGTGTAGCGCTGGATGCTAACTACGCTGAATCAGAGCCAGCGTCGAATGCTAATGAAAAGTCAGCAAAAGGCAAGGGAAAAAAATGAAGTACTGCGACAGCGCCGCCATGATCGCCCGGTTTGGAGAGGATGAACTTATTCGCCTCACCGACCCGGGCGTTGGTGCTATGGACGCCGCCGCCATTGACGCCGCCCTGACCGATGCCAGCGACGAAATAGACAGCTACCTGGCTGTACGTTATACCCTGCCGCTGTCGGTTATTCCTGAGATTGTGGTCAGGCTTTGCGCCGATATTGCCCGCTATCGTTTATACGATGGCCGCATGCTGGACGAAGTCGAAAAACGTTATGATGATAGCGTGAAGCTGCTCAAGGACATTGTCCGGGGCAGCGCCGTCCTGCCACTACCCTCCACTACCGCCAGCACCGAAGTCAGCACCACCCGCAGCCGGGAGGATCGGCTATTTACCCGGGATACCCTGGAGGACTTCTGATGTTATCCCTTGAGCAAGGCCAGCAGGAAATACAGAACCTGATGGATACCGTGATGCTTTACCAGCATCGCAAGCCGCTATTTACACGGCTGGGACGGGCAGTGCTCACCGACGCCCGCCTGAATTTCCGCCGACAGCATGCACCGGATGGCACACCATGGGCACCCTTGAAGATCAGAACCGGGCAGATCCTGAGCGACACCGGTCGCCTGCGAAACAGCCTGAGCTACAAAACCGGCAACGACGAGGTGGCAGTAGGAACCAACGTGAAATATGCAGCGGTTCACAACTTCGGAGCCACCATCAGACCCAAGAAAGCGAAGGTGCTTGCCTTTCCAGGGAAAAACGGTCAGACCATTTTTGCAAAAAAAGTGGTCATTCCTGCCCGTCCATTTCTGGCCATCGAGCAGCGCCAGATCAATCTGGTTCAACAGACCATCGAGCAGTGGGTCAAGGACGTGGCCAACCGCAATGTTTAACGAAGCCCTCAAAGCCATCACCGACCACCTGGAAGCTGCACTGGTCAACCACACGACAGATGTGGCAAGTCATCCCGGCCGTTTTACCGAAACCGAACTGAGTCGCCTGCTCACCGCCAGAAAAGCAGTGCGGGTTTCCATTGAGAACACCCAGAGTGTCAGCGTCACCGGTCAGGGCATCCAGGAGGCGAGCCTGTTGATGGCCGCCTTTGTGATTTGCAGCGACAGCAAAAACCAGCCACGGCATGAGAGTGCCCTGTTACTGACCGAAGCCATTATCGAGCAGCTGCCGTTTAATAGATTCGGCACCAATTACCTGAAACCCGTCAAGCCCAGCAGCATCTCAGCGGAAAATTTATACAGCGGAGAGATAGACCGAAAGGGGATAGCATTATGGGGCATCTCCTGGGAACAGACCCTGACCAGACCATGAACCACAGAAGGAACTGAACAATGGCTACAAAAGATCGCTCCTACATTGGCAAGGGCAAAATTTACCTCAAGCGTTTGAGTGCCAGTACCGGCTTTTTACCGGTGGGCAATTGCAGCGCCCTCGAGGTGAGTTTTGAAGAGGACAAGAAAGAACAGAAAGACTACACCAGCGTGGGCGGTGGCAACGTCAATGTGGTTTCAAGAATAGACAGCGTGACCGGCAGCATGACCGCAATGGATTTAAGCGCCGCCAGTTTAGCGCCTGCCTTGAGAGCTGCGGTGAGCGAAGAGGCCAGCGGTTCAGTGATCGATGAAGTGATCGCCGCCAGCGGCACCGACGGTGAATTGCTGCCCTTTGCCTTTGCCCCTGACCATAGCCAGAGCATCACCGTGAAAGACGATATGGACAGCGCACTGACCGAAGGCACTGACTACAACCTGACCGCCAACGGTATCGTCGTGATCGGTACCGGCGCTATTGATAACGGCGGCGTGAAGGTGAGCTACACCAAAGCACCGCAAGAGATCATGCAGGCACTGGTGGAAGCCGGCGAGGAGTTTGCCTTGTTCTTTGACGGCATGAACGAAGCGCAGTCCGGAAAGCCGGTGAGCATTACCATGCACCGTTTAAAGTTTTCGCCAGTACAGGGGCTGCCCTTTATCAGTGATGAATTTGCAGAAGTATCGATGGAATTTGAGGTATTGAGAGATAGCAGCATCACCGCCAGTGGCATCTCGCAGTTTATGAAAGTGGTGCAGGCGCTTTAGGGCGCCTTTTTAAAAAAACTCCTTCTATATAATCTTTAAATCGATCGATTTGATCAGCAAGCGGGGTTGTTAAGCAGACTCGTTTAGTAAGTTCTGTTAATTCCAATATTGAATCTGCGCATAAAAATGCATGAAATGGTTTATTGTCTCTTGGAAAATATTCCCCTTCCCATATAAAGTGCTTCCATTGATCACAATAAATAAGATGAGATTTAAGAAGGTCAGGCCTGGGAAGCTTCAAAAAAACACCACCACTATCTAGAGTGCCGAAAGTGAACGAGTGCAAATCATAAGTGCGACTACTCTCTATATTTAAGTCGTAGCAAGGGAAAGTTAATCTTACAAATATATCTTGAATTTGTGGCTTTCCTAAAATAAATGAAGCTTTTTGAAATTGTTTATCTTCATAAATTTCTGTATTGGGAGATGTGTAGCTATTTATAGCTTTGATTTCAGACTTAGAAAAGTGTGTAATTTCCATATTAAGCTGTTTTAACTTTGCAGCCATGATTGACCAGTCAGTTAATGATTTTTTGTATTCTTTACTTGTTGCGCCTAAGCTCAATATATCTTTCAATGAGAGCATCGAAAATATTTGCTCTCGTATTTCAACCGGCAGAGAGAGGAAACAAGCTTTAGGTTCTCCACTGATTAAAGGTGGTAAATTGTCTTCAAATTTTTGATACGAAGCAGGGGTAATCATCACTGGTATACTCTACTTACAATTATTCAATTATTTATAAGCTTAATTTATGTTCTTACTTCGATTAAAATACCTTAAAAAAGTTCCCTCTTCGGAAATTTCCTGCCTGCTAAACAATAAATAATTTCCCCATGCTGACCCGGTATCCATACAGGAACCTAACCATGGCCAGCAATAACAGTGTTTTAAATATCGTTATCCGGGCTCGGGATTTAGCCAAGGGAGCCTTCACCAAAGTCACTGCCCGGTTACGCTCTATGGGTAGAGCCAGCCAGCAGACCGAACACCGCTTTGCGAGTTTAGGTCGCAGCATTCGCAACCTGGTACTCACCAGCGTGGGCTTTTACGCCATCAAAAAAGGCATGCAGGGAGTATTAAACACCGGGGATCAGTTTGAACGATTGGAAGTACAGCTGAACGCCATCATGGGCAGCATGGCCGAAGGCGAGCAGGCAATGGCGTGGATAAAGGAGTTCACCAAAAACACCCCATTGGAACTGCAGGAAGTCGCTGATGCCTTTACCGCTTTGAAAAACTTCGGCCTAGACCCGATGGATGGCACCTTGCAGGCCATTGTCGACCAGACCTCCAAGCTCGGTGGCGGCATGGAGCGTTTGAAAGGAATCAGCCTGGCATTGGGGCAGGCCTGGGCAAAGCAAAAGCTCCAGGGCGAAGAAATTCTGCAGCTGGTCGAGCGAGGGGTGCCCGTTTGGTCACTATTGGAGAAGGTGACCGGCAAGAATACCCAGGAGCTGCAGAAGCTATCCAGCGCCGGCAAGCTGGGCAGAGAAGCCATCAAGGGACTGATTGACGAGATCGGCAAAAGCAGTGCGGGAGCCGCCAAGGCCAACATGGGGCTGCTGAGTGGTCTGATGTCGAATATGGCCGACCGTTGGACGGAATTTAAAGACAGTATCGCCGATGCCGGATGGCTCGATTACGTTAAGACGCAGCTGACCGCATTCGGTAACAAACTGGATGAGCTTGGGAAAAACGGCAAGCTGCAGGAGCTGGCGCAGAAAATCAGCGACGGGTTTATCAGCATGGCGGAGTCATTACGGTTGTCGCTGTCGTCGATTTCCTTTGAACAATTCGTCCAGGGAGCCACCGAAGCCTTTAACAGCGTCAGCACTGTCCTCGGCAAGATGCGCTCCGCTTTTCAATTCACCAGTAACACCATCAAATTTTTCTTTAACAGCTTTATCGTCGCCGTCAAAGGGTTTGCGTCAGCCTATACCGGCATTTTGTATGGCGTGGTGAAGATTTGGGAGGAAGTCACCGACGCCCTGGGACTGGATGGCATTGCTGAAAAATTGAAAGGAACAACGGACTACTTAAAGTCATTGACGAAAGAGTTCGCCTCACAGGCAGCCGAGGATGCCAACGACGTGAAGGACTCGCTGACCGGAATATGGGACACCTTTGCAGAAGAAAGCGAAGCCGCTATATCCAAAAGCACCGACACCGTAAAGACCATGACCGACAGCCAGAAGCTGCTCTGGCAAAATTACGCCGATGAATTAATCGCAAAACAAAAAGACATCCAGGAGGAGGTGACCAAAACCGCTGACACCGCCAAACAGTCTTTTAAAGACGCCGCCGAAGCGATGGCACAGATCAGCAACGCCGAAACCCTAACCGAGCTGGCCAGCCTGGGTGTGGCATTGGCCGAAGCCTTTAGTCGGGGAGAACTCTCCCTCGAGGAGTACACCTCCGCCACGGAAGCGAGCCGCCAGAAATTACAGCAGCTGAAAGATCAGGCAGAGATGACCGGTGACGCCTTGAGTCAGGTAGGCAAAACCAGCAAAGAGATGAGCCAGCTGCACAACGCCGCCATGGGCGAAAGCGCCACCATCGCGGGAGCAATGGCCGGTCACTACAACCATCTGAATGAAGAACTTCAGGGCATGAGCAGCAGCGCCCGGGAAGCCTTCGAGAAGATGAGCAGTGTCGGGGATATCGACACCAGCGAAAGCCAAGGCAGTGTGAAGGCCTTGAAAGAGGAGCTTGAGGGAACCAACGACGAACTGAGCAAGCTACAGCATAACTATTCCTTTGACATTACCGGCATCGATGACTGGATGACCGACACCGCCCAGAACGCCGCCTATGTGAAAAAGCAGTTTTTGGAGCAGAAGATCGCCCTGGAGGAGCTGCTGACCGGGTACGACAACGGTGAAGTGTCCG
>NZ_LUKQ02000262.1 GCF_001647025.1 Endozoicomonas atrinae
TGCATCGTGAAAGTTTTCAGGAAAATCGGGAGTTTTAGGCATGACATTAACGGGATGAACAACAGGCTATTTAAAGTATAAAGGCAATCGCAGAATTCGTGACATATTTTGAAAATGAAATTGGTATTACTTTCTTTTTCCCGCCTTCAGGAACAATGGGCATATCCACAACCGTGATTAATTCCATCGTCCCACTGTCCAGAATTGCTATACCTCCCGTCAGGCCCGGATCAATTCCTATAATAATTTTTTTCATAAACTTTCTTCCCTGAGTTTTTTTCTTAAACGATCATTCTCGTTCCCCGTTTTGCTTCATGCTTCCCTCCCCTCAAGTCCCTCTCTCTTTCTAAAGAAAGAGAGAGGGGTTGTTGAGGAGTCGGCTAGCGGCATCGGGAACCGTCTAACTCGTTGAAAATGAGAGGGTTTTGAGAATAGCGAGGCAAATAACAAAATAGATAACCTCAAACTGGTGAGGCATGAGGTATTTTTATCCTGATTTTTTGAAGGAAACCCGGCACTAACAGCCGGGTTAAATGCGTTAATTTTCAATAGCCTAATACCTCGTTTGCCTTATCAGTTAAGGCGACAAACGGCTCATTGATGTGCAGGAAGTCACGTTCCACCAATGCAGCAAAGGTTCGACCCCAGTTTTTGACTGATATAAATCCTTCAGCCACGCACTTTTCCTTCAGACCCTTAACTTCAATTAGTGCCTTTTCAGGATCACGACCGGACTTTGCCAGCGTTGCTTTTGCATCAAGGGTAAGCTGCCGGAGCACTCTCAGGATTTGCTTTTGCTTATCTCCAAGTTGAATTTCGGCCTGTTTTTTTCCTGCCTCTGCTGCCTTGATAAGCCCCATTGCCTGCTTGTCGTAATGTTTCAAGACACAACTGTATTGAGGCTCTCCATCGTCATCCATGAACGGCAGGCGAACCGGCTCAAAGAGGAAGTGCACTGGCTCCGGTTCATCTGCATCTTTCATTTTCTTTGCAGTGATCGTTACTTCATCATCCGACTTAACTACCGCATACTCAGCATCGAGAGCACCCTTCAGGGCACTGTTACCCCGAGCCCGGTCTTTCGAGCCTACGCCGGTATGGTGCACGATGAGCACGTTGCAGGAGTATTTGGCCCGGAGTAACTGGTCGATGTGGTTGATGAAGGTATTCATCTCCTTGGTGGCATTCTCATCCGCAGGACCGAAGTTACGTGCCAAGGTATCAATGACAATCATCGAGGGAATGACACCACCGGTTTCTTCCACAATTTCCTCAATGCTGGCACTGACCAGACGGGCATTACCAAGGTCAGTAAGCGAGGCGGCACACTGGCTGATGTAGATCGGTGCATTACGCAGGTTGTAACCGTGGGATACCTGCCACGCCATTAAACGCCGGGAGAGGCCATTGAAGCCTTCCCCGGCAATGTAGAACACCGGCCCCGGCCGTTTGACCTGCTTGCCATGCCAATCCTTCCCTGTGGCCACGCAGCAGGCGAGATCAATGGCAGAAAACGATTTACCGCAGGCAGGCTCTCCAAACATCAAGGACAGAGAGTCCATTTCAAGAAAGCCCTTGATAAGCCAGTTGATCGGCTTCACGCCTTTAACCAACTCTTTCACGTGGCTGAAGGCAAACTCTTGTCGAGTATTCGGCAATGGCTCGATAAGAATGGATGAGCCAGGGTGATTATTGGAGTGCGTTCTGGCAATGCTGGCAATCGTGGTATTGAGCTCTGCATCGGACAATGGCGGTGTATTGGACTGGTTCCACCGATCCAGAATGGCCTTCACCTCCCGGAGGGAGTAGTTCTGCCGGAGTAATTGCCCCGCCATACTGGCCGCAGCGTTATTGCGCCCCTGACCTTCGGCAAGGTTGCTCCCATCGTGTGGCAGCGGATACTGGTCAGTGGTAAACCCTAAGTTACCCTCTGGTTTTTCTTCTGTGGCCTGACCGTTGAAGCCGTTGATGGTGGCAATATCCTCCGGGGAGAGGTATGGCACATCATGGAGATCGGCTATGTCCATGTACCCGTCGGTTTCCCACTGATAGAGCGTCCCATCAGCGTGAGTACTGCCGGGAGCCACCACGTAACCGCCAATGCCCCGGAGGTCGATCTTGTTCTTGCGAACGGAGTTGTGAATCGGGAAGTCCGGGTTGACCTGAAAGTAGTAGTGCTTGCCCTTACTGGTTTTGGCCCGAAGTGGTGTGCGGGTGATGGCCCCGTTCTCAATGAACGCGACCGCCTCGGCACTGTCTGCGTCCACCACCACGACGCCATAGCCGGTGATGATTGCCCAATTGGTATGAGGGAAGAGATTCGTCCAGTGCTCAATCTGGCTATCTGCAGGGGCTTCATCCTGATACTGCTTCCAGCGATAGCGTGGGGCTTTTGGCCACTCAATCTTGGCCTTGTCCCGGTCACCCGCACAACGGTCCTCTACAAACCATTCAGGCGGTTCTTCAAAAGGGGAGCCCAGCGGCACGATGGACAGACCGGCTTCGTTCAGTTTCCATGCTTCAGAGGCGGTATCAGGCAAGTTCGCTTCCATGACGTTTGCTTCCTGTCGTTAGTTATTGTTGTGTTCAAAGGGGGAGTTGGCGCTTTGCTCGCTCTATTGGCATCATCCATCGGCGGGCTTCTGGCCTTCGGCGGTGAGCATGTCCGGGGTGAACTGAGGAATAATGGTTGACCAGAACAATCTTCTGAGATTGCTGATTGTCTTCTTATTGTTTTCAACCAGAGATAGATCGGATTTGGTGCAGTGAAGAACCTTGGCAAAAGTATCGAGGGTCATGCCCTGCTGTACGCGATAGGTCCGAATGATCTCACCAGGCGTTGTTTTTGTTTTCATGATCGGGACTCCTTTTGGGTTTAGGAAGTTATGGCTTGAAGTCAAGATATGTAACATTCAGAAAAAAACACAGTCAAGAAAGATTAGGTTTTAGTTTTGTTTGAAATGCCCCTTGGTTTACTTAGAGGCTAATTGGGAGAATAATTGCCACAGGAATAAGAACTGGAAAATCAGACCGATGGAAACGATGGATTGGAAAGAAAGAGTAAGGTTACTTCTTGCTGAGAGGAATATGACCCAGGTAGATCTCAGTAAAATCCTTGGAGTGACCAAAGCAACCGTATCGTTGTGGCTTGGCAATAAAGTCGATCTTACTGAAAAAAACCAGTTAAAGTTACAGTATCAGCTTGCCTCAGTATTTGATGTCAGTCCCGAGTTTATCATTCACGGTAATGAACGAAAGGAAATACCCTGTCTGTCGGTTCCGATTCTTAACGAATCTACCGTTGAGGATTGGGTATTGGCCAAAGAGGTGCCAAAGGATGTCAGTTGGATTACGTGTCCGGTAAGGTGTAGTGAGATCACGTTCTGCTACATTATTTATGGTACATCCATGGATAGTTGCGGATTACCTTGTATTAGTTTTCCTCATCACTCCTACGTTTTTATTGATCCCAATAAGCCTCTTGCTGTTGGGAAATTTTCGCTATTTAAAGACAAAACGCTGGTTCTTGGTGCCTATGATGAGCTTAATCAGCAGCCTATGCTGGTTTTCAATAATCCGCGATACGCAAATATTGAGGTAGTAAGAGATAACTATGTTGGTCAGGCTATCGCCTCACTTCAAGCCATTGAGGAAATATAGAACTTTTCTATCCTTGAGTTTGGTGAAGTTAAATAAAATATCTTTATTTTCTTGACAGCTTAAAATGTCGAAGGCAGTCTAATGTTTATTCAATAAAAACAAATCTTGACTGGTAATCGACAATGGACGTTTTTAAGCAAGGTAACGCAATAAAATTAACTGCCGAGCGAGTATTCAGGCTCGAAAATGAATCATTGAAGCTGAATGCACGTGCCGTTCAGTTAACTGAGGAGGCTGAAAAAGCACGTGCTGTTCTGTTTGATCTTTTCGCTGAGTTGAAAGCTTCCGTTCCTGAACAATCCATTCCTGAGCTATTTACTGTTAACGGCGTCTTTATCGACTTAACCGATGGCAAAGGTTACATCGCCCTCAATAATGCACCCGATCTCTTCGAGCTTCTCAACGCTGTACCTGGGAAAAATGGTTAAGCACTAACCTTTCTAGCAACTCACACAACAAAAGGAAATTGCTATGTCCGAAAGCAATGATGCTTCACGGCTGGACAAACTCGCCTACGAGTTAGAGAGAGCCAAAATTGCAGAGCAAAACGCAAGGGATCACCGCCTTGCTATCGAGCAGCAGTTAAGTGAGGTCGTCGGTGTCAAAGACGAGGGTAGTCATACCTTGAAAGGGGATTACTACAAGGTGACTACCTCTGCAGGCTTTTCACGCACCTTGGATGCCGAGAAGTGGGAGAAGGTGAAAGGCCGTGTTTCTCCAACCATTGCTGCCAAGATCGTCAGGGCGAAGCTGGAAATAGACACCCGGCAGCTAAAAAGTCTCCAAGGCCTTGATCCGGCCAGTTACAACATTGTGGCCGAGGCGATCACCACCAAGCCAAAAAAAGTGGCCGTTAAGTTTGAACGCCTGGAGGACAAGTAATGGCGATTACCCTGAACTCCATCAGCCGTTCTTTAGGCTTCAAGGCTCCGGCTCTGACCCTGCATGGCCCCTCCGGTGTCGGCAAAACCTCCCTTGGCGCAGGGGCACCGAACCCGATCTTTATCTGCACCGAGGACGGTTTGGGAAAGCTGGAAGTGGACGCCTTCCCGCTGATGACTTCCTTTCAGGACGTTCTGGATGCACTGAACGTCCTGTATACGTCCGAGCACCACTATCAAACCGTGGTTCTGGACAGCCTGGATCATCTGGAACCGATGCTGTGGAAGCATCTGTGTGATAACTACGTTGGCCCCAAGGGTGAGCGTTACAACTCCGTTGAAGATTTCGGGTATGGCAGAGGCTTCATGTTCGCTCTGGATTTATGGCGTCAGCTTTTGAATGCCCTCTTTGCCCTGCGCAATGAAAAAGGCATGGCCTTCATTCTGATCGCCCACTCTGAAATCAAACGGTTTGAGAGTCCAATGACGGACAGTTACGACCGTTTCCAGATCAAGCTGCATAAACGGGCGAGCGAACTGATCATGGAGTCCGTCGACTGCGTGTTATTTGCTGACTACAAAACCGTCATTGAGAAAGAAGAAGCCGGTTTTAACAAGATCAAAACCCGTGGCATCAGTACTGGCCAACGTTATCTCTACACCGAGGCTCGTCCGAGCTTCATTGCCAAGAATCGCTATGGCCTACCACCTGAGCTCCCGCTGAGTTGGCAGGCCTTTAGTGACGCTCTGACCCAAACCACCAGCCAGAAATAAGGAGATTACTCATGGCTCAGTTAGGTTTTAATGCAGGCGACTACGATCCGACAGATGACTTTGAACCACTGCCGGCAGGTGAATACCTCACGATGATGACTGAGGCTTCACTTGAAAACACCAAGACCGGTGGCCGCATGGTGAAACTGACCTACACCATTATGGAAGGGCAGTTTGAAGGCCGTAAGCTCTGGTCGCAGCACAATATCGAGAATCGTAGCCCGAGGGCAGAGGAAATCGGGAGGAAGGAACTGTCCCGGATTGCTCACGCCATCGGCCAGCCAATGATAAATGACACGGATCAACTGCTTAATCAGATCGTTCGTATCCGTATCGTCATTAAAAACGATCCGGGCTATGGACCTAAAAATGAGGTTAAGAAGTGGATCGGTGTCGGTGGCCAGTCAATGCAGCAGGCTCCCGTACCACAGCAGCAGACCCCGGCTTATAACCCGTCACCACAGCAACAAGCCCCGGTACAACAACAGCCTCCGGCTGGCCACCCTGCGGCTCAACATGCAGCGCCGCCGTGGGGAGCAAAGCAGTGAGCCGGGAAGACTGGTATGCAGCGATAGCGCTTGCCTTTGGCATTGTCGCCTATACCGCCGTTCTCATTTACGTCGTCACATCATAGAGGGGTTCGCCCCTCTCACTATCAGGAAAGGACTCTATGTTTTTCAACCCAAACGGCACTTCTGCCAAGAAGGCCGACAAGGCTCGCTACACCAAAAAAAGGCTGACCGGCACTGAGCGCAAGAAAAAACGGAAGGCGCAACGGATCGCAAGACGGATTAACCGGAGGAAATAGCATGGATGCTGAACAGGAAATCAAAAAACTGAAGCTGCGGCTCGATACCTTGGAGCAGCAGTTTTATGACCTGACGTTTAGCCCGTCCGAGACCGATGCCATTACCACGAAAATTCTCGAACAGTGTGGGACACAGTTGTCTAGCAAGGTATGGGCAGAGCGTAGTAATCCAGAAAACATTGATGCCGCTTACTGGATAAGTCATGCCTTTTACCATGCGTGGAAAAACAAGGATGACCAGAGTGAGCTTCAGTATCTCATCGGCATTGTGGGTAAAAGACTCCGCATTGATTCAATGCCTTCCTACACTGCTATTCTCGACTGGATCAAAGCCTTTAATAATTTCAACAAAGGTGAAGTAAAGCTTATCGGGAAAAGTGCAGCCATTAAGTTAGCCAAGGCGGGTGCGAGCAAGGAATTGAAAAAGTACGTCTTAATGGCTGCACAAAATAACGATGCTTTTTCCATTCCCAAGATCGTCGAGCTCATTAACCGGGAAAAGGGAGGCAGCAATGCAAATCCCTGAGCCTACCCAAACCACCATCAAAGCCATTGTCGAGCATTACGAGAACAACCAAGGTGACGCCTTCCGGGCTCACCTCGGCGGCTCCCTCATTGGTCGGCCTTGCGACCGGGAACTCTGGTATAGCTTCCGCTGGTGCACTGATGTCAAACACAGCGGTCAGCTGCTAAGGCTGTTTCAAACCGGCCACTTATCCGAGCCCCGCTTTGTGGAAGACCTGCGTAAAGCCGGTGTCACCGTCTTTGATACCAATCCAGCCACTGGCGAGCAGTTCCGGGTATCTGCCTGCGACAGCCATTTCGGCGGTTCCTTCGATGGTGTTGGCCAGGGCTTTATCGAAGCCCCGAAAACGTGGCACCTCATTGAGATGAAAACCCACAATGAGAAGTCGTTCAAGAACCTGGTCAACAAAGGGGTAAAAGAAGCCAAGCCTGAACACTTTGTCCAGATGCAGGTGTATATGTATCTGGCCAACCCGCAGCTGACCCGAGCCTTCTATATTGCCGTCAATAAAAACACGGATGAACTGTATGGT
>NZ_LUKQ02000263.1 GCF_001647025.1 Endozoicomonas atrinae
ATACTGTAGTTTCCAACCTCGCATAAAATGAGGTTCAGAAGGGCAGTGCTTTCGGGCATTGCCCTTTTTTGTGGTTTCAAAAAAATAAAAGGGTTTCGGGCTTATGGCAACCACCAATATCTGGCAAAAGTTCAAGGCTCTGATACCTGAAGGTGTGAGAGTTGTTGCCACCATCACCAGCAATAATGGCAATGGCACCAGTCAAGCTGAGCTTCGAGATGGTTCGGTAATTACCATCAAGGGGGAGACAACTGCTGTAGGACAAAAGGTATTTGTCCAGGATGGTGAGATAAAAGGTACTGCACCGAGTCTGGCGCAGTATGAGGTTGAAATTTGATTAAAAACTGATGAGCAAAAAATTCTATCTTTAAGAAACTACAGTATAGTGAGTGGTCTGCACAACCAATAAGGGGTGATCTTTTGGGCAATGCAGCCGGTTAGAGTTCCATCCAGCGTGACCACGATTATTTTTGGATAATAGTTGCTTGGTGCTGTAGTCCAATTGACATTGAGTGCAGTGCACCTTTCCTATACCTTGCCTAATCATATCGTCAGCAATAAGTTGAAAATGCTCCCATGCAGCAGGAACGACAGTAGGCTGAGATATTGAGCTGTCATAGTGATAATCGAGCCAGTTATGAATAGTGTATTCCACTTGAGTTAGGGGGTAGTCATTCGACTCGTCCCACCAACGATTCTGTAAATAATCCAGAATGTCTTGCCGTATAAATGTGAACTCACCGAATGTGTCACTATACCCTCCTTTTTTAGCTTGATAGAGAACGATTTCGCCCACAGGAGGCGGATTCTCCCGAAGCCGCGCTTCCTCTGCCCAATGTTCGCCTGTACCGAAATCATGACCAGGATTAATCAGACGGCGTGGAGAAGAGATTATAAAGAGCGGCCAGAGTATACAGGTTAAAGCGAAATCCCATTTCAGTTCCCGGTATTTACGATCATACTTATCAAATCTGATGAAAATATGATAGGTGAGGTTTATGACCATCCAGGCCATCCCTGCCAGATAAGTGAGCAGAATATTGTAAAGCATACTCAATACAACCCAATTGATAGTAATTGACGTTCTCAACGTAGTTGTCCGTGATGTTGTCATTCATTGAGGTGTTCAGGGTGGTATTTAGAATATCCATAGGGTTTTAATGTATTTATTGAATGTCCTGAATGCTCACTTAAGGGCAGCGCAAAGACTACTGACTCTCAAAGCTCTTCAAAGTCCGGTTATCACTATTCACCCAAGCCGTAAGCCCATTGACACTTCCACCCTGAACAAAACTGGCCGCAGTACTGGGGCTGGAAAATTCATAGTCCTCCGTAAAAATAAAGTGCTCACCCTCAAGGGCAATAATGCCTTTTTCCAGTAAACGCTCTCTGTTTTTGACAACACCTGAAGGGCAGGCCTTAACTGCGACTTTTACAGCCTGAGACCCTTTGAATACCGTAAATCCTTCTTCTGACCGTCTGCCTGAGGCAGCGACTCCCTTGCCCTTCATGTGGAAAAGAGGGACTTCATCACTATTGACTGAAGCTTTGGGTTTGGACTGTAAAGGAGAAAATGCAGCCGTAGCAGAAAACTGGTGAATCCCCAATACTGGTAACAGTTGCAGAATTTTCTGGATAAAAATATCCATCTCTGCGCGGTCAGCCTCAGGTAGAGAGGAACCGCTGGAAACGCTGTTCATCACAATCATGCGTTTGCTGCTGTGAGCCAGCTGGATAAGCTTACCCTCAATATACTTGATGTGGGATTTGGTCAAGTTTTCATCTTTGCTGACAAAAGCAGAGGTATGAACCCAGTAATCTTTTTCTTCCGTCTTTGCGTGCTGCTTAAGGCGCTTTGAAACATTCTCAGCCTCGCCAACATAGAGAACGGGGTCACCAGACTCAGAATCAGTACCTGTTAAGAGGTACACTCCAGGGCTTTGTAGTTCCGGCCGACCTAATAAATCATCAAGATCGCTCCGAGGTCCAGCAATGGCCTTGCCAGTCCAGTTGGAGATTTCAGCAGTACGCAGTCCGGTTGGACTGCCTTTAACGAGGAAGAGTTTGATAGTTGCGGGTTGCATTGAGTCGAGAAATCCCATTTTTACAAAAAATCTTCAGGCTGAGCAATCTTCCAGCCTGGTATAGCCTGATCAATCTTTTCGATGGTTATGGCTAATTTATTCTCAGGCCAGGCAACATCGGCGATAGCAACAACGTCACCACGGCTATTGACTAAGGAATAACCAATTCCTGGGGGCTGATAACCTTTACTTTGTAACTTTCTGAGTACTCCGTTGAGTGCTGAATCGGCGAGCTGGAGTACTTTGTTCCACTGCTTCTCAACCAAACCTTGTTCTAGTCTAAGCTGGTTAATAATTTGCATGTTACGGTGTTTGACATGCATATGGCCATGCTCTTTTCTGTGGCAATCCTCACACAGTGCCTGAAGATTTTCAGGGCGATTATTACCTGCAACAGTATCGATATGGTGGGTGTGCAGCAGGCTTTTGTGGCTATTCAGGTTCACATGACAGTTTTCACAGGTGTAGTTTCTTGATGCCTTGTACTTTGCAGAAACAATTGGCCAATCAGATGTATAGTCTGCTTTACTGGGATCACCTCCAATACCGCTGGGTAAATAAGGAAAGAAGGAACTATAAGTGGAGAAAAACTGAGCTATATCAAAGGAATCCCTTACCATTCGACGAATGGTTCTGTCAGCAGCTCCCTGATAATTGAGCTTTTCAAGGCAGAACATGCACACATCAAGACAGACATCTCCTTCTTTTGTTATTCGATCAATTTTACTTTTTCCGAAAATATGAAATTCGCCCGATAGATTGTTTGTTGCCTTATATTTCTCAAATTGTTTTTGTTTTTTCATTTTTTCAAGATGAGAACAGAAGCCAACATGAAATTTTTTTCGGACTGACTTATCAATTAATGCTTTTTCAATCTCTCTGTTCGTATGGTTGGGAATATAAAGTACTACCTGACGGCCCTCATAAGAAAAAAGACCACCCCTTAACTGAAGTTCTTCAGGGTTAACCTCAATACCTTCGCCACCCAAACTCACATCAATTTCGTCGATAGGTTGGACTTCTTCATCCAGTGAAAAATCGCTGCGACCAGCCCCAATTTGGCTGGAGATATTCCACAAAGCACTAAAGTCAACGTCAAGCTTCATATTGATTATTCCACCAGGATTTTTCTTATTTGTGTTTCAGCATTCGTTACCACTCTGAAATCAACCCGACGAGAACTTCGTGAATCTTCCAATCCATCAGCTGTCAATATCAATCTTGAGGAAGAATAACCAACGGCTGCGACATTCATTCTGATCCAATCTCTGCGTTGCTTATTGACTTCTATATCATGAATATATTTCAGAACAGAATTTGTTCTCCTTTGGGAAAGATTCATATTATGAAAATAGGCATTTTCCTTACTTAACCCTTCCCAGTCAGAGCTGGTATGCCCTTCGATTCTGATTTCTTCAACTACATCATTAAACTGTTCAAGGGTAGAGAGAAATCTCGGGAAAAAGTCACTTAAAATAAGCTGGAATGAATCAGTAAGTTTTGACTTGCCTGTGCCGAATAAAATATCTGGTGATTTGAACCTGAAAGCCAGAGAGTCTTTGTCAATTTCTGCATCCCACTTTGTCAGATCATCTTTAAATTCTGCCATCAGGCTTTCATAGATAGCCACCTGATTGCCCTGATACGCAATCGCAACATCCTTGATTTTGTTCCGTTCAATAATGGCAGAGCGCATCAAGGCAATGGATATGAACAAGAATACCATCATTAATCCGGCCATAAGGTCGGAAACATTCATCCAGTGTTCACTGTCCTGATGGTTAGCTCTACTGGCTTGCCCTATGATTTTTTTCATCATTATCCCCTATGATTATTTTTTGGGGGATTATGAGCAGCGACCATGCGGTGATAGTCTTCGGCCATCTTCTGTGTGATGCTGGTTAGTGCTTTACCAAGTTCTTGCATTACCCGGTTCAGCTCTTGCTGTAATGATTGGTCAAGTGCTGCAAGTTGTCTGTTAACCCCTTCGCCTGAACGGCTGACGGCCTCCCGGATTTGACCTTCAACAGCACCAAGCGATTTTTTGGAGTTGTCCTGTATAGTGGTGAGCACTGTATTAATAGAGCGTTCAAGTTCTCCCTGAAGGTTTTTACTGCTGTGCTCAAGGCGCTCTACCATATCTCTGGTTGTGTTGTGGACTTGAGTAGATCCATCTTTCAATGTGGTAGTGATCGAGTTGGCATTACTTGTGAGGCTATCGGCCATACTGGTAATAGAGGCATTGGTCTGGTTGACGGAGGTACTGAACTGGGTCGCACCTTCCAACATGACCTTTTTCATTTCCTGTGCGCCTTGCTGAAGCTGATCTCCTACTCCCTTAACCTGAGCCTGAATTTCAGGCACTGCTTTAACTGCCTGGTCTCGCATATTTACAAAGGCCTCTAAATGGCGCTGAAGCTCCGCAATTTGATGCTGATTAACTTCCAAAACTGCTTTCAGCTGATCCATAGACGCCGGGATTTCTCCTGTTTTTTCACTGATGGTGGATACGGCATCCCGAGTACTGTCTATTGCTTTGACTCCCTCTGCGTACTGCTGACTCATTTGAGCCAGCTCTTCCATATATTGCTGTTGCCAATCCACCAGTTTTTTTACCGAAGCATCCAGAGCTTTAAAGTTTTCTCCAAATTGTTCTGTCAGATTTTGATTAAACTCCACAATAACTTGCTTCAGAGCTTCGATAACTTTTTCGGTGGCCGATTTGGAGAGCATGTCGGCAAAGTTTTCCATTTGTGACCATAGTTTTAGAGCAAAAGCTTGATACTCTTCATCACGCTTTTTGGCTGCATCTCGAAGGTCGCTGCGAAGATTCTTTAATTGGCCATTAACTGAGCCTTCCTCGTTACCGGCCAAGCTTTCTCTCAGCTGAGTTAGTAGCTCTGTCTGTCCGGATAGCTGCTGATAAATATCCTTAGGGGTTACATCTTCTTTCTCATCTCCATCTTCCCTCATCGGAGCAAATTTCCAAGCATCCAATCCTTTGAAGATGATCGATGCAAACATGCCCACCAGACTGGTGATAAAGGCTGTTTTCAGACCATCTAACAGTAATGAAATACTCTCATCTATCTTATCGGGCTGGAAATGCAACAGACCAATGATAATCCCGGTAAAGGTTCCCAGAATACCTAGTGAAGTCATGACGTTGGGTGCATGTTCGAGAAAACGTGAATGTTTTCCACGACTTGCCTCAAAAATAGCCAGTATAAATACACCCAGAATTAACCAGATAAAAATATCAGTCCAAAGCTCTGATGAAGCCTTATAAAACAAACCCTCGAGAAAATTTCCTGGTGACATTAAAATACCTGTTTAAAGAGTCGTAATCAGCGTTGATCGGCTGTGTTAGTGCTGCCTTTATTTATTGAATAAGTGGCTTATCCCGCCACCTGATCAATAAAAGAATCAAAATTATTAGCCTTGGCAAAGCTAACATTCTCACCCAATGCCTTAAAGTGCTCCCGGCCGCAGTCAATTTTAGCTTGCTCGGTAGGGCGCAGGGCATCACTGAACAGGGAGCCTTTGGTTTCCACCACAAAATAGAGATTCTGGCTGCCGTTGTTCTCCACCAGTACCGCCCAGTCCGGGTTATAGGTACCCAGTGGCGTTTCAATTTTGAACCAGTCTGGCAGTTTGGCGTAAACCTTCACCTCTTCGCTTTTCTCAAAGGCTTCGGCAAAGTCATGCTCTACATCGGAGTCGTAAATGACATGGTCATACACCGACTTACCGGATTCGAGCATGTTCTTACCCAGATAGCCTTTCAGTTCCTTATCCTGGAACAGTTCCTGACAGTAGAAATGGTCATCGCCAATTTTCTGGTACTTGATGCCATCCACAATAAACCGGCGCATCACGCGTTTGATGATGTTCGTGGCTTCATCAATGAACTTCTGAGGGTTATTTCGGAAGGCATCAAGCCGGTTGCACTGGGTAAGGATGCTGACGATTGAGCGACGGGTCAGGTTGGTGGCGTTTTGCAGATAACTGACGATGTCCGGCAACTTATAGTCTTTGGCATCATAGGTATAGGTTTGGGTTTTGCTCTCCGTTACCTCAAGTCCACTGTGCTTGGTGGCGACGATGCCCTTGGCGTACTCAAACTTGGTTTTACCGGCCACCAGGTCTTTCTCAATGGCTTTAGCGCATTCTTCTACCAGGGCATGGTGGTCAAAATCCACCCGGTACGTGGTCTGGTATTTAATGCGTTCCCACAACGACTTGAACTCATCACCCAGGAAAACCGCCTTATTCAGTTTTACCGTTTCCCGCTTGCTGCTGTCTTTGATATTAAGGCCACCCGCTACCTTTTTCAGCACCGCCTGAATCTGCTCAGCCTGTTCCAACACGTCATAAGGCAGGTCAAGGTTGCCCTCCTTCAGTGCCGTTTTAAGGTCGTCCTGAACCTTGCCTTTCTTGTCGATATAGCCTGCATCCAGCAAGTGTTGCCAGATCTGCTCTGACTTCTCAGCGCCAAGAAAGTCCGGTTTTTCACCCTCATGCCGGATCACAATATTGGCAAACAGATGGTCGTCCACCACGCCAAAGCGAATGCCTTCTTCCTCCTCGATCTCTTTTTGCAGGCTGGCGACAAAATCCTCATAGGACTCATTGGCCATTACCGTCAGCGTGTTCACCTCAAACCCATGAACCCGTTCGCCCTTCTGGTTAACGGCAATGCGAAGACCACGACCAATCTCCTGACGTTTTTTAATCACCGAGGCGGTTTCGTTCAGGGTGCAAATCTGGAACACATTGGGGTTATCCCAGCCTTCTTTCAGCGCAGAGTGGGAGAACAGAAACTTCAGTTTGCAGTCCAGGCTCAGCAACCGTTCCTTCTCTTTCATGATCAGGTTGTAGGCACTTTCATCCGCCGCCGTTTTCCCGCCTTCGCCTTTGGCCGAGAGTTTGGAGTCTTTAAACTGTGCTTCACCAGCGCTGTCTTTCTTTTTATCAATGGCGAAGTAACCGTTATGAAGCTGGCTTACTAACGCCTCTGGCGAGGTCTCTTCAAACAGGCTGCGATATTTCCCTTTGCGGGCAATGTTGACATACTCTTCTTCAAAGATTT
>NZ_LUKQ02000264.1 GCF_001647025.1 Endozoicomonas atrinae
ACCATTCGCACCGGAGTTAAACAGCTCAGAAAGGCTATGGGAGTGGATGCGGGAGCATGACTTATCAAACAAAGCATTTTCAGGTTATGAAAATATTGTAGATTGTTGCTGTGAAGCTTGGAATAACCTTTGCAGCGAAGCTGGTCGACTGTTCAGTCTGTGCTCCCGTGATTGGGCAGTTATACAGTAGTTAGAAAATTCAATTGGTATAATAGGAGGGCTTGGTTTACTGATGTATTGGAAGGGCAAAGGTGGAGAAGATGGTGACTCAATGTAACCACCTTCTCATGAACCCCATCAATAACGCCAGAAGGTTGGAGTAAACAACACAAGAAGTGTAAAAATCTCCAGGCGTCCCAGTAGCATGGCAAAAGCAAGAATCCACTTTGCAGCATCAGGCAGGTTCTGGTAACTGAAGGCTGCTTCGCCGAGAGCGGGTCCAAGATTATTCAGACAGGAAGCAATCGTTGAAAATGCAGTGGTAAAGTCCAAACCCGTAGCCAGTAAAGCTAGAAAGAGAAGAACAAACATTAAAATGTAAGTCGCAAAGAATCCCCATACTGCTTCACCCACCCTTGGGCTCACGGGTTTACCGCCAATTTTTATGGTGAATACCGCATTGGGGTGAACTAAACGACGAAGTTCTCTCACTCCCTGTTTGGCAATCAGTACAACTCTGATTACTTTCATTCCGCCAGCGGTAGAGCCTGCACACCCTCCCATAAAACTGGTAAAAAACAGCAGTAAGGGAAGAAACATTGGCCATGCTGAAAAGCTGGAAGATGAGGTATAGCCAGTCGTTGTCGCAACTGATACCACCTCAAACAAGCCGTATCGGAATGACTTACTCAGAGAATACGTATCAGAAAGATAAAGAGTGATGACGGTTATGGCTCCAACGACTCCCAGTATTGCCAGAAACCATTTAACTTCCGGATCCTGAATATAGTGGGTCAGTGACTTATGTCTCCAGGCCGTAAAATGCAGGGCAAAATTGATACCGGCAATCAGCATGAAAAAGATCGAGACAGAGATAATCATGGGAGAATTGAAATGCCCCATGCTGCCGTCATAAGTAGAAAATCCTCCAATAGCGATGGTTGTGAAACTGTGGCAGATCGCATCAAACAGGTTCATACCTGCCAGCCAGTAAGCCAGGGCACAGGCAGCGGTTAGAAAGAGATAAAGAAACCAGAGTGCTTTGGCCGTTTCGGTTATTCTGGGAGTAAGTTTTGAGTCTTTAACCGGCCCGGGGGTCTCAGTTCGATACAACTGCATACCTCCGATCCCAAGCATTGGAAGAATGGCAACTGCCAAGACAATAATTCCCATCCCCCCAAGCCACTGCAGCTGTTGTCGGTAAAACAGAATTGAGCGGGGCAGGTGCTCAATTCCGGTCAGAATGGTTGCTCCCGTCGTTGTTAAGCCTGACATGGACTCAAACAGTGCATCGGTAATGCTGAGTGAAGGACTTTCCATTAATAGAAATGGCAGAGAGCCTACTGAGCCTAGAACAATCCAGAACAGTGCAGTGACCAGAAACCCTTCGCGGGTACGTAACTCATCTTTGATATGTCGAAAGGGGAACCAGAGGAGGACGCCCAGCAGTAGTGTTAATAAAAAGGTGTAGATAAAAATGGATATTTCCTGCTCTTGATAGAGCAGTGCTACAACGATCGGAGGAAGGCTGGACGTGCTGAATAAAATTAACAAAATTCCCAAAATGGGAAGAATAACCTGAAACTGCATGGTGCTCCTGCTTCATCCAGTACAAGCACCCAGCGATATGGAGTCAATAATATGCTGGGCACTTAAATAACCTGCCATGGTGGATTCTTATAATGGCTATAAGAAATTCTGATTTTATGCAGTAGGAGATTACTCCCAATCCATAGGGAAAATAAAGCCCTGGACTTTGTTTCAGGTCATTTACATCTTCTGGGAAAGATGGGCTTCCAACCCGAATAACAGGGAAGGAAGCTGATCAGGAGGGAATTTAGAAGAATCCAAGACCAACCTGGAAGAGCTGCTCAAGTTCACGGATTTTGCGTTTATTGGTCAGGAAGAGAATGACATGGTCACCGGATTCAATTCGGGTAGTATCGTGAGCAATCAGAACCTGATCATCACGAACGATGGCACCAATGGTAGCGCCTTGAGGTAACTCTACTTCCTGAATGGTTTTACCCACCACTTTGGAACTCTGCTCATCACCATGGGCTATCGCTTCAATCGCTTCAGCAGCTCCTCTTCGAAGTGAGTGAACGTTTACTATATCGCCGCGTCTGACGTGTTTAAGGAGACTGCCAATAGTGGCCAGCTGTGGAGAAATCGCAATATCAATTTCACCACCTTGAACCAGGTCTACATAAGCGGGGTTATTGATCAGCGCCATAACCTTACGGGCACCGAGTCGTTTCGCCAGCATGGATGACATGACGTTGGCTTCATCGTCATTGGTCAGTGCACAGAAGATATCGGTCTCTTCGATGTTTTCACTGATCAGCAGCTCTTTATCGGATGCGTTGCCGCAGAAAACCATGGCTTTGGTCAGCGTTTCTGACAGGAACTGGCACCGTTCCATATTGTGCTCAATAATCTTGACCTTGTACTGGTCTTCCACTGCCTGAGCCAGACGCAGGCCGATATTGCCACCACCGGCAATAATGATGCGTTTGTAGTCATCATCCAGACGCTGAAGCTCTCCCATGACGGCCCGAATATCTTCACGGGCGGCAATAAAGAAGACTTCATCGTCCACCTCGATAACGGTGTTCCCCTTGGGCATGATGGCATTTCCACGACGAAAAATAGCAGCTACCCGGGTATCAACATTAGGCATGTGTTCACGGATATAGCGGAGTTCGTGACCGACCAGAGGACCTCCGTAATAAGCCTTCATGGCAACCAGCTGGACACGACCTTCGGCAAAATCGAGTACCTGAAGGGCTCCAGGACGTTCCAGAAGCCGCTTTATATAGTTAGTAACGACTTGCTCCGGGCTGATAAGAACATCAATGGGCAGGGCCGCATTAGCAAACAGGCTTTCATTCTTCAGGTAAGCAGCCTGACGAATACGGGCAATTTTTGACGGAGTGTGGAACAGTGTGTAGGCAATCTGGCAGGCCACCATATTCACTTCATCACTGTTGGTGACCGCAACCAGCATATCGGCTTCATCGGCTCCAGCCTGTTTCAGAACCCCTGGAAAAGAGGCCTTACCCTGGATGGTTCGTATATCAATTTTATCCTGGAGTTCTCGAAGTCGAGTGGCATCGGTATCGACCACCGTAATGTCATTTTCCTCATTGGCCAGGTTTTCTGCCAGCGTGCCACCAACCTGACCGGCGCCGAGAATGATGATTTTCATTTAGGACTCTTCCCTCTAAATCCGTCAGGATCGTATACGAACTTTCAAGATTTTTTAAGTATAAATATTAAGTAGTTATGTGCATCAGGTTCTCGTTCAGGTTTTTTCAAGGGTTTCTAAGTTTGTCTGATTTCAGTGCTCATTGTTGTAAGATCGTTGTAAAAAGTCTAATTTCATAGGCGATGTTTCATTTTTACAACAAAAATAAAATGGGTGTTTGGAATAATGAAGAATAATCAAGAGGTTAAAGGATTACTTAAAAAAAATCCTGGTATGTATAGCTGTGGTAAAAATCTAATGATCCGTGTCGGAAAAAAGAAACACACATGGTATGCACGGATCACGGTTAATGGCGATAGAACGGATGTGCCTATAGGTGATTATTATTCAGTCAGGCTTTCGGCTGCAAGAGAAAAGGTTGCAGAGTTGCAGGATCGTTCATCAGATGGCGACGTGATAAAGGCACAAAAAACTTTTGATGACATTGTGGAAATGTTGAAAGAAATTTCTTTATCCAAGAGCTATGTCAGTGCCTATAACACGCATCTAAAAGTTGATTTCGGCGATAGAGATATTGATAGCATTACTTCGATTGATATTCAGAGAAAATTGAATCAAATGCTTCAGTCAGGGTTAAAAACAACCCCGAAAAAGGCATTGACGGTAATTAAGCGAGTTTACAAACTGGCTCTGAAATTAGGGCTAACTAAATACAACCCTGCATATACCTTTGAGAGCAGAGATGCTGGTAACCATAGATCAGTTTCGCAAAGGTGTTTGACGATGGATGAGCTGGCCGAAGTTTTTCAATGTTTAAGGCTGCTTAGATTACAGAACCGAAGAAATTATTTAATGCTTGCAGTAAAGGCTACATTGACGTTAAGGGTTCGTGAGTTGGTTGCCATGAAAAAAGATGACATCAATTTCGAACAGAAGTGGTGGATTACACCTACTTTTCTGCGGGGAAGTAATAAATTTATTCATGCGGCGATACCACTTGAGCCAGAGGTTATTAAATGGATTAAGGAGGCTTGTTCACTATCACCTGAAAGTGAATACGTATTCTCAGATGGGATTGATCCTGTCGACGAAAAAGTTCTACGACGATGGATTGTTACTCAGTATGAATCAAAGAGGATGTCCCACATACCCTATTGGTCGCCTCACGATTTACGAAGGACTGGGAGAACGTATATGTCACAAAACGGCATTGCTGACAATGTAGCGGAGGCTTGTCTCGGGCACGTCAAGAAGGGGATTGAAGGGGTTTATAATCTTGATGACCACTTTGAAGAGAGAAGAAAAGCCCAACGATTATATCTGGATAAAATATACAGGTTCATTGAGCCAACTATCTAGTTGGGGCTTTCGCCCCAAAATTAGCATCCAAAAAAGACCTCTACATCCTTTCTTCGGTAGAGCTTTGTCATGTGCCTGCCAAAGCAGACAGGCTTGGGAAATTCTTCCAGACCAGCTATTTTTTGAAGTTTTGTTTTGCTGATACCGTACTCGGATGAAATTTCTTTAAGTTGCATTAATTTCTTCTTCCGGATGTTTTCCATACCAACCTAACTCCCTGCTAAAAAATCATCAATTTTTTCACCGGAGCCGCTGGGTATGGCAGCTCCAGGCTGGAATTAATTTTCAGAAAAACTTCAAAATCTCGTAACCGAACACAGGGTGGCAGTTGGTTGTCATGAGCTGCTTTCCCTTCTCACGGAATACTTTCGCAGTTGGGTCGTACATCTTCCCGTAATGCCAGCCAGTGTCTGTCAGTATGTGCTTGCCGCCATGCTTCATTGGCTTCCATTTGATGATGCGGTGCTTTTTCAATACCTCCTCGATGAAGCTTTTTTGCAGCTCCAGTTCATCAGCCAATTCATAGATGGAGAAGTGCTCCGGCAGGCCATAGCGTCCACGCTTATGATTTTGAACGCGCTTGACTTTCTGTTTTCGAGTCACAACTGGTTTAACAGGATCATTATCAGCATCACCATCTAGTGCAGGTTCAGGCATATAGTCCGGCTCAGGTTTTTCATCGTGCAGTTGTTCCAGTACTGACGGGTACCACTTCAACTGTTTGACGGGGGTACCGTTACCATGGCTCTTGCCAACGTCGAGCATTTCACAGAAGGGCTTGCCTTTATCAGTGGGTACCCACTCGTCGCCGGTCTTGTCCTGCATACCGCTCTCTTGCAGCCACTTGTTCATATGTACGGCAGTGTAAACGGGGGTGGACATGAGGCCCAGTTGCGTCGGGGTGAACAGTGGTTCTTTCTTGGGAGCGACCAGGGCAGGGTGGCCCATCTCAGTAAGCGGCGAGAAGTTGAGCCGATGCCTTAGCAGCCGGTCCGCTGCAAGCATGGCCTGATTGCCTTCGAGACCGAAGGCCCTGGCAAAGGTAACCGCTTGAAGGCTGGCATCCATGTTTAATTTCAGCAGGTGGTACGGGTCCGGTTGTGGCTGTTGCACGAGAGGTTGGGTTTTGCCCGATTCCAGATCGTGCCAGCGTTTGATCACGGCGGCTCGACGTTTGACATCATAGCCAGTAATCAGAACTTCGCATTCATAACGTGGCAGGTTGTACTCGGTTTGCTGCCGGTTTCGAGCGTCACAATAAATGCCAGCATATTTGCTGACATTCCAATTAAGCTGTGCGCACATATTTTTTATGTCACGAATCACATCGGCATGATTCTTTTTCGTTGCTTCAGCAATCTGACGGCTGGACATAGTGTCAACAGTGGTTGCATCGTTGATGTTCATAGTGTTTGCAGTTGCAATGGCATTCATGTTTTTCTATCCTGCTGTTGTCGAGATGGCTGCGCTCACCTCCGAGCGCATTTATGGTCTGCCTTAATGCCAGGTAGTTGTGTGTTCAGCGTCACTCCTGAGTGTTTTTGCTTTGTGTCGGGTGTACATGTGGTACAAGTCCATACAGAGTGCATCAACCTGTGGTTCACACCAGGCCAGATACCGGTACATCACCAGTGGATGCACCCATACCTCTTCACCTTGCCTGTTGACTTGTAAGGGTGGATTGTTGCTCTGGGTTTCCAGGTAGCGGATAAATCGTTCGATGCCCTTGTCGGCGAAGAACAATTGCAAATCCAGTGATTCGTCGAATCCACGGTTGCCCCATACGCAGACCAGATTCACATGGCCATCGTCACGAACGTCAATGGACTCAGCCTTCATGCCAGTCACTTCCACAGTTTCACTTTCCATCTCAGTAAATCCTCTCTACCAGTGTTCCATTGGTGCGGTCGATGACCCATAAATCCAGATCAAGTACATTCAGTACTGCTGCCAGATGAAGGATTCGTGGATTGTGCAGGTTATTGGTTTCGTACTGTTCAATGGTTCTGGAAAAAACGCCCGATGCTGCCGACAGCCGGTTACGGGTAAATCGTCGGCGTACCCTGTACTTTCGAACTACTTTCTGAATCGGGCTCATCTTGTAATCCTTGGGCAGTCGTTTCGGATAGGTACGCATTGGCTTCCGTTGTTTTTTTTCTTTCTGTTCAGTCATCCCTGTCTCCAGGCTGGAAGGGTTCATAGGCATTGCATGTTTCAGTCGCGGCTTTTTCATGCACGGTGCAATACCAGCCACCGCGCTCATCGGCTACCGCATAAGTACATGAACTGCATCTCACCTCTGGCTGAACCTTGCCCCAGCACACATCACGTTTAAAACAACCCTTGCAGCGCCAGTCACTCCGGTCTCTGGCAATCCGTTTGCCCTCGCCCCGCAAAATCCGTTTGATGCGGTACCTCA
>NZ_LUKQ02000265.1 GCF_001647025.1 Endozoicomonas atrinae
TGGAGCGCTTTCTGAAGCGGCAAAATATCCGCTATGCCAAAACCGGTAAGGATCGGCTGGTGACAACTCAGGCTGCTATTGATGCCTGCTTCCTGCAGCTTCCTGGCAACACTGAAGACGACGAGCTAATTCGCACCGCTGAAGTTGAAAAAATAACCAGTATGACTCGGATGTCTATATACCGGCAGGAAAAGGCCGGGAAATTTCCGAAAAGAATTCAGTTGGGGCCTCGCTCTGTTGGCTGGAAACGATCAGAAGTTATTGCATGGTTAGAACAAAGGCGGTTAGGGTAAATTTACCCTACCGCACCCACACGGGTTTATGCTCCTCCAGTATCTCCTCCAACACACCGTTCCATAAGTTCATGACTTCACTCTTTTCCTCAAGGTAATCAAATTTGTCATAGTAGATGTCAGCCACATCCATCTTTCCATGCCCATGAAGCAGGTTTTTTATGTGCTTGGGAATCTTGTATGGGCCGAGCATTGTTTTGATGGTGGTTCGTGTTTCTCCTAGCGACAGGAGCCTGATATCCAATCCATCGCATATCCTCTTCATGTGCTTGGTGTAAACTTCATGCCCCATCGGTTTATCAGTTAAAAATCCCGCACCTTTTCTGCTGGGAAAAGGGAAATCACAATGACCGGTAATCTGCTGCAAATCCAGCAGTTCCTTCAAAGCCAAATCGTTTAATGGTACTAAATGAGAAACTTCATCACCGCCACGCTTTTTTTTCATATTGGTGACTTCTGTATAAGGGATCTTGCTTTCGAGGTGATAGTCTGTCCAGCTCACTCTGACGAGCTGTTTTATGCGTTGCCCAGCATTGGCTATGGTAAAACGTATAAAGCGACCTGCCACTGGGCCGCAGTATTCAATGGCGTTGAACCAAATATCAGCTAGCTCTTTCCGTGTCCATTTATCCTTTCCTGCACTGTTGAATGTCTTGTTGGATTTGATGTGTTGGAGAGGGTTGGCTATCAGTCCAAATTCATCATCGGCGTAGAGGCTGACTCCGCTGTCCAGCTGTATATTAATCACCTTGTTAAATGCTGCTTTGATATAGTCAAGGAGCTTGTTTGCTGAGGGGCCTTTTCCTCTCTCCAATATATCATTGAGTATCGGTTTTATTTGTTCCCACTCGATGTCTCTGGCAGGCAAAATGAGCAATTGTGGGAATGGCTTCTCTATTTCCCTTTTAAACATCCTTTCTATGTCTTTTCTGGTATCTGTGTCAGTGAGGGTATTTAGGTAAATTTGAAGCATGCGACCAAAGGTTCCATAGCCCTGAATTTCAGCCTGCTTAATCCTGCGCTTTAGTCCTGCCTCAATCTTTAATTCTTTTATCCTCCGTTCTTCCTTTGGGTTTTTTCCTTCTTTGCGAATTTCTGCTTCCTGTAAAACCAGTTCAAATGCCTCAGGAAGTGTTACCCGTTCTTTCTGCTTTCTTGCTGCGTATGTACCGAGGAGTAAGAGTTCTCTTTTTTTCTCCCACTGGTATTTGTAAAAAAAATCAATTTTCCTGTCGCTGACTCTGGCCATCAAAACACCAGGTAATCCATCCAGCTTTTCTGTCAGCTCTCGTTTAGCGTTTGAACCATGCACTTCAGCTTTAGCTTCAGCGAGTGCTACTTCGGTTATCGTGTCCATAACTTCTCCTTTGTCGTTTATTTTTATGTAAGCATCAGCTATGAGTAATGGTGGCTGTTTACGGGAAAAAGTCCAGCTCTGGTGGCTGTCTTGGTGGCTGTTTACCTCTTATTGGTACGGTTGTTTTGATATGATGCGATACACTGACGTTTATGCTTTCATGGCTTAAATAATTGAAAATTATTAATAATTTCTGGTTATATACATCCCGAGACTTATGGATACATAGTACTAACAAGGCTGGTTAATTATTATCATTAATCGGTACCTGTGGACAGAGGCCGGAAGGGAATCCTGTGACGGCTTTGATGCCGTACTCTCTGTGCAGTCGCTCAATCTTGCGGACCTCATCCATGGCGTTATTCGGGTTAGCTTCATAGGATGCAAAGAATCGTTCAGGATGTTGCTTTAACGCTGCCTTGGCTGATTCATTATGATCATCCAGCCCAATCATGGCTCGTTCGATATTGTGCTTATCCATCTGGGCAATGGTGTATGCGATGTAATCATCAGCATCTTCAGCGGGAATATCCTTGAACATGTACTGCGCTGGCATTTTGAACTGGTGTCGACTTTCCTCATCCAGCAGCATGGGTTTCATGTATTCATACCACTGACTGTTATCCTCCCCCGGAATGCTGAGCATCAGGTCAATAACACCAATTTCTTCAGGCATTGGCATGGCTTGGTCCTTTATTGTTTTTTTCTTTTTGGATTCAGGGTGCTGCGATCATCACCGTCAGGCTGACTTAATCCTGCTCCTTAACGTGATTGGCCAGATCAAGAATGACATGACGGATATGGTGATCATCCAGTTCATAGAGCACCTGCTTGCCCTTACGGGTCGATTTCAGAATTCGAGCTTCCCGCAGACTGCGTAAATGATGGCTGGTTAATGGCTGAGACATGCCCGAAATTTCAGATAGGCAGCATACAGGCTGTGGTTCTTCAAGGCAGGCAATGACCAGCTGCAGTCTTTTGGTGTCTCCCAGCAATTGAAAAATTTTTGCCAGCCGACCCATATCTTGTTCAGACAGCTCAGGTAGCAGAGAACAACAGGTTTGATGCATATCGACCATAGGCTTGTCCGAGTCCTATAAAATAATTATTGGTAATGGTATTGCGCTATAAAGGCTTAGTCTATTTTCCTGAGCGTATATCACCAGTAGATAAGCTCTTTTCGCACTTTGCCAGTGGTGGCAAAATGCTCCCAACAAAAAATCGGGCAACAACAATAAGCAGTTTAAGCCTGAACCAATAAATAATCCGGCCAAACTGATGCTGCTGAAAAGGATGGCCGCAAACTAATCGGGTTGTACACTTTGAAAACCAAAGCGCTTCGAGCAGATATGCTACTACTGGTGGTGTCTGCCATATGGGGGTTCGCCTTTGTTGCTCAGATCAAGGGCATGGAGCACCTTGGACCATTTCTGTTTAATGCCTGTCGTTTTGCACTGGGCTTTCTCTCATTATTACCCGTTTATTTTCTTCTAGAGAGTATTTCAGGAAAGAAGGTATCTGGGAATGAAAAGCCATTCGATAATCAATTGCTGCTGAAATGGGGTCCATTAACCGGTGTGGTTCTTTTTCTGGCCTCTTCATTTCAACAGGTTGGCCTGTTGTATACGACAGCGGGTAACTCTGGGTTCATTACTGGTTTCTATATTATTCTAGTTCCTATCCTCGGGATTTGGTTTGGGCACAGTACCCGACCTGCAACATGGCTGGGTGGAGGCATTGCGCTTGCAGGCCTGTATTTCCTGACAGTACAGGATGGTTTTAATCTGAATAAAGGTGATGTACTGACGTTGGGTTCTGCACTGATGTATGCGGTTCAAATTCTACTAATTGGCTGGCTTTCCCGGCATGTTCATCCACTGAGGCTTTCATTAATACAGTTTTTCATGACGGCTCTATGCAGCATGATGGTTGCTCTTTATCTTGAACCCATCAGTTTTGATGCCATTGCAAAAAGTATCGGGCCTTTGCTGTATGCAGGTGTTATGTCTACCGGTGTCGCTTTTACCATTCAAACCATTGCTCAGAGAGACGCAACATCTTCCCATGCAGCAATCATAATGAGTCTGGAAGCGGTGTTTGCCGTACTGGGCGGTTGGTTATTGCTGAATGAGCAACTTGGGATAAGAGGGTTGCTTGGGTGTGGTTTGATGATGACTGGGATGCTGCTGTCACAGCTTAGACGTTCCAGGAAGAGAGCTCTCAATTAACAATGCGCATATGAAAAACGGCCAGCATGTTGCTGGCCGTGTTGTTTTAGTCTGCTAATTTGATCATTGAATAGCCTTGTGACTTGGGGCGCAAAGCCGACATGACGATGGGTACAACGATAAGGGTTGAGAGAGCTCCAGCCCAGAAGCCTTTAAAGACTGCGTAATCCACAGGAGCAAATTGTTCCACTCCGAGTATTGCAAAACCAGTGAGTGGCAATGGCACCGCAATCAGTAATCCAAGTAAACCAAAGCAGAATGCATTTCCCAGCTTGCCGACAGGCAGACGGTTCACCAATTGCTGCAGCCGAGACCCTGGACCAAAGTCAATTTCACCTACTTTTCCCTTGATCAGCTTGCGCTGGTTAACGGAGATCAGGATCAGTGAAATAATGAATGACAGAAGAAATGAAGTCGCAATCATATCCCCGACAAAGTTATTCTCGCCCTTCCAGCTTATAGGGTTACCATCTTTCAGTAACAGCCAGGCAATCAGCATATTAAGCAGGGTATTGGAGGTTCCGCAGACCAGCATTTCGTGCTTCAGGTACTTTGGGGCCGAGAATGACATGTAGGCTTCCGTTTTTAGACAGGGAAGGTCTCGTCATCAAAGAAGTGGGGCTTAAAAAGGGAAACAAACAGATGGGTTTGCAAGCTGTGTGGAAAATAGCTTTGTGTAACTTCCATATTCCCAGTTTTGCTTGGCCGCCTTTCCGATATTACTTCGGATTTAGCTGATCTTCTAAGCTTCCTGGTATCCTTGTTGGTGCTGCGTCCGCAAAAAAGCACCTTGTAAACCCATCTGCTTGTTACTGCCGACACCTTGTTATTATTCTGATGAGTCGACGCTAAACCCTGTTATTGTTTTTATTGTGGGTGTTTTGTTCTTGTTGCTTTTACTAATACAACAGTCGTGCCAAAAATAAGTAAAATCCCTTAAGGCCTTGATGTACGTAGTTTCCGAATGGTCGAATTTTTTTTATGATCACATAATGCTCAGTTTCGATGTTGTTGTTTGTTACCTATTTCCCACAAAGTGTGGCAATACTCCCTGTGAGGTAACAAGCACCTGCTCTTTGCTCTCGGTATGAAATCAATAAAATCTCTTAGACACTGTGTTTTCCAGACAGTTGCTGCCGACGTTATACATATGTGATTGTTTGATTGTTTCGGTTATTCCGTTTGTTCTGCTACTGCACTAAGGATTATCCTTTGTGCCCCTGCTGACACTGACTGTTATATCGGCAGTCCTGGTCGCACTCTTGCTGACAAATCGGCTGAAAAAACGTAGGAAAAAAATGAGCGAACACGACCAATGCATCCATACTGGCCTCACAGGCCGTTTGTTGCTGGAAAACTCCCTGCTGAATAAAGGGACCGCTTTTTCTATGGAGGAGCGGAGTGAGCTGGATCTTCATGGTCTTCTGCCACCAAGGGTAGAGTCGATGGAGGAGCAATGTCGTCGAGCTTATAAGTCCTTCTCAATCAAGCCTACGCCGATACTGAAGCATATCTACCTGCGCTCATTGCAGGATACCAACGAAACACTGTTCTATGCTCTCCTGCAACGTCATCTTCAGGAAATGCTGCCTGTCATCTACACGCCGGTTGTAGGCCAGGCCTGTCAGCGTTTCAGTGACCTCTACCGTCGACCAAGGGGTATCTACATTTCTTACCCCCAGCGTGAGCATATCTCAGCCATGCTGGCTAACTTTAAGCGCAATATTGAAGTAATTGTTGTTACTGATGGTGAGCGCATCCTGGGTCTGGGTGATCAGGGTATTGGCGGTATGGGAATCTGTATTGGCAAGTTGTCTCTTTACAGCGCTGTGGGTGGGATTGCACCGAACAAAACACTGCCTATCGTGCTGGATTGTGGAACCAATAACCGGCAGCTGTTGAATGACCCTAATTATCTGGGCTGGCGTCATGAACGTATTGGTGATGATGAATACTATGCGTTTGTGGATGACTTTATCCGTGCACTGAAGCGTCGCTGGCCAAAAGCACTGTTACAGTTTGAAGATTTTGCCATCAACCACGCTACACCACTGCTGGAAACATACCGGGATGAGCTCTGTTCATTCAATGATGATATTCAGGGCACGGCAGGGGTTACTGCAGCATCACTGCTGGCGGCAGCCAAGGCAGCGGGTAAATCCATCGAGGACATGAAAATTGCCTTCCTTGGTGCAGGATCGGCCGGTTGCGGTATCGCTGAGCAGTTGATCCGCCTGATGGTTGGCCGGGGGCTCAGTGATGAAGAAGCCCGTCAGCGAATATTCATGGTTGATCGCTATGGAGTGCTGAATGATCAGATGGAAGACCTGCGGCCATTCCAGCAGCGGCTGGTACAGAGCTGTGAAGAACTCCGTCAATGGGGCTGTGACGAGAACCCCGGATTACTGGAAGTTGTCACTCATGCAAAGCCTGATGCCATTATTGGGGTATCAGGTCAGCCAGGACTGTTCACTCGGGAAGTCATTGAGAAAATGGCTGAGAACCATGAGCGGCCCATTGTCTTTCCTCTGTCAAACCCAATCAGCCAGGTTGAAGCAACACCAGAAGATATTATTGAGTGGAGTGAAGGTCGAGCTTTGATTGCTACTGGCAGCCCATTTGACCCAGTTGAGTACAATGGTAACCGTTACCCGGTTGCTCAATGTAACAACATCTACATATTCCCGGGGCTGGGCCTTGGTGTTCTGGCCAGTGATGCTGAAAGAGTTTCTGATGGCATGCTGGATGCAGCGGTCGAAACTCTGGCTATGGCTTCACCAGCTGTTATGAATCCGGAAGCGGCTCTTCTGCCTGAGTTGAACCGTATTCACCAGGTGACCTGTGAGATAGCGATTGCCGTAGCCAGAAAAGCGCAGGAAGAGGGGCTGGCACCAAAATGTGAGCAAACTACATTGGAAGCCAGAGTCAGAGGCAAGCGCTGGAGCCCTGAATATCGCAGAGTTTATCTGTCTGATTCTTGAAAGCAGTGCCTAGGAGAAAGGGATTTTTCGTCTTGGTATAAAGAAGGATAAGCAGATAATACCAATTGAATTTTCTAACTACTGTATAACTGCCCAATCACGGGAGCACAGACTGAACAGTCGACCAGCTTCGCTGCAAAGGTTATTCCAAGCTTCACAGCAACAATCTACAATATTTTCATAACCTGAAAATGCTTTGTTTGATAAGTCATGCTCCCGCATCCACTCCCATAGCCTTTCTGAGCTGTTTAACTCCGGTGCGAATGGT
>NZ_LUKQ02000266.1 GCF_001647025.1 Endozoicomonas atrinae
AACAGCACCGTGCGTGAATGAATACGAGATCAATAAGAAGTCCTTTATCAAAGGCCTGCTTGCAATCATGCATCCTGAATAAGATCGGACAGAGTCAGCTTAGTAAAATATTTAACTTTCTGGAACTTTCAGACTTGCAGACCACCCCAAAAAGCTATACTTAACGACAGGTCATTTTGGACTGGTGTTTTGAGGACTTTTTACGCCGGTGATGACACAGCGTGCTGGCGTTCAAGCCGACCAATTGGACAACAACAGTATTGTTACAGCACTGGAGTTACGATAACCCCGGCTTCCAGGGGTTATCCTGCCGTCTAAAGCCTTATCTTAACTGAAACAGTGCACAAAGAGCGCAAAAAACCTACAACACAGAATCGGTCAGAACCCTAGCTAATCCAATCGTGCAATCAACGGTTCTTATGGCTAGCCGAGAATACCTCTTATCCCCTTTTATCTATCTTTTAATTAGCTGCCCATATGAAATCAGAAATATATGATTTCATATGGGCAGCTACTTATTACTTTACCACTTCACAACTGTTGTTGTTCTGCTGCCATTGGATAGTAGCCAGCTTGCAGCGACAGCAGGCTGCTAACCGCTGCTGAGGGTCCTGTATTTTCCAGGCTTTCAACCACTCCAGAAGAATCAGACTGGCCGGGCATAAATCCCCCTGATTTTGCGTCCGTTCCAACAGGTTTTCTTGATGCAGCATACGGAATAACGACCTTGTTATTGATGGTTGGATTCAAAACAAACAGTTATAAACTCTCCCACCAGTTTCAAGAGTTATTCATAACTTTCGTGCCTCCAGTCAATACCAGTCCAGTTCAACCGGAAAGGCGAGGTACATTTCCAGCTGAGCGGTATATGAAAGACAAGCAGAGACGGGCACGTGCTGCCAGAGAAATGGCTGGATACACCGTAGCCGAAGTCGCAAAACTTCTCGGGAAAAGTACCAGTACCATTCATGCCTGGGAGGCCGAAAAAGGAGCCTGTCCACGAAATCTTGATGACCTGATAGCTCTCTGTCGTCTTTATGGCATCACCACTGACTGGTACCTGGAAGGCAGAGAACCCATTTTCCGCCACGATGCGCCTACAGGCCGAAACCCGGAATTTGAAAAAATCCATCACGGCATCAGGAGTCTCAACCGCCAGCAAAGGAAAGCGGTTATTCATTTATTAACCGTTTTTGATAAAAGTAATGTTCATACTTCCTGAGAAGTTATGCTGCTACATAAGCCTCCCCCCCCCCTTTCTCTGTCAGCCATAAAAACTGCCACCTTATAGAAAGCATGATCTACCCAGTGAAACACCTTGACTCCAGAGTTCATCCTTCAGCAGGAACAAAGAAACATGAACAGCCTGCTACTTTCCTGTTCATAGCGGGGTCAGAAAGCACGATGGGAATTACGTCTCAGGGCTAGTCATCGTTTTGCAGTAAAAACGACTCAAAGCAGGAACAATAAATAGCCAGGAAGGGTCGTTCGGCGGGCGTCTAGTGATGAGACGAAGAGCCCGGGAAAGGCAGAGAATAAAACCCAAACTCAGACACCATTAAGGATAAAAAAATGCCTCTGAATCACTTCAGAGGCATTAGACGAGAGAGGCAAAGCTGAGTCAGATACTCGTAGTTAATAGCTAAACTCCGGCAACGCTCAAAGCTTCTACCACTGGAATGGATTATCATCCGTCGCTATCGCTATCATCCGGGATAGGCCTATTTCTCAAATCCAGCGTATCCCGACCCTGGCTCCTTATGCTCGCAGCGTCGAAGCTCGCAAATGATTCATTGTCCTTATCAAGATCATGCCTTAATAAATCCCTTGTAGTGCGATCACTACTTGTGTAGAAACCCTGACGTTCTGGGTGACGTCTCACGCCACCATCCGATGAGGAATCGATACCGTCCCCGTGACGCGCTGATGATACTCCACTCTGGCTACTGCGGTAAGCCGACAGCAGGTGACCTGGCCGAGGAGAATCAGTTCTTGATCCATCTTCGACCGTTATAGACTGCAAATGCACTACCGTTGAACCCTTACCACTCAAGAGGCCTTGGCCTATTGGACGATTAGAACTATCCAGCATCTCATAAGGCACATGATCCAATCCTGACGTTTTCGTTTCACTCATTGAGGAAGTGGTTGATCTAACAGAAACGTGTTCTTGGTCTTCAAAGGAAACGCTTTTCCTGGTAGCACTTTCTTCAAGACCATCGGTTCTTGATTGCAAAGAGTCAAGCTTTGCGGAATCCCGTTGTAGATTCTCTGCTACCGAATTGAACCCGGCACTCACCCCTGAGATGTGCTCCTTCAATTTACTCAAAAGTAAGGCGGCTTCCGGATTAGGGTGACTCACAATCTCATCAAGTTGCCGAGCTATTTCCTGACAACTTGCAAGAGAATCAAGATTTTGATCCAAAATATTTCTAGTCACTGTATGCTCACTCCTTAACGTTTGAATGCCCTCTTGTACACTTGCGAGTTCTCCACTGAAAGCTGCTACTTGATCTCTTAACTGCCGAATCGTTACTTCTCCCTCTTGCATCAAACGCTCTTGACGCTCAAGTGTTTCTGCTCGCTCATTACTCAATTGCTCCGAGTCTTGTAGGCGTATCTCCAGATCAGTAATTTGTTCATTAAGCCATTCTATATTACTCTGCGATGAACGTTGCATACTCTGAAGTTCGGAAATTTGCTGATCTTTCCCTTCAATCTCCGCTCGAAGCTGTTCAGTTATTTCCTGACTACCTTCAGATTTAGCTGTTGCCAAATCCAACCTAAGCTCACTTACCTCGCTACGAAGACTTTCAATCTCTCTCTCACACTCCTGGATTGATGACTCATGCCGCGCAATTAATTGTTCTTTCTTTTGCAGAGTCTGTTCCAATGTGCGTTTTTGGGTTATAGCGCCATGGTGCAGGTCACGTACGTCCTGCTCCCGTTTATGAACTTCGCTTAGTTCACGAGTTAATACCAGATTTCTCTGATCCAGATCTTCTCTCTCTCTGCTTACAGTACCCAGTTCAGCTTTCAGGCGATCCATATCACCAAGCTGTAACTGCTGTTGTTGCACCTTTTTCTCTAATACTTCAATACTTTTGCGACTATCTTGCAGTGCATGCCTTAAGTTTTTTACTTCGTCCCTCTTCTCTGAAACCTTCTGCATTAAATTTTCAACAGACCGTTTCGAATCTGCAAGATCAGCCTGTAAGGAATCTGCTGTTTGAGCATATTCATTAAGCTTGGCCTGCACTTCCCTGGCAAACTGTTTGTTATCACGATACTCTCTCTTTGTCTCTAAAAGCTTCTGGTTTAAGCGATCTGCCTCTAACTGTGTATTTTCAAGTTTTTCTTGTGTACCTCTCAACGAACGCTCAGACTCAACCAGTTGCTCTTGACTTCTTTGCAGGCTGGATTTTGTAGTATCCAGTTGAGTTTGCAACTGAGACTCACTGCTCCTAAGTGAAAGCAGTTGTCTTTTTAAATCCATACTTATTGACTTTTCACCTTCCAATGCATCCTTACCCTTTTTAACACCTTCGTTCAAGTACCTGATTTGCCGATCCTGGCTATCATTAGTTTTGCTCAGCTGTGCCAACTGTTTTTCAAGATCATGTTTCTCTACGCGTAGTTCTTCCACCAAGGATCGAGCGGTTTGTGCCTCTTGAGTCGCAGTTTCAAGCTGCGTTTCCAGACTTTCATTATGAAAGCGCTCAGCAGTTAACTGAGATGTAAGCTCTTCTACTTCAGACAGTTTCTTAACCAATTGCAATTGGGCCTCATCTAATTCCGTTGTCACCTTTTGGAGGCTAGTATTGAGCTTCGTATTTACAGCCTCAAGCGTTTTATTGTCCTCTTTTACCTGCCTTAAATCTGCTGCCGCCCCATCGAGTTCCTTCGCCATTGGCCCCATGTATTGAGCCATACGCTGGCTTTCTTGCTTGAACCCTATGGCCACTTCCCGCGCCCTTGCTTCCTTTTGCGTCATCTGATAAGTCTGCTTCGCAGCGTCCTGTAACTCACCTAACTCCTGATGCGAAATGTCAGGTCTGGCAGACAGTGCAGACGCAGTCTGTGTGAGGCCACGATTTGCTTCGAGAAGCTGCTGGTTCCCATGCCTTAGAGCAAAGTTTTGATGATTTAATCGAGAAACAGCACCATGATCAACACCAACATTACCATCAAAGCGAGAGTGACCTGCCGACGCTGGTGGATAACTTTGGTGTCCTGCCACATGAGGTCTGCCAGGGTGGCTTGCCACCGTGCCTCCCCCCCAGGGAGGCCTTGCATTCCCAGACTGAGAAGGATTTGATGCCGCTCCAGGAAGTGAGCCAGATCCTGACACTACTGGAGGGGGTGTCATGCTACCAGTGGTACTAAACATTTTATTACCTTCCATTCTTTTGTTGGGCCAAAATAACAATCCTTTGAGAAGAAAACTTGGAGAAAGTTGCATTTATTCATATTTTTTTTAAAATCAAGAAATGGCATTTTAATTTCATTATCCGATAAAAAGTCATTCACCTGACCGCCCATCCTTTTTGATTTCTTATTTAATGATGTGCCTTTTCCTCATCCGCATTTATTTTTATAAAAACTAGCAATACCGTACTTATTAAGGGGAAATGCGGATATAAATAATGCTTTTTCTGTACTTAAACTCTGTCGTATTAATTCTAAAGCGCTTATTGCCTCAGGGCTCATAACGTATGCCACTGATGCACTAAGTACCTGATCATATGAAATCGAATATTTCTGGCTTAGTGGTTAGTAACTATGCAAGGCTCAGCGGAGTGAGCATAGCCGTAGCTATGTGATCGTAGCGGTAACGCAGCACAACAGCATGGATGCAGGAGTTAGAGCAACGCATGGAGCAGTTGCCGGGAGTGGCTGATCACTGAATCAGAAAATAGGATTTCATATGGTTGGTTACTTATAAGTAACCTCGAAAATACATGTGTAACCTGCTGGGTTCATGGCTAAGAATGAACTCCATTGACAACGCCCACTGGTTTGAGTGGCCCGTAGTCCATAATGTCAATGCGTGTAATACCAATCGTGCTTTCTAACTCCCGTTATAAACAAGAAAATTTGAGCCTTAAGACAAGGCGTGAGGAATCATCGCCTTAGCTATGGCGACGATCGGTAACGCAGGATTAAGGCTCAAACCTTCAGCGCAATAGGGAGCTAGAAGGTTCGATTGGCATAAGGTGCTTTGTAGCTTTTAATACAATCACGAGCGGAACAACGAGCAATGCCGATTACTGTTGTTGCAGTCCGTCAGTCGCTCAGTCTACAGGCATGGAATCCCCTGCCAGCGACTCGTCGGCCACTTCTACCTCTTGAAGCGTTACTTCCGGAATGCTGGATTCTGTTGAGGTATCCAGTTCCGGTTCTGATGCCGGTGCTGCCAATAGCCTCTCTGTGCCAGGGCCAGAACCCGAATCAGGCTGGTTGGGCGCTTCACCCGGTTTCTTCCAACTGAACAATCTGCTCTGCCATATCGATCTGGTAACCTCAGTGCCTTTTTTCCAAGTCCATGAGCCAATGGGTTTTACCACATAATCAACCACGGGTTTCGCTCCATAATCGACAGCACGATTCACAGACTTTGCGACAAGCTTATAGGGCCATATCACTAAACCAGTCATAGCACTATCCAGCCCCCTGGAGGCCACCTTAACAGTGCTGGTTGCTGATAAAGCCTGATCTGTCTGTGGTGGACCAGTAACAGACTCCTCGTCTGCACGGGCAGAACTTTCCAGAGGCTCTGCCATTTCAACATAGTCCGTCGAATGGGCTATATCACTAACCGCTGGCAGGCTCGGTACGAGTGAAGGAGCGGTCATTTCTGACGACAATAACTCGGTACATTCTGGCTGAACACTCGTGCTATTTACATAGAAGGGCTCTTGAGGCAATAAGGCCTCCTGGTTATCTTCTTTGGGTTCCAAACTAAATACCCCCGAGTCCTGCTGATCACCCGTACTCCGCAACAGGTTGTTCTGCTGAGGCTGCCACCGATCAGAGAGCAGAGCTTCTGCCTGTCGTGCGGGAGTCAGGAATTTATCCAGCGGAGGATCAGTTGAGTGCTGCTGAGGGATTGGCCCGGTCATCTGAACCGAGTCGGTTTCAATGGCAACCAGTGCGGGCATATCTTCCTGCACAAACGGAAGAAGTACTGCCTCATCTGCCTGTGATGGCTCATTCTCTTTCTGTTGATCAAGTATCGGCAGCGTTGATAACGTTTCGCTGGTATGGATTGACTCTGCTGTGCTGCTAATAATAGCGGCCTGCCCGCTCGACATAGGCAACAATGACAAAGACCCGGGCTCTTGTAAAACGTCTGTTTTTAAAGAGTCCGGGTCTTTCCGGGTTGCCAGTTCAGTTGGCTCTTTCGTACGCAGTAAAACGTCAGGGGGCGGTTTATGAACGGTGGAAGTCTCTGCTCCACCGATGACTTGCGATGATGCCGTCCTTTGAGTTTCCCCTGGCTTGGTTACTTTTTTGAATCGAGTGAGCTAAGCGCACCAGCGATGGCGTTCTCAGCCAACTTCTGGGCAGCTAAGTCAATCACCAGTTTTCGATTCATTTTACGCAGGTTCTCGTTTTCATCCTTATACTCGCCAAGCTTCATCCGAACCTGCTGTTTGACCTGCTCTGCAACATCTGGGCCTTCCTGCTCGATAAAGAAGTCATCTTCCATACCTTCTTCACCCTGCATTTCCACCATCAGAGAATCGAATTTAGCTTTTAGCTCCAATGTATGATACTTACCCAGATCTCTTAATTCTTGGCTCACCATCTCCAACTCACGCCCCAAAAAGCTAACCTGTTTATCAAGCTCCTCTTTTTCTAATTTCATCACCCTTATTTTTTCCTGATCCGCTCCCTGATTCACATTATACCAATTGAATTTTCTAACTACTGTATAACTGCCCAATCACGGGAGCACAGACTGAACAGTCGACCAGCTTCGCTGCAAATGTTATTCCAAGCTTCACAGCAACAATCTACAATATTTTCATAACCTGAAAATGCTTTGTTTGATAAGTCATGCTCCCGCATCCACTCCCATAGCCTTTCTGAGCTGTTTAACTCCGGTGCGAATGGT
>NZ_LUKQ02000267.1 GCF_001647025.1 Endozoicomonas atrinae
GATCATCCTGAGTTTTAATCTGACTGGCTATTTGATCTACCAGTTTTTCGTTGATTTCAACGCTCATTGTTATTCTCCATTTTGGAGTATTAACGACAAGCGTTTACACAATTTAAATTACATTCCCTCTAACAAACTTTGAACCGGATCATCAGGCCAGAATCTTCGTATAATCACTCCATTGCCAGTCTGAAAATGGATAGAAAATACATCATGTTCATTGTCGGGGGGCTCTGACTTCAATTTAGAAGCCTCTGCCGTACCTGTTTCAACCTCAGCCACTTTCTGGGAAATTCTAACCGGTTCACCCCGAGCCCGCAGCTCACTTTCATGAGCAAATTTCACTTGCTGAATTTTAGGCTGAAGGGCTTGCGTTATTGGCTTCTTTTCCTGGCCTGACTTAATTTGTTGAGGTTGAGCCTGACGGGGTTGCTCTGCTAGTTCCTTTTTCTGACCTGGATTAACTTGTTGAAGTTTAACCTGACGGATCTGCACTGCTGACGTCTTTTCCTGGTCTACATTAGTTCGTCGAGGTTGAGCCTGACGGGGTTGCTCTGCTAGTTCCTTTTTCTGACCTGGATTAACTTGTTGAAGTTTAACCTGACGGATCTGCACTGCTGACTTCTTTTCCTGGCCTGGATTAATTCGTCGAGGTTGAGCCTGACTGGGTTGCTCTGCCGGCTCCTTTTTCCGATCTGAATTAACTTGTGGAAGTTTAGCCTGATGGATCTGCGCTGCTGACTTCTTTTCCTTGTCTGCATTAGCTCGTCGAGGTTGAGCCTGACGGGGCTGCTCTGCTGGCTCCTTTTTCTGACTTGAATTAACTTGTTGAAGTTTAACCTGACGGATCTGCGCTGCTGACTTCTTTTCCTGGTCTGGATTAGTTCGTCGAGGTTGAGCCTGACTGGGTTGCTCTGCTGGCGCCTTTTCCTTACCTGGATTTCGTTGAGGATGAGGCTGATGAACTTGCTCTATATTTGTCTTATAGGCAATCAGCGCTTTAACCAGCTTCAATCGAAGAGGCATCTCATTTGTTAGCCCATATATATTATGAAAATCATTTTTTGTTATTTTCCAGCCTGAAAGAACCTGACTCCATTCTGTTTCAGAAACCTTTGATAAATCACATGCACACTTCTCCAAGCCCTCTTTTAACTGGTTATTCTTCATTAATATATTTTTTTTATCCAACAGCCAGGCTATAACATGCTTATCTTCAAAATAAATATCATGGCCTCGCTTCAATTCCTCAGTAACATGTTCAGATATTGTCATTGGAGGTAGCTCAGGTTTGGGTTTTGCAGTACTTACCTGAATACTGGAGGAAGGCTGTTTAGTTAAAGAATCCCATATAGCCTGCTGAACTTCAGGACTAGAGATACCCTGTTGCTGAATTCTATGACCCGCAGGAGGTTGATGATCAGCCAGTCTTAAATCAGCGGCCTCCAGTTGCGCGAACTGGTAATCAAGATCTGCTTGCTCCAGTTCTTTTTGCAATCGTTGCTGAGTGCGCCTCTCCTCCCTTCTGGACAAATCTCTAACCTGCTTTAGCATAACCTGCTCTGTTTGGATTCGCCTCTGCTCAGCCAGAGAGTTTTCACGGGCAGTCCGTCGATCCTCTCTGAACTTTAGACGTTCAGCAAGCTTCAGCGATTGTTTAACACCACGATTAAAGTTTCTTTCATTTATTTCATCTACTCTCTGCTGATTGACTAAAGCTGACTGACTTTTTTGTGCCTCATCTCGTTGCTGAACATATTGATGCTGACTTTGTTTCGGTATCTTAACAGAACCATGAGATGTTACGGCTTGGCTGGATTTTTGACTCAGACCATCAGGCCTGGCACTCACTTTTTGTAAAGGTATTACCGGTGAGCGAGAGTGATCACAACTCGCGGCTTTAGGAGTGTTTTCAACAGGCGTTTTAGTATTTACATACTTTGGATTGACCTTAGGACAAGCTTTTTCAGGTTGAACATCACGACTGGCAATAGGCTTTCCGGATAATTTATTCCACGCTAAAGAGCCCAGATAAAGCGTTGCCTTAACTGGGGTAACAATTACATAGAGAGTATTCCAGAACGCCCAGGAAAAAATCTCACCATTTTTAATATTTTCAAGATTAAACTTGGGAGGAGCATAAAAAGGAGGTAATGGAGATTCAATTCCAACCATAGAGTGGTCCGTACTTTATCTTTATTGATAAAATTCTGACCATAAAGTTATATTTGAGTTCCAATTCTTATAAAAGCCGTTGAAACCAAACGCTTTAAAGAGCAATAAAAAAATCAAATAAAGAAAAACACACTTATTTTTCATACAGTTAACAGCCAGAAATTAATTACAAAGAAATAATTCAAGACACCCTTTAAAAAGGGTGCCTGACTATTAATTAATGAATACCCCCAAAACACAGGTATTTGGTTTCCAGGTACTCTTCCAGACCTTCCTGCCCACCTTCCCGGCCAAATCCAGACTGTTTAACTCCTCCAAAAGGTGCCAGCTCTGTGGAAATAATGCCTTCATTAATGCCCACCATGCCATATTCCAGAGACTCGGCAATCTTCCAGATACGAGTAATATCCCGGCTGTAAAAATAGGCTGCCAGACCATAGATCGTATCATTAGCCTGCTGAATCAGCTCTTCATCAGTACTGAAACGTACTATTGGGGCAACCGGGCCAAACAGCTCTTCCTGGATAAAGCTCATCGAGTGCTGAACATCGGTCAGAACCGTCGGCTCAACAAAACAACCATTCAAAGCTTTACCACCTGTTGCGACCGTTGCCCCCTGCTCTACAGCCAGGTTAATTTTCTCGAGAATCCGCTCTTTTGCCAGTGAATCAATAACCGGGCCAATCTGGACGCCTTCGTCCAAGCCATTACCAACCTTCAGGCCTTTAACTGCCTCAATAAACTGGCTGACAAATTGATCATAAATATCATCATGCACATAAAACCGGTTAGCACAGACACAGGTTTGCCCGGCATTACGAAACTTTGAAGCCATTGCCCCCTGAACGGCCTGATCGATATCTGCATCGTCAAAGACGATAAACGGGGCATTTCCGCCCAGCTCCATCGAAGTATTTTTAATGGTTTCTGCAGATTGTGCGATCAAATGACGCCCGACACGGGTAGAACCCGTAAACGATAACTTTCTGATCGTGGGATGGTGGGTAAAGAGATCACCGACTGTTTCCGGTGCATGATGAACAACAACCTGCAACACATCTTCTGGAATACCTGCCTGCCTGGCCAGTTCAGCAACAGCATAGGCAGAGAGCGGCGTTTGATTGGCAGGCTTGACAATAAAGCTGCAGCCGGCTGCCAGTGCAGGTGCTGCCTTACGGGTTATCATGGCAATAGGGAAGTTCCAGGGCGTTATGGCCGCGGCCACACCGACAGGCTGCTTGATGGTCATCAGCCGACGATCCTCCGTATGCCCGGGAATCGTCGTACCATAGGCGCGCTTGCCTTCTTCAGCAAACCACTGAATAAAAGACGCACCATAAGCCACTTCCCCCATAGATTCCGGCAATGGTTTACCCTGCTCAAGGGTCATTAATCGAGCCAGGTCGGCCTGGTTTTCCATCACCAGTTCATACCAACGGTACAGGAGGCTTGAGCGCTCTTTTGCGGGTCTTTTTTGCCAGCTCTTCTGAGCCAGGCGTGACTTTTCAATACATTCCTCGATCTCTGCCTCAGACTGCACGGGGATATAACCGACCACCGAGCCATCGGCAGGATTATCAATGGCCAGAGCATGATCTCCGGGTTCACACAGAATACTGAGCAATGATTTATTATTGATTTTATCCATTAACCAGCACCTCTCAATTTATACGACAAATTATGACGACAGAAATAGTTAACAATCCTGCCCATAGTAAACTAAAGATTGCTCAGAAGCAGTGATAAGCCATTAAATTTTGCCGATTTAATGAATCTGTAAACCTGAAGTTATTGCTCTGGTTTCCCCTCTCATTTCTCGTTAACATCTGTCTCCAAAGCACAGCACTCATAAGACAATTACAAGCTGACCAGAACAATGACTGAATATCTGATGCCGGCAAAGTATGCCAAGCTATTACTGAAAGTGGCTCAGGAGCAGGGTTATGATGTCAACCAGCTGATCTACGATGCAGGGTTATCGTTTAACCCTCTTGAGCTGAACACGGATGAAGAGCTGGAAATTCCTGCCATTATTTTCAGCAAGCTCTACCGCAAAGTATCCGGAGCCATGCAGGATGAGGCATTTGGTCTGGGGACTACCTATAAGATGCCCCCCGGCACTTTCCGCATGCTCTGCTACTGCATTATTCACTGCTCATCGTTACGAAAGGCTCTGGACAGAACCACCGAATTTACCGCCATGACCTATGGGATTCGGGGTATCACGGTAAAAGCTGAACCGCCTTATCGAGTCTCTGCAGATGGTAGTGAAGCAACCCTGGTTTACTCCAGTGCCTCCAATAAGTTCAATGCAGAAATGACCCCAGCCAAGCAGCTGAGCGTTGTGAACAGTCTTTCTCTATGGCACCGCTTCTGCAGCTGGCTGATCGGCAATAACATTGCGGTGAAGCGGGTTAACCTGATGGGCTCCCCCAGTCTGAACCTGAGTGGCTATCGTTACTACTTTGACTGCCCGATTGAATTTGATCAGCAGGAAAACTCAATCGTCATTAACGCCCAGATGCTGGATGCGCCACTGGTCCATACCGAAGAATCTCTGGAATCGTTTCTGGAAACAGCACCATATCAGTTATTTGTGATTAAGGAAGAGCAAGGCAGCGACAGCATTATTCCACGAATCAGAGCCCTGATTGGCTACAACTTTACCCGTCGTATTCCCAGCTTTGACGAACTCGCAGAACTACTGAACATCTCTCCAAGAACCTTACGCCGTCGCCTGGAAAAAGAGGGTACTTCCTACCAGAAAGTTAAAGACGAATGTCGTCGAGATGCATCTATCGATTATTTAAGCCGGCCTAATCTAACGATTAATTCGGTTGCCGCTTTAATGGGATTTGATGAACCCAGCGCCTTTCACCGCTCATTTAAGAAGTGGACCGATATGACGCCGGGAGAGTTTCGGAAACAGAACAATATTCAGATGGAAGATATTGATGAAGTTGCCTGAATAACCAGGGTCGTTACTATAAAGGGTATTTTCAGGGTATAAAAAAGCCGGCTTCCGCCGGCTTTTTTATTAACGTGCAGCCCTTGCCATTCGTAAACCAAACATGGCTGCCAGCTCTCGCTGTACCTCATTAACCCCTCCACCAAAGGTATTAATCTGGCATTTGCGATAGCCTTCCTCAATTTCCCCCTGAATAACAGCACCTTCGCTGCCAGAGCGAACCATACCCGGTGCACCAATAACATCCAGCAGAAGACGGTAAACCTGAATCAGTGCTTCGGTACTGTATACCTTGATACCGGAAGCAAAGCCCGGACAAAGCTTATTTTGCCCAAGCTCCCAGGCCATCCGACTATTCATCACCTTCATGGCTTCCAGCAAACTGTAGGCTTCAGCCAGGTTATTCTGAACCCAGGGCTCATCAATCACCCGCTTGCCATTACCCCGCACTTCCCGCGCCCAGTTCAGGACTTTCTGGAAGTGACCGGTACCATTGATACCAATAGCCGCCAGGCCAACACGCTCATGGTTAAGCTGAGAAGTAATTAATTTCCAGCCACCGTTCAACTCACCAATAATCATTGAAGAAGGTACGCGTACATTCTCGTAATAGGTCATATTGGTGCGCACATCACCCACGGTATAGATCGGCGCTACACTGAAGCCCGGATCCTTACAGTCAACAATAAACAGCGTGATACCTTTGTGCTTTGGCGCATCTTTATCCGTTCTTGCTGCCAGCCAGATATAGTCAGCACCTTCTGCGCTGCTGGTGTATACCTTGGTACCATTGATGATGTAATCATCACCCTCTTTCACCGCCGTCGTGCCCAATGATGCCAGATCAGTACCAGCACCAGGCTCGGTATAACCAATAGCAAAATGAATTTCACCCTTAGCAATCTTTGGCAGGAAAAACTGCTTGTGCTCTTCAGAACCATGATCAATCAGAGCAGGGCCTACCGTATTCAGCGTTACAAAAGGAATGGGAGCACCAGCCAGTTGCGCTTCTTCAAAGAAGACCAGCTGTTCAGCAGCAGAGCGCCCCTGACCACCGTACTCTTTAGGCCAGCCAATAGCCAGCCAGCCATCTTCCCCCATCTGGCGGATAACCCGCTTATAAGTTTCACCACTTTCATTACCGTGACATTCAGCCTTGACCTCTGGAGTAATCAACTCGGCAAAGTAGGTCCTTAATTCCTGGCGCAGTTTTTTCTGCTCGTCACTCTGGTCCAAAAACATCATCAAGTCCTTTCATGTTGATTGCTTCAGAGAGTGCCGGGAAGGAAATGCTTTTCTTCCACGGCAACTTTCAAAGCCATTCACGCAATTAGCGCATTCCCAGCTTTCTCAGATTATTGGGCGTGAAATACGACAACTGTTTTACTTCGTGATTCATCTTCGGAACCCCACCCTCTTCATTGAACAGGCTGGCAGCCATGTAATCCCTGGAAATCAGGTCATAATAGAGTGCTGTACGCCCACCAATACCGGGGAGGTCATACATATTAATGGTATTAATATGTGTTGTTCTCCACAGCACATCGCGATTGTCGTAGTGATCAGCATAAACCGTCTGCCAGCTGTCTTCGTCAATAAAGAGTTCACGGGTCTTATAAACGTGACGCTCACCCTCTTTCAGCACCCCACGTACCACCCAGACGCGATGCAGCTCATAGCGCATATGCTCAGGATTGGCATGCCCCTGACTCAGAATATCGTCATAGGACAACTCAGGGCTTTCAAAGTCATAGTTGTTGTAAGGAATGTATATTTCCTTTTTGCCCAGCAGCTCCCAGTTATACCAATTCCATTTTTAAATTATGAAATAACAGCCCATGAACGGGAGCATAGACTTTTCAATCGGCCAACTTCAGAAAGTAATTCATTCCATGCCTCACAGCATTTATTGATAATATCTTCATAGT
>NZ_LUKQ02000268.1 GCF_001647025.1 Endozoicomonas atrinae
CTATGAAAACTACTCATGAAAGCCCTGTTGCATTTGAAACCGACCTCTCTGTCGATTTACTCAGCAAAGCCAGAGCGCTGCATGTGGATGTCCATGCCGTGATTCAACGAGCGGTGGCAGCACAAGCGAACCTTTCCGACATTGAACGACAGATCGCCCTTGCCTGTGAACAGCAGAGCAGTCAGATTTATCATCATTTGATTGACAGTTACCCCCTGAAAGAGGTCGGCATCAGGGACTGTTACCGAAAGAGCCGGTAACTTGATCAACATATCCCGCGCCTCATTCAGCCACGGTATGCGTGCTGTACCGGTCTTTTTTGCTTCAAGTGATACCCAGGTTTGATTCGTTGATCATTTCACGGAGAGACTCGTTGATTGCCTGTCAGGCTACAGGCCTCATGGGAGGCGTGCATTTGTATTCATGGAACCAAGGAGGCGGTTGTGTTGCCCTGCTGTCTGATCCGATCCGATGTCTTCTTTCTTCCTCTCTATCCATAACGGTGGGATGTCTACTATGTCCATTTTTGCGCAATACCAGCAACGGTATGAAGCGGTTCAACAGGAAGAGCTGAGTCTGCTGGACTATCTCAAACTCTGTAAAGAGGACCCGTCGGTCTATGCCAATGCGGCCGAGCGCATGCTGAAAGCCATTGGTGAGCCAGAAGTAATTGATACCGCCCGTGATCCGCGACTGAGCCGCATCTTCTCCAACAAGTTAATCAAACGCTACCCGGCGTTCAAAGAGTTTTACGGTATGGAAGAGGCCATTGAGCAGATGGTCTCTTATTTCAAACACGCGGCTCAGGGGCTGGAAGAGAAAAAACAGATACTCTACCTGCTTGGCCCGGTGGGAGGCGGCAAGTCTTCTCTGGCCGAAAAATTGAAGCAGTTAATGGAACGGGTACCGTTTTACGCCATCAAAGGCTCGCCGGTGTTTGAATCCCCGCTGGGGCTGTTCAATCCTGATGAGGATGGGGTTATTCTCAAGGAGGAATACGGCATTCCCGGTCGCTACCTCAATTACATCATGTCTCCCTGGGCGGTCAAACGCCTGAACGAATTTGGGGGCGACCTCACCCAGTTCCGAGTGGTTAAGCTCTACCCAAGCCGGCTGAATCAAATCGCTATTGCCAAAACCGAACCCGGTGATGAAAACAACCAGGATATTTCCAGCCTGGTGGGCAAGGTGGATATTCGCCAGCTGGAAGAGTATTCCCAGGACGATCCCGACGCCTACAGTTTTTCGGGGGCGTTGTGCCGAGCCAACCAGGGCATCATGGAATTCGTGGAGATGTTCAAGGCGCCCATCAAAGTGCTGCACCCGCTGCTGACCGCCACCCAGGAAGGCAACTACAACAGCACCGAAGGGTTGGGGGCGATTCCCTACGAGGGGATTCTGCTGGCGCACTCCAATGAGTCCGAATGGCAGTCCTTCCGGAACAACAAGACCAATGAAGCCTTCATCGATCGGGTCAACATCGTGAAGGTGCCGTACTGTGTCCGGGTCAGTGAAGAGGTGCACATTTACCAGAAATTGCTGGAACACAGCTCGCTGAAGGCCGCGCCCTGTGCCCCGGATACCCTCAAGATGCTGGCCCAGTTTACCGTGCTGTCACGGATCAAGGAGCCGGAGAACTCTTCCATCTACTCCAAGATGAAAGTGTACGACGGCGATAACCTGAAGGACACCGACCCCAATGCCAAGCCATTGCAGGAATACCGGGATATGGCCGGGGTGGATGAAGGCATGAACGGGCTCTCTACCCGGTTCGCTTTCAAGATCCTGTCCAAAGTATTCAACTTCGATCCGACTGAAGTGGCGGCCAACCCGGTACACCTGCTTTATGTCCTGGAACAGCAGATTGAGCAGCACCAGTTTCCGGAAGAAATCCAGGACCGTTACCTCGCCTTTCTCAAAGAGTATCTGACCCCCAAATACATTGAGTTTCTTGGCAAGGAGATCCAGACCGCGTACCTTGAGTCATACTCCGAATACGGTCAGAACATCTTTGACCGCTACATCACCTACGCTGACTTCTGGATTCAGGATCAGGAATTCCGGGACCCGGACACCGGACATATTCTGGATCGGGGCGCCTTGAGCGAAGAGCTGGAAAAAATCGAAAAACCGGCGGGCATCGCCAATCCCAAGGATTTCCGCAACGAAGTGGTCAACTTTGTACTGCGGGCCCGGGCCAACCACGACGGCAAAAACCCCAGCTGGTTAAGCTACGAGAAGATGCGTACCGTCATTGAGAAGAAAATGTTTTCCAATACCGAAGACCTGTTGCCGGTCATCTCTTTCAATGCCAAAGGGTCGCAGGAAGACCAGCGAAAACACGCGGACTTCGTTTCCCGTATGGTGGTCCACGGTTATACCGAGAAACAGGTACGGCTGTTGTCAGAATGGTACATCCGGGTCCGGAAGTCTCAATGATTCCGCACTGACTGACCCGCCCTGTCGCGGACCCATCGCCAGCCCCTTCAGCGGGGCTGATCCACCGAGCACTGCAGCTATCGGGAGAGCGTTCATCATGAGCCTCATCATCGACCGGCGCCTCAATGGAAAAAAGAAGAGCACCGTGAACCGGCAGCGGTTTTTGAAGCGCTACCGGCATCATGTCAAAGCCGCCGTCCAGGATGCCATCGACCAGCGTTCCATCACCGACGTTGACAGTGGCAGTGACGTCACTATTCCCAGGAAAGACCTCAGTGAGCCGTTTTTTCACCACGCACAGGGGGGGCACTGCGGCCACGTGCATCCTGGCAACCACGAGTTCCACCGTGGAGACCGCATTCAGCGGCCACCGGGTGGCGATGGACAGGGCAGTGGTGCGGGGCAGACCAGTGATGGTGGCGAAGGGGCAGATGAGTTCGTCTTCCAGATCAACCGGGACGAGTTCCTGGAATATCTGTTTGATGACCTGGAGCTGCCCAACCTGCTGAGAAAAGAACTGAAAGACAGCACCGACTATCAACTCAAACGGGCCGGGTTTACCACCGCTGGTTCCCCGGACCGGCTGAATATTGTGCGCTCACTGCGGGCTGCCCATGCGCGTCGCATCGCCCTGTCCGGTAAAGACCGGAAAGTGATCCGAACCCTGAAGCGACAACTCAGGGCCATGGAAGTGAGTCCGGACCCTGCCGATCAGCAGCAGGCCACCGCTCTTCGGGAAGAGATCAAGTCGCTCAACAAGAAGCTCAAACGACTGCCGTTTATTGACGATTTTGACCTGCGCTTTAACAACATGACCAAGGTGCCCCAGCCCTCCAGCAAGGCGGTGATGTTTTGTGTCATGGATGTTTCCGGGTCCATGACGCAGGAGATCAAGGACATGGCTAAGCGCTTTTTCCTGCTGCTCTACCTGTTCCTGGAACGCAACTACGAAGCCGTGGAAGTGGTCTTTATCCGGCACCACAGTGAGGCGAGGGAGTGTGATGAGCACGACTTCTTCTACGCCCGGGAAACCGGGGGCACCATTGTCTCAAAAGCCCTGCTGCTCACCCATGACATCATTGAACGGCGGTACCCGCCCAGCCAGTGGAATATCTACATTGCCCAGGCCTCGGACGGGGATAACTGGGGCGAAGACTCCACAAAATGTTATGACATCATCCTGGACAAGCTGTTACCGGTTTGCCAATACTTCGCCTACGTAGAGATTACCGACCTGCACCACCAGAACCTCTGGTACGAGTACGCTACCATAGCCGAATCTTACCCGGATCACTTCGCCATGCAGCACATCCACAGCTATTCGGATATCTACCCGACCTTCCGGCGTCTGTTTGAAAAAAAGGAGGGCTCTCATGTTGGTCGCTGAAGCACCAGAAAAGCACACCATCCGGCGAAAACAACCGCTGTCCACCGGGTCTGAATGGACGTTCGAACTGCTGGACCTTTACGACCGCGAGTTTGCCCGGTTGGCGGATAAATTCCGGCTGGACACCTACCCCAACCAGATTGAAGTGATCAGCTCTGAACAGATGCTGGATGCCTACTCATCGGTGGGGATGCCCCTGATGTACAATCACTGGAGTTATGGGAAAACCTTTCTCAATAACCAACAGAACTATCAGCGGGGGCGGATGGGGCTGGCTTACGAAATCGTGATCAACTCCAACCCCTGCATTGCCTACCTGATGGAAGAGAACACCATGCCCATGCAGGCCCTGGTGATCGCCCACGCCTGCTACGGCCACAACTCCTTTTTTAAAGGCAACTACCTGTTCAGGCAGTGGACGGACGCCAGCGCCATCATTGATTACCTGCTGTTTGCCAAGCACTACATCGCCCAGTGCGAGGAGAAACATGGCGTTTCAGCGGTAGAGGAGATGCTGGACGCCTGCCATGCGCTGATGAACCAGGGTGTCAACCGCTATGTTCGCCCCGCCCCGGTCTCTGCAGAACAGGAACAGGCACGCTTGCGAGAGCGTGAAGCGTACATCCAGCGCAACCTGAACGATCTCTGGCGCACCATCCCGGTCAGCGAGCAATCACAGTCGCACCAGGATGAACGGTTTCCGAAAGACCCGGAAGAGAACCTGCTCTATTTCATCGAAAAAAACGCGCCGTTGCTGGAGACCTGGCAGCGGGAGATCATCCGCATCGTGCGTAAAGTGGCGCAGTATTTCTACCCGCAACGGCAAACCCAGGTCATGAACGAGGGCTGGGCAACGTTCTGGCACTATCACCTGATGCATGAAATGTACGATGAAGGGTTGATCACCGAAGGCTTTATCCTGGAATTTCTGCATTCACACTCCAGTGTCGTGTTCCAGCCGGCCTTTGATGATCCGCGGTACAGCGGGATAAACCCCTATGCTCTGGGGTTCAATATCTTTCGGGACATCCGCAGGATCTGCGAACAGCCCACGGAAGAGGACCGTGAATGGTTCCCCGATCTGGCGGGCAGTGACTGGCTGGACGCCGTGCACTTTGCCATGAAGAACTTCAAGGACGAGGGATTCATTCTTCAATACCTCTCCCCCAGGGTTATGCGGGACATGCGCCTATTCAGCATCGATGACAACGACATCAACCCCTATCTGGAAGTGGATGCCATCCATGACGAGCAGGGCTATCGGCAGTTGCGGGAAAACCTGGCCGCCTTGTACAACCTGGGCAACCGGGAGCCCAACATACAGGTGTACGACGTGGATGTCCGGGGTGACCGCTCATTGACCCTGCGCCATTACCTGCACCAGAATCGCCCGCTGGACAGGGACAGTACCCATGAACTGCTAAAACATCTGCACCGCCTGTGGGGGTTTGATGTCAAACTGGACTCGGTAGACCAGGATAACATCGTCCAGTACACCTTTATTACGAAAAACACCGGCAGCAAAGAACAGGTTAAGGTGACGTCAAAGAAGCGGATCAACCGCTAGAGCTCACAGGCAGGATGCGTCATAGTGGGGGGTGCCCGGTGCAGGTTACACCGGGACTTGGTGCTCCAACGAAAAGGTATGTCGATGAACGACGGTAGAATCATAGTTCATCGACCAATAATCGCAACCCCGGTTCTCATACACCGTGCAACTTCCGAGATTGACCGGAGTTGGCACCGGGCAGACCAGTTCACAGGAGCGTAGCGATGCCTGAAGTTACCGCCAACATGCTGAGACATGCCGCCATGAACCTGATGGTGCAGAAAAATTACACTCACGACGAGCTGGCGCAAAAACTGTCTTATCTCTCTGATAACGATGAACTCATCCTTGATGTGCTTGACCGGCTGGAAAAAGAGCGGCTGTTGAGTAATGAGCGCTACGTGGAAGGCTTCATTCAGCACAGAGCGGCCAAAGGGCAAGGCCCTTCCCGCATTGCCCAGGATCTGGAAAAAAAAGGCATTGAGCCGGAGATGATTGTCGATGCCCTGAAAGCGTCCGGAATTAACTGGCAGGACCTGGCAAAATGGGCTCGTGAACAGAAGTTTGGTCACAAACACCCGGTATCCTCCCGGGAGATCAATGAGCAAAGAGAATTTTTGCACAGCCGGGGCTTCCCACCCGAACTGCTGGCCACTCTGTTTTGATGATCAAATGAGCAGTGTCGTTTTGTCTTGTCCGTCGACGAACACCGGGCATGATGCGCAGAAAACTGACTTAATACTTCCGGTTATGACAGGCCATGTTTTAGTAAAGCAATAATCTCAAAAAAAAAAAAAATAATAAACGACATTGCTATAGTTAAATTCACTGGAATTACGATGGAATCGTGGTGTTATTCTGATACTTCCGGTGGTCAACCTGCGATTTATCGGCGATGACCCACTTGGCGAGGGCCAGCGAGACCATCGGTGAGATCAGAAATAATGACCTGTCCATCGGATTCCGGTACCTAACGCTTGCCATTTGAGAGTATCGACATGACGGCCTCAACATTGAAAGAAGCGGCAACCGGCATCAAACCTGCCGAAAAGAACGAACTGGCCCAGAAACTGGTGGCTGCCTACAGTGAGCAGCAGGCTATTGTGAACCAGATCAAGGCGGCTCGGTGGAACAATCAGGGAGCTCGTGCTGCTGAGTTTGCGCAGCTGCTGGCGGCTGCGGCTCCGGAAGCGGCCTGCCAGCCCTCCCAATACCAGGCTCGACAAAACCAGACGGTACAACCCTTCCCACCATCGTATCAGATTGCTGAGCGTATCAGCGTGTTCGGGCGTCGTGTGCCGTCGGACTACAACGAATTGTTTGAGTACTCCCGTATTGAAGACCCTCAAACCCAGGAGACGTATCAGAACGCTGAAGCGATAGCGAAAGCCTGTGAAACGTTCGCTCAGACCGCCCGGCATACCATCAAACTGGCCCAGCAGGCAGACGACCCGGTCACAGCGCAAGTCATGACGGCGCAACTGCAAACGGCCGAGCAGCTGGCGACGCAATTGAGACGATTTGAGTAGTGACGGGTAAGACAGATTAGGGGTCAATATAGGTTCATAAGGGATTCCGGTGTTGGTCTGCAGTCCGCACCG
>NZ_LUKQ02000269.1 GCF_001647025.1 Endozoicomonas atrinae
AGGCGCATCTTACCGCGCCAGCTTGATTTGTCAACCGATTGTTTTTCATTCATTTCAAAACAACCAACTTTCAAACCGCACTTCCCGGTCAGCGATGAATGTTCATTCTGCTGATCCGTGGGTGACCGTTTCAGGAGAGCCCGTGGAAGAGCGGCGCATTCTACGCAGGTCAGGATAAAAGTCAACACCCTGTATTTTTAAGCCCATAAAAAAAGCCGCTTTTCAGCGGCTTTTTTTTAGAATGTCTAATCAACATCAGGCTTCCATAGAACCTTTCAGCTTTTTCATCGCATTCTTTTCTAACTGGCGAATACGCTCAGCAGACACTCCATACGTATCAGCCAGCTCGTGAAGTGTTGCCTTTTCTTCTGCCAGCCAACGTTTTTGCAGAATATCCCGGCTGCGCTCATCCAGCTGTGCCAGAGCATTTCTCAGCTGAGAAATAGAACTATCAGACCAGTCAGCGTCTTCAAGCAAAGAAGAAGGATCCGAGTTACTGTCTTCCAGGTAATAAGCAGGTGCCTGATAAGCGGTGTCGCTATCATCATCCGCATAACCATCAAAAGCGGTATCCTGACCGGCCATTCGGCCTTCCATCTCACGAACCACCTTAGCCTCAACACCCAGGTCTTTGGCTACAGCGTCCGCTTCATCATTGGTTAACCAGGACAAACGTTTTTTAGCGCTGCGCAGGTTAAAGAAGAGTTTGCGCTGCGCTTTCGTGGTCGCAACTTTAACAATGCGCCAGTTGCGCAGAATAAATTCATGTATTTCCGCTTTGACCCAATGCACCGCGAAGGAGACAAGCCTTACCCCTACCTCAGGGTTAAAACGCTTAACCGCCTTCATAAGGCCAACATTGCCTTCCTGAATCAAATCCGCCAGTGGCAGACCATAGCCGGAATAGCTTTTGGCAATGTGAACAACAAAGCGAAGGTGAGACATTACCAGCTGGCGAGCCGCTTCCAGATCATTATGAAAGAAGAGGCGCTCAGCAAGGGTCTTTTCCTGTTCAGCAGACAACACAGCAATACTGCTGACTGACGCAACATACGCATCAATATTGCGGCCAGGAACTAACATATCGACTGGTTGAAGACTGGTGCCCATAACTGACTCCGTCAAGATACCCTCTTAATTGGACTCTATTAAAGTAGTTGAAGTTCAAACTAATACTAATAATAACAACAATTAGCTTTATAATCGCTATCGACTTTACAGGACATTTTCTTACTTTACACGGACTAATCCGGTACTAAAGCCTGAAAATGTCGATAACAGCTGCTCATTGCCCCCAGAACACCGAACACTATTCCGGAAAGCAGCAATATGCCTAAAATACTAAAACCGGGACCGGATAACACCATCTCACTATTATACAGTCCGGCAATATCCATCATTTCATGACTCAAGACAGTTAATAAAGAAAAAACAATAACTTGAGCCAGAACAGCACCGATCACGCCATACCAGATCCCCATATAGATGAAGGGCATGGCGATAAAACCCCGTGTCCCGCCCACCATACTGATAATTTTGATTTCATCACGCCGGCTTTCAATGCTGAGGCGCACAGTGTTGCTGATCACCAGAATCACGGTAAGCCCAAGAATTCCACCCAGCATGACGGCAAAGCGTTCCAGCATGGTTAATATTGCCTGAAGCCTCTGCACCCATTGCCTATCCAGACGAACCTGGTCGACCCCATCCATTCGTTGAAAATGAATTACGGCATCATCCAGTTGTTCAAAAGAAGCTTCACTGACAGGCAACAGCTCAATCACACCGGGTAATGGATTAAACCCAAGCTGGGTGATTACATCCTGCAACCCGGCCTTTTGCTGAAAGTCACTCACCCCTTGCTCAGGTGATATATAGACAACCTCTTTAATCAGCGGGTTTTCACGGTAATCTGCAATGCGTTGATCGATAATTTTCTGGCTAACCCCATTATTGAGGTAGATAGAGATTTTGGGTTGCCCATCCCAGGTAGCCCCAAGCACCTGAACATTACTCACCAGCACAAACAGCAAAACCGGCAGAGAAAAGGCAACAGCGATCAGCAAACTGTTTAACAAACTGGCCACAGGGTTCTTCAGCAAGCGATTCAGTGCATCCTTACCCTCCTGTCGATGCAGACTAAACAGCGAATGCAGCGTCAGGGTAGCTGCAGCCTGACGATTAGCACCTCTTTTGTGGGTATGAGCCTCTTTATGAACAGTGCTTCCAGTAGACTTTCTCACACCAGCCTTTTCATCCACTGCTCGCTGTCGGTGGCCATCCTGTTGACGTCTGTTGTTCTTATTAAAAAGACTCACTGAACCTCCTGGTCTGCAACCAGCCTGCCATGATCCAGAGTCAAGATACGGTGTCGCATTCGAGCTACCAGCGCCAGGTCATGACTGGCAATCAATACGGTAACCCCCACCTGATTAAAGCTCTCAAACAACTTCATGATTTCGGTAGATAACTGAGGGTCAAGGTTTCCGGTAGGCTCATCCGCAAGAATCAGGGCTGGACGATTCACCACTGCCCGCGCAAGACCAATGCGTTGCTGTTCACCACCAGAGAGAGCAACAGGAAATAGCTTTTCCTTGCTTAATAGCCCAACCATATCCAGCGCAGCTCGAACCCGGCCAGCGCAATCACTGGGAGAATAGCCTGCAATAAGGAGTGGTAAAGCAACATTATCAAAGACGGTACGATCAAACAGCAGCTGGTGATCCTGAAAAACCACACCAATATTGCGGCGGAGATAGGGGATGCGACTGTTCTTCAGAGCCCGCAGGTTATGGCCTCCCACCCAGACCTGACCTGCACTGGCCCTTTCAAGAAGCATGATCAGCTTCATCAGGGTACTTTTCCCTGCACCAGAATGGCCTGTCAGAAACGCAATCTCCCCCCGTTCCAGGTGAAAACTGACCTGTTCAAGGCCAACATGACCTCCCGGGTAACGCTTGCTGACACCGTCAAAGCGAATCATCCAGCTGTCCTTAATCTATCCTTCTTGGATGCTATTCAAGTAGCCAACATCAGGGGGCTGCTAAAACGATTTAATGAGCGACACTTGCCGCTCACCAGCCACTGCCTCAACCTTCCCGGGAGAATAGTGCTTTAACAAACTCTTTACCCGAGAACGGTCTCAGATCATCAATCTGCTCACCCACCCCCAGGAAACGAATAGGGAGTTTCATCTGTTTGGACAGTGCGAAAATCACCCCACCCTTAGCGGTTCCATCCAGTTTGGTCAGGGCCATTCCGGTTAACTGAACAGCTTCATGGAACAGGCGAGCCTGGCTCAGGGCATTCTGCCCGGTACCAGCATCCAGCACCAGCAACACCTCATGAGGCGCATTAGGGTCCAGCTTCCCGAGAACCCGCTTCACCTTTTTCAGCTCCTCCATCAAATGATCCTTGTTATGGAGGCGACCAGCGGTATCGGCAATCAACACGTCGATATCGCGAGCCCTTGCTGCTTCGAAGGCATCAAAAATAACAGAGGCACTGTCAGCACCAGTATGCTGGGCAACCACCGGAATCTCATTCCGTTCACCCCAGACCTGCAGCTGTTCAACAGCAGCCGCGCGGAATGTATCGCCAGCTGCGAGCATAACCTTGCGGCCTTCAGACTGAAATTTACGAGCCAGCTTGCCAATGGTGGTGGTTTTACCCACACCATTCACGCCCACTACCAGGATAACAAAAGGCGTGTCCTGTTCAGGAATGACCAGTGGCTGGTCAGCAGGCTCAAGAATATCAGCAAGCTCGGATTGCAGCGCAGCCATCAGGGCATCGGCATCATCCAGCTCTTTGTACTTAACTTTCTGGGTCAGCTTTTCAATAATTTCAGTGGTGGCTTCAACCCCCACATCAGCGACCAGCAACTGAGTTTCCAGCTCATCCAGAAGGTCATCGTCAATCTCTTTTTTACCGATGAACAGTTCTGCAACGCCTTCGACCAGAACGTTACGGGTTTTGCTCAGCCCCTGACGCATCCGGGCAAAGAAGCCCCCTTTTGCTTCAGGCTTGCTCTCTAGCTCAACGGGCGCTTTTTCGGGCTGTATTTCTGGCTCAGCAGCTTGAGGAATTTCAGTAGCTGCTGTTGCAACCGGGGCTTCTTCATCAGAAGCCTCTGGTGCTTTATGGGTGGGTTCATCCAGAGTCTCATGATGAACAGGCTTATCTTCAGCGTGCTGAGCAATCTCAGGCACAACATCAACAACACTGGTTGAGGATTCAGAAGCCGACTCTGGAGTAACTTCGGGTGTTTCTACAGTGGATACAACGTCTTCTACTGCAGGCTCAGCCTTTGGCTCTACCTGTTCTTCAGAAACGTCATTCTGGGTACGTCGACCCCAGGGCCAAAAACTGCGTTTGGCTTTTTTCTCATCGTCTTTGCGCGAACCGAACATAGACTACTTCAATAACCTTGGTGGGAACGCCTGATGAATGTCAGGATTGTCATATATCTGAAGCCTGTCCGGAGTCGTTTCCGTAAAAGCAAATGAAAAGCAATGACAATCAATCATGCAGGCTATGAATAATCGCTTATCCTATCTTAATTCAGGCTGTCACGAAATGAACTTTCTTTGGGAAAGTAGTCCAACTTTCATGAACCCGAATGAAACAATCCACAATAAAAGATTGCTACTCTGGGCAACTGGAGGTCTGGCGCTTATTTTTCTGGTTTATTTTATTTCACCAGACTCCGTTACCTATACACATCAAGCCACCATCACGGAAAGTGAAATACCCCCTTCCCGTGACACCCGTCCAATCAATGAGGCGGTATCTCATGTGAGTTCAGACTAGCAGGCTCTGCTTACACTCTCCGCGTATTATTGCTCTGAGCAGCGAAAGCCATGACAGCCAGGGAGCCACAGCCAGAAAAAACGATTAATGGCCAGAGACTTCCTGTTGGAAAAAGTGTAACCGCAGCCGTACCGAGCAAACAGACCAGAATGGCTTCAAGGCAGTAGTACAGGGCAACCCCAGTACCGGCAATATCTTTGAATTCAGCCAGAGCCCCTGTTGCACAGACAGAGCAGGTAATACTGATACCAATCGCAATGACCATCATCGGTAACAGTAAGACCAGAGCATCGGGTGATTGCAGAATGTTTCCCAGCAACATCAGCAAAGCACCAGACAGAATCACCGCCATACCCAGCCTTAGCGTACCAGAGACACCAAACTTACGGGCTATAGATCCGGCAAACCGGCTGACAACAATCATCACCACCGCAACCATGGCGAACAACAGACTGAACATAAAAGGCGAGTAACCCAGCCTGCCCATCAAAATATCTGGAGCAATGGAGAAGTAGACAAAAAAAGACCCCATGGCCACGGTAAAGCCCAAGGTATAATAGAAGAAAAGCTCTGGAGCTGACAACCCGGACAAATGCATCGGTTATACACACGTTAGATACAGAATGGTTGGTTTCAGGCCAGCAGAACAGCGCATGCACCCCAGCAACCGTTCCAGCTATAGCCAGACTCCAAAACACCGACTCCCAACCAAACCAACCAGTCAAAAGTGATCCGACAATAGGCCCCAGTGCCGGTACAAAAGCCAGCATCCCACCCAGCAGAGCATACAATGTAGCGGCTTCAGGCTTATGCCCATACACATCCCTGACCGTTGCAAACGTTGCCACCAGGGCCGCTGAACCGCCAGCTGCCTGACAGAGTCGCAAGAAGATAAAAGCTTCTATAGACCCCACCACCGTCAAACCAATAGAACACAGGACAAAAAGCAAACTGCCAAAGAGCAACACAGGCCTGCGCCCATAACGGTCAGATAACGGCCCAAAGATCAGCTGACCACATCCCAGCATCAACATATACAGGGAGAGCGTTAACTGAACCATCAACGGTGATGTTGAGAAATAATCCCTCATCCCCGGCAATGCGGGCAGATAAATATCCATCCCCAGAGAGGCCAAAAGATCAAAGGGCACCATCAACATTAGGGTACGCGTCAAAGAGAAAGTCCACGTTTCGTGTGACGATGAAATGTTTGAGAATGACAAGACAATAAAACTCCGTCAGAAGCGAAGAATACGTTTCTGCGGCATATCGGAAGGTATTTCTGACAAGCCACAGCACCAGATAGATGCTGTGGCTTAAGTTCGTGTTCTGACCATTGGCCTCATGGTAGGAACTCACATGGTAATTACATGGAAGCGGCCCTCCAGCATTGGAGAACTTTCAGACTTTAACACTGTCCATTATCAAAGCGTTGTAAAGGTAACATTTTCCAGGCGTCTGTTCATCACTTTTGGCTCTCGTACGTATGTTTCGTTTTGCCGGTTTTGAGTCATAATGCGTGGCTTTTCATGGAGAAAACTGAGAACAGGTTGTCATGTATCATCCTTAAATAAAACAGGTAAAAGTCATGTCCGATGTGCAAGTGCGTTCATCCACTGTCCCAATGTCACCTCAGACAATGACCCTACCTCATCTTGAAAAAAAAGAAGCAGAGTTTGATCATAGAACCGTTGAGGAAGTGCTCCCCGAAAGAACGACAAAACGCATAGGTCTCTGTGGTTTAGGGGTTGTCGGCTGCGGCACGATTGATGCCCTGGGCCAAAATAGAACTATCCAGACTACCAATGGCGACATAACACTAGTCATCACTCATGCTGGCTCTCGTAGCGGAGTTCCCCGCTATGATATTGATGAAACATATCGCGAGCATATAGCGTTCACTCAGGATGTATTGGATATTCCTGATCAGGATGATGTAGATATCGTTGTGGATGTCACGGGTGGAACCAGATCAAAAGCGGTGATTGAAAAGGGAATGTAATTTAAATTGTGTAAACGCTTGTCGTTAATACTCCAAAATGGAGAATAACAATGAGCGTTGAAATCAACGAAAAACTGGTAGATCAAATAGCCAGTCAGATTAAAACTCAGGATGATC
>NZ_LUKQ02000027.1 GCF_001647025.1 Endozoicomonas atrinae
TGCATCGTGAAAGTTTTCAGGAAAATCGGGAGTTTTAGGCATGACATTAACGGGATGAACAACAGGCTATTTAAAGTATAAAGGCAATCGCAGAATTCGTGACATATTTTGAAAATGAAATTGGTATAAATCCCTGCTCAAAGCAGTCATCTTTCAGATTTCGAAGTTCTATTCGTGCTGAGGAAGGATCACGGCTGCCTTTAATGAGGTTACTTCGGGCATTACTGGTTAATCGGTTTAATGTCTCCAGAATTTTTCGCTGTCGATCGCCAAGGACGGTTTCCAGCCCTTTTTTGATTTTCAGGCTTTGCATCTCATCAGGCGCAAACTCCCTTAATACACAGCTGTATTGAGGCTCCCCTTCTTCGTCAACAAAAGGGAGGCGGACGGGATTAAAAAGAAACTTCACTGGCTCCGGCTCGTCGGCATCCTTCATTTTCTTGGTGGTTATAGTGACCTCGTCGTCCGACTTAACCACAGCATACTCGGCATCAAGGGCACCTTTGAGCGCACTGTTACCACGCGCCCGATCCTTGCTGCCAACACCGGTATGGTGAACGATCAATACATTGCACTGATACCTGGCACGCATCAGCTGATCGATGTGGTTGATGAAAGTGTTCATCTCCTTGGTGGCATTCTCATCCGCAGGACCGAAGTTTCTCGCCAGCGTATCAATGACAATCATGGAAGGAATTACACCACCGGTTTCTTCCACAATTTCCTGAATACTGGCACTGACCAAACGGGCATTGCCCAGGTCTGTGAGGGAAGCTGCACACTGGCTGATGTAGATGGGAGCATTGCGCAGGTTGTAGCCATGGGATACCTGCCATGCCATCAAACGACGGGATAACCCGTTGAAACCCTCCCCGGCAATGTAAAACACCGGACCTTGACGCTTAACTGGCTTGCCATGCCAATCCTTCCCTGTGGCCACGCAACAGGCCAGATCAATCGCAGTGAATGATTTACCGCAGGCAGGCTCACCGAACATCAACGACAGGCTGTCCATTTCCAGAAAGCCCTTAATCAGCCAGTTGATGGGCTTCACTCCTTTAACCAGTTCCTTCACATGGCTGAAGGCAAACTCCGGCTTGGTCACGGACAACGGTTCGATCAGAATGGCCGAACCGGGATTATTGCTGTTATGGGTTCGGGAAATGCTGGCAATGGTGGTATTCAGCTCGGCATCAGACAGTGGTGGATTATTGGATTGGTTCCATTGATCCAGAATCGACTTCACTTCCCGAAGAGAGACGTTCTGCCTAAGCAGTTGGCCAGCCATACTGGCGGCGGCATTATTGCGACCCTGACCCTCTGCGAGATTGCTCCCGTCGTGTGGCAGTGGGTACTGATCGGTAGAGAAGCCCAGATCACCCACCGGCTTATCTTCAACGGATTGACCATTGAAACCATTGATAGCGGCAATATCATCCGGCGTCAGCATGGGTAGATCATGACGATCATCAATCGCCATGTAGCCTTCGGTTTCCCATTGATAAAGGGTGCCGTCGGCATGGGTACTTCCCGGTGCCACCACGTAACCACCGATCCCACGCAGGTCGATCCGGTTCTTTCTTACTGAGTTGTGAATGGGATAGTCCGGGTTGACCTGAAAGTAGTAATGCTTGCCTTTACTGGTGAGGGCTCGTAATGGAGTGCGGGTAATGTTGCCTTCTTCAATAAACTGCACAGCTTCCGCACTGTCGGCATCCACCACCACAACCCCGTACCCGGTAATGATCGCCCAATTGGTATGTGGGTAGAGCCTGGTCCAGTTATCAATCGCACTGTCATCGGGGGCTTCGTCCTGATACTGCTTCCAGCGAAAGCGCGGTGCTTTTGGCCATTCCATTTTTGCTTTCTCTGCATCCCCTGAACAGCGTCCTTCTATAAACCAGGCAGGCGGTGCTTCAAAAGGGGAACCGAGCGGGACTATCGATAACCCGGCTTCGTTCAGTTTCCACGCTTCTGCCGCAGTGTTGGGCAAGTTCGCTTCCATACAAAGAGTTCCTTTTATTTTTTATGCAACAAGGGGAGGCATATCGCTTATGAACTGACGTCATCGGATTTCAGCATTTCCGGCGTCCAGTGGGGCACCATGCAGGACCAGAGCAATTGCTTCATACGGGAGATGGACTTATGGCCGTTTTCTATCTGGGAGAGTTCGCCTTTTGAGCAGCAGAGGAACTCCGCCATCTGCTCCATACTGATGCCTCGTTCGAGACGGTAGGCCCGAATCCGCTGACCCGGGCTTTTTGGTTGGGTAGGTTCTCGTGGGATCACCATCTTCCGGTTCCTTTTGGAAGTTGTGGAGATCAGATTATTGAACCCGGCCTTTTACATTGTCAATTTTTGTTTAATAAAATAGTGGGTATTCATACAGTATGTTTAAGCCACCAACTTTTCCCCATAATGGTTTTAGACAACAACTCGTCAATGTTTGCCAAAACCACAAGGGATCGCATCGTGAACTGGAAGCAACGCACCAAGGAGTTACTGGCAGAAAGAGGCATGTCGCAATCCGACCTGTCGAGAAAGCTGGGGGTTACCCGCGCCACCATCTCTCTCTGGCTGGGCGAATCCAGCAGTTACACCGACTACAACGTGTCCAAAATCCAGTACAAGATTGCCGCAGCACTGGATGTGCCCAAGGAGTATCTGGCCAAGGGCAGTGACCGCAACAAACCGCAGGGACGAGGTGTTCCAGTACTGGGCTATGAGGCTGTTGGTGAATGGTTGGAAGAGAACGTTTGTGACGACAACACCCCACTGATGTATTGCCCGATACTGTGCAGTCCAATGACGTACGCCATGAACGTGCGTGGCAGTGCCATGGATAGCCAGGGACGCTCTGGAGCCAGCTTTCCTGCAGGCAGCACAATATACGTTGATCCAAAACCACCCCTCAAAGAAGGCAATATCTGCGTACTGGAAGATAAAGAGATCCTGCTCGGCATTTACGAACGGGTGAACGGGCAGGATACCGTGGTGTTCCTCAACCCCAACTCTCCCCGATTGCAGGTTGAAAGCCTGAAGTACCACGGCACGGTCATTGGTATTTTCAGCACGGTAAAACCACACTGAAAGAAACACCAGAAAAACAAATCTTAATCAATTTTAAACATTCATTGACATCCACTGATTGTGTAGGCAGTCTTTATTTAACAATACTAAACAGATTGCCTAATCGATCATGAACAAAACGGATTTTTCTGCTGTTCAGGATGTTATCAGCACTCTCGCACAACAGGTGGTTTCGCTGCACAGCGAAGCCCAGCACCTCTCGCAACAAATCACCGCTGTTCAGTCCGAGTCCCAGTCCGCTGCTGCGGCTCTGCTTGACGTGATCCAGGACTACAACCGCCAGCTCAATGATCCAGAAGCGACAGTCAATCAGCTGACAGCCATCCCCCGTCGTTTTCGTTTCGGGGAGCTGCTGATTGATCTGACCAATGATCAGCAGCTGATGGTGACGTCCATCCCGGAACTCAGCGATCTGCTTCATGACTGACTGAGTTCCAACACTCCCCGGTAACCAAAGGAAATTGCGATGACCGAAAGCAATGATGCTTCACGGCTGGACAAGCTCGCCTACGAGTTGGAGCTGGCCAAAAAAAACGAGGAGCACGCCAGGAATCAACGTCTCGATATTGAGCAGCAGTTATGCGATGTGGTGGGCGTTAAAGAAGAAGGCAGTCAATCCAGCAAGGGTGACTACTACAAGGTCACCACCTCTTCTGGCTTTACCCGATCACTGGATCAGCAGAAATGGGAAGAGGTCAGTAAGCGCATTCCCCAATCCCTGTCTGCCAATCTGGTGCGTACAAAGGTTGAGCTGAACACCAAGCAGTTGAAAAGTTTGCAGGTGCTTGATCCAGCTCACTACACCATTGTGGCAGAAGCCATTACCACCAAACCCAAAAAGGTAGCGGTAAAGTACGAGCGACTGGAGGACAAGTAATGGCGATTACTCTCAAGTCCATCAGTCGTTCACAGGGTTTCAAGGCTCCGGCGCTTGCTTTGCATGGGTCGGCGGGTGTGGGTAAAACCACGTTGGCTGCCGGTGCTCCCGCTCCGTGCTTTATCTGTACCGAGGACGGACTGGGAAAACTGGAAGTGGATGCCTTCCCATTGATGACCTCCTTTCAGGACGTGCTGGATGCCTTGCATTCACTCTATACATCCGAGCACCACTTTCAGACGGTCGTGATTGACAGCCTCGATCATCTGGAACCGATGATCTGGCAGCACCTGTGCGAGCACTATGTTGGCCCGAAAGGAGAGCGTTACGACTCGGTTGAAGATTTCGGGTATGGCCGGGGCTTTATGTTCGCCCTGGATTTATGGCGGCAACTGTTGAGTGCGCTGTTTGCCCTTCGTAATGACAAAGGCATGGCCTTTATTCTGATAGCCCATTCCGAAATCAAGCGGTTCGAAAGTCCAATGACCGACAGTTATGACCGTTACCAGATCAAGCTTCATAAGCGCGCCAGCGAACTGATCATGGAGTCCGTGGATTGTGTGCTGTTCGCGGATTACAAAACCGTCATTGAGAAAGAGAAAGCCGGTTTCAATAAGGTGAAAACCCGTGGCATCAGTACCGGCCAACGGTACCTCTATACCGAAGCTCGTCCGAGCTTTGTCGCCAAAAATCGCTACGGTCTGCCGCCCGAGCTTCCGCTCAACTGGCAGGCCTTTAGTGACGCACTGACCCAAAAACCAAGTCCATAAATAAGGAGATGACCCATGGCACAGTTAGGTTTTAATGCCGGTGACTACGATCCCACCGATGAGTTTGAGCCGCTTCCTGCTGGTGAGTACCTGACCATGATCACCGAATCATCGCTGGAAAACACCAAGACCGGAGGCCGCATGGTGAAACTGACCTACACCATTATGGAAGGTCAGTATGAAAGCCGGAAACTCTGGTCACAGCACAACATTGAAAATCGGAGCCCAAGGGCAGAGGAAATCGGCAGAAAGGAGTTAAGCCGTATTGCTCACGCCATTGGCCAGCCCATGATCAGCGACACTGACCAACTAGTGAATCAAGTCATACGGGTTCGGGTGGTGATCAAAAACGATCCCGGCTATGGCCCTAAAAATGAAGTGAAAAAGTGGATCAATGTCGGTGGTCAGTCGATGCAGCAGGCACCCGCACCGCAACAGCAAACGCCAGCTCACAATCCTGTTCCTGCACAACAGGCTCCCCATCCTGCGACTCAATACACTGCACCACCGTGGGGGCAAAAGTAACCCGTCATCAGCAACAGGGGGCTTGCCCCCTTTATTTAGGGAAGAACGTTATGGTTTTCAACGCTAACGGAACCTCCGGCGGGAAGATTGATAAGGCACGATTCACCAAACGGCGGCCATCCAAAACCGAGAGAAAACGGAAACGAAAAGCCCAACGGATTGCCAGAAGGTTAAACAGGAAGCAAAAGTAAAATCGCACCAGGGAAGGTGAATCACTGTGAAAATCCCCGAATCCAATCGAACCACCATCAAGGCTGTTGTTCGGCATTATGAGGACAGCCAGGGCGATGCCTTCCGGGCTCACTTGGGTGGCTCTATCATTGGTCGCCCTTGTGACCGGGCTCTGTGGTACACCTTTCACTGGTGTACTGAAGTTAAGCATTCCGGCCAACTGTTGCGACTCTTTCAAACTGGCCATCTTGCAGAGGAACGATTTGTATCTGATCTGCGCAGTATTGGAATAACAGTGTTTGAAACCGATCCAGCCACTGGCAAACAGTTCACAGTTTCTGCCTGCAATGGCCATTTTGGCGGTTCATTTGATGGTGTGGGTCAGGGTTTTATTGAAGCCCCCAAAACCTGGCACCTGATTGAGATGAAAACCCACAATGAAAAGTCCTTCACCAACCTGGTCAAGAAGGGAGTGCAGGAAGCCAAGCCAGAGCACTATATTCAGATGCAGGTCTATATGTATCTGGCCAATCCTCAACTGACCAGAGCCTTCTATATAGCTGTGAATAAAAATACGGATGAGCTGTATGGTGAGCGGCTTTGTCTTGATCCGGTCATTGGTAAGGCGACGGTACAGAAAGCCGAGAGCATCATTGCCAGTGACCGACCGCTGAGCAAAATCACCGAAGACCCCAGCTGGTATCTCTGCAAGTTCTGCGATCACCAGGCTATCTGCCACGGTCAGAAGGCGCCTGCAGTGAATTGCCGCACCTGTATGCACAGCACGCCAATTGAGGACGGTGAGTGGCACTGCACCCGTCACGATATGGACATTCCTGAATCTGTACAGAAGTCAGGTTGTGAGCTCCACCTTTATAACCCTTACCTGTTAGATCAATTCGCCGAGCCCACGGATAGCGGTGAGTACTGGATACGCTATCGCCTGAAAGCTACGGGTGAGGAATTTGTTACCGGTACGGATAAAGGGCAGTTCACTTCACAGGAAATACAGGCAGTAGAAGACAAGCGCCTTTTGACCGATGAAGCGGTGGCAGGGCTGAAAGCGCAATTTGATGGAACGATTCAAAGTAATCAATGAAAAGGGAAATAAGCAATGGATCACTCAAAACGTTATCGATTTATAGCAGCCAGTAATCTGCCCATCGGAGATCAAATTGACCTGGTTGGTATCAATGAAAACAGCGAGCTGTGCATAACCGACTATCAGCAAGGCAATTTTTATCCACAGGTCAGCCACTATCTGATCGAAGATACATCATCATTTGATCAATACGCTCAGGCAGCATGCCATGAAACCATCAATGACCTGGAAAATCAGTTAGCCCAGTTTCAGAGCCAGTCCATCCAACTCAGGGATCTGTTTGCCATTGCCGCATTAATGGCTGAGTTCGCCTGCAACCGGGGCACTGGCATCGAGCCTGCCGTCAACTTTGCTTACACCATTGCGGATAAGATGCTTCAGGTAAGGAAGGGTGGGGATGGGAAACCAACGACCATGGATCGCAAAGCAACTGAGCGTGTAGCCAATCAAATCATCAACCAGATGAAGGGTTTTGATCGTGGCTTTTGAACTCCGCTGGTATCAGCAGGAAGCCATTGATGCCATTTACCGCTACTTCAGCAACTCGGATGGCAACCCGCTGGTTTGTGTCAGTACCGGGGGTGGCAAGTCCGTGATCATTGCTGACTTTATCCATGGTGTTTTGCAGCATTGGCCTGACCAGCGGTTTCTCATTTTGTCGCATGTGAAAGAGATCATTGAACAGAACCATGAAAAGATCATTACCCAATGGCCAGAGGCTCCAGCGGGCATTTACTCAGCCTCAATGAATTCCAGAAATACTGATGCTCAAATTCTGTTTGCCAGCATCCAGAGTGTTCATAAACGAGCTGAGGAATTAGGTCGCTGTGACTTACTCATTATTGATGAATGCCATCTGCTCAATAGTGAAAGTTCAGAAACGATGTACTCTCGACTGATTGCTGGTCTTCGAGACATTAATCCTGCACTGAAAATTGTTGGTTTTACCGCCACCCCCTACCGCATGAAACAAGGCTTGTTGACGGAAGGAAAGCAGCCCCTATTTGATGAGATTGTCTACGAGACCGACATTCAGCGATTAATCGACGATGGTTTTCTATCACCTCTGCGTTCCAAAGCTGGAAAAGAAAAAATTGATCTTGCTGGCGTCAGAACCCGGCAGGGTGATTACCTCACCAGCGATATGGAAGCGGCAGTTAACAAGAACGATGTTACCGAGAAAGCGGTGACTGAAATCATTCAGTACGGTCAGGAGCGAAGGGCATGGCTGATTTTCTGTGTCAGTGTGGCTCACGCTGAACAGGTAAAAGAACTGCTGATAACTGGAGGCATCGAGGCCGAGTGCATTACCGGAGAAACTCCAAAAGATAACCGGGCTCAAATACTGGCGGACTATAAAGCAGGAAGGATTAAAGCGCTGACCAGCCAGGGCGTACTGACCACCGGTTTTGATGCACCACTGACCGATATGATCGCCCTGCTTCGAGCCACTAAATCCCCTGGACTGTACGTTCAAATTTTAGGACGGGGTCTTCGCATCAGCCCTGATACCGGAAAGTCGGATTGCCTGGTATTGGATTATGGCGGCAATGTTGAACGGCACGGTCCCATCGACCGAATCACCGTAGACCGTATAAAAGCAGGCAAAGGCTCAGGAGAACCACCGATTAAGGAGTGCACGGAATGTTTTGAGCTGCTCTTGGCAGGCCTGCGGATCTGCCCTGCCTGCAACTATGAATTCCCGGAGCGGGAAAAGCACGAAGCGGAAGCATCCAGTGCTGCACTGCTGGCCAACCAGATTGAACCGGAATGGCTGGATGTGGATGAAATCATTTATACCCTTCATGAAAAATCAGGCAAACCGCCCTCAATGCAGGTCTCTTATCGCTGTGGTCTGGAAACCATTCGTGAGTGGGTGTGCTTTGAACATGGGAGATATGCACGGCAAAAAGCGGTCATATGGTGGGTAAAACGGGTTAATCATGAACCCTGCCCGGAATACACCGGCGATGCACTGAACCGGATTAACGAGGTTCGGGACATGAAAGAACCTTGTCGTATAGAGGTTATTCAAGACGGACGCTGGCAGCGGGTCAGGGCTTATGATTTTACCGTAAAATCCGGCACACCCAGCGAATGGAACGACAACCTCGGAGATCGCCCAAAACCACAGGGATTTAATGCTGACCATTTTGATGTCTTTGATACGGATATTGATTTTTAAGGAGGCAATGCCTTGGACAAGCATACAAAAAAAGAAGAGAGCACCGACCTTATTCAGCAGTGCATAAAGGATGACACGCTTGTTTATGCATTTGTGATTGCTAATGATACGGTGGATGAGTTTGCCGCTTTGGTGAAAGAGAAAAATCTCAAGGAGTGCAGTGTCCTGGTTTCGCTGGTGAATCAGTGGATTCAAGAGAACAGGGAGGCATGATTTGAATGATAATTGCTCACCACTCAGCCTTGCGATCTTGCGTAAGGCTTAAGAGCACACAGCCTTCTTCCTTCTGCGCTTTTGAAAATCCGACACATATTTTCCAATGCGCTTACTTCCCTTGAACACTTCAGATTCATAGTCTTTCCTGACCAGCACAGTGATTTCAATACCGGAAAGGAGATGAATGGTCACCTTGGTTCGGTAACCGTCCTCTGGCGAATGTACGACGATCTTCTCAACCAGATGACTCAGAGATTCAATGAAAGGCTGCTGATCCTTTTTCTCTGCTTTCTCCAAAAGGAAGCGTCGATGAAAGGACTTAACATGATCAATACTGGACGCCATTGATGGCGAGTTCAGCATATCCAGCCGGTTTTTCAGCTTCTCAAGTTCCTTCTCTGCAACCTCTATTTCATTCTCAATTCTGGTCGCAACTTCAATACCGGTTTTTGAACCCGCAGCAATCAGATCAACCAGATTGTGTATGCGCTGTTTTTTATCATCGATCAGGGATTGTTGACTGATGATAGTCTTGGAGAGCTTTGATTTTTCCTTATTGGCTGTCTTTTCCAGCATATCGTCTTTATCAATCAGCGAAAGCGCATAAAGCAGCGCCGTCTGGAATCGATTAACACCAAGGGACGATTTCTGCCCGCATTTCTGTTTTATATAGTGGCTGTAGCAAAGAAAAGCACTGGTCTGCCCTCGCCCCACATTACAGATAGATCGACCACAATCACCACAGAACATCAGTGTTTTAAAAAAGTTCACTGCCCGTTTTTCAGGCCTGCCTACCAGCATTTTTTTACGCTTGGCTATCATGGCATGAGCAAGGTAGAAAGTATCTTCATCCACAATGGCAGGAAATGCGTTGATATGTTCCTTGTTACTGGCCTCGTACAACCCCAGTACTTTAACTGATCTGAGCACTCTCTGAACTTTACTGGGGATGGCGTTGTAAACATCGCCATACTTGTCGTTTATGGTATTGCAGATATCCACATAGCTCAGGTTATCTCTGGCGCACAGTTTAAAAATGTCCTGAATCACCCTGGCCTTGTTTTTTATGATTTTTGGCTTGCCGCTGCTGATATCAATCCAGTGCGGATAAATGGTTGAACGACCCAGGCCACCATTACGAAGCGTATCCTCCATCTGCTTCCAGCTCTGTTTGATGCGCTTGGATTTGGTTTCGCTCTCTTCATGGGAGCGGCACATTAAGGTGATTGAAATCAGGAGAGGAGAAAAGTTTTTCTGGATTTCATTCTTGTTGTACGTCATGCCATCTATATGGGTATAGATGGTGATACCCGCATTGAGGATTCGGATAAACAACTCAAGAGCATCCATGATATTTGCCCGGCTGAGTCGATCCAGACTTTCTACCAGCAGGACGGCTGGCCTTTTGATCAGGCCATCATCCACAGCATTAAGAAAGCCGCCCAGGGCGGCTCGATCATCCAGGTTTTTTCCATGGTACGCAGACTTTCCAATATCGGTTAACTGGAAAGAGGTATCCATGATCCAGTCTTTTTCCCTGCATATTGCCTGACTGGCTTCTATCTGCCGTTTAATCCCACCACCGCTTAACTGCCTGTTGGTCGATATGCGATGGTAGGAGTAACAGTATATGGGAACATCAGTATTCATTATTGTTTTCCTCCTGATGCACATAACCATCGTGCATCAAAGATTATGGGAAAACAATTATAATATTCCGCCTGCAAACATATGCAGGTCGTAGAAGAAAATACGACCACACAGTTCAGCCGTCAGCACCAGAACTGTGCTCACGGCCGCCAGACCAACTGCAGAGTTATTGCCACGGGTTGCAGCAATCACCCAAACACCGAGACCAGCAAACAGCAGGCCAAGGCGGGCCAGCATCAGACTACCGTGGTAGTCAAACAGACCCAGTGGGTTGGCAGGCAGATCAACCTGACCCAGCCAGAACAGGTACAGTGGGTAACCCACCAGAACCAGACCCAGGGTGATAAAGCCCAAAGTGGCCAGTGCACGATCTGTGTTCTTCTGGAACGCACCCAGAGTAGCCGACTGACTTCTCAGCATCAGCGCTGCTGCAGGGAGACCCACCACAAAAGCGGTCATCACGAACTGGAAGATGGTCCAGCCGCTGTTCCAGGCCGGCACAGTAGACAGTGTGTAAACGTTGGCAATGGCCAGCAGTAACAGCACGCCAAGACCCATGGCGCCAGCCAGTACCAGCTTCTGCAGCTTTGGCAAAATGCCGAAGTGCACCATGGCCACATAGGTGAAAACAGCACCACCAAACAGAGACGTGGTCATGATCTCAACACTCAGTGCAGAGAGGTGTTCCAGACCAAAGATCACGTTCACAGCACGCAGTGGCTGACCCAGGTGGGTCATGGCTGCCGCGCCGGAGAGGCCCAGCAGCACCAGAACCACCATCAGCAGTTTATTCAACAGCTGCTGACGATTCGCATCGCTGTTCGCCATCAACAGGCAGGCCAGTACCAGGAACAGGCCAACGGTTCCCTGTGCCAGAACCGTAAAAAATACCAGTGGCAACTCGTGCATGGTTACACCTCCCGTGTGTTCATGATGCGTCCGGTCTTATCACCGGAAGGTTTGGCATGACGGCTCGCCTTCATCACCAGCGACGGCTCGGTCAGTGAAGAGTCTGGCAGTGGCGCGATGTCCGCTTCCGTTCCGTACTTGGCACGCAGTTCTTCGATGGGACCAAAATCCAGGGCACGCAGCGGGCAGGATTCGATACAGATCGGCATCTTACCCTGCTCAACACGGTCGAAGCAGCCATCACACTTGGTCATGACTTTCTTCTCAGCATCAAACTGAGGTGCGCCATATGGGCAGGCCATTTCGCAGTAACGGCAGCCAACACAGACGTCAGCATCTACAACCACCAGACCGTCCTTGTCACGCTTGTGCATGGCACCGGTTGGACATGCCTTGGTACAGGCTGGCTTGGCGCAGTGGTTACAGCTGATGGACGTGTAATAAGCAAACACGTCCTGGGCGTAGGTGCCGTCTTCGTTCTGAATCCAGCTACCGCCACCGTACTCATAGACCCGGCGCCAGTTCACACCGACCTTAAGATCGTTTTCATCTTTGCACGACAATTGACAGGTTTTGCAGCCCGTACACTTGGCCGTGTCGACATAAAATCCAAGTTGCTTCATCGAACTTTATTCCTATCCTGTTATGCCTTGGCAATTTCAACCAGATTACTGTGCTGGGGATTTCCCTTGGCCAGTGGTGATGGGCGCTGGGTCGTCAAGGTATTCATACATGCTCCACGATCCACACCTTTTCGGTCTGGTGCGTACCAGCTGCCCTGCCCCATAGCGACGACGCCTGGCATGATGCGCTCGGTTACTTTCGCAGCAACACGGATCTCACCACGGTCATTCCAGACCTTCAGCATTTCACCGTCTTTGATATTGCGCTTCTGGGCATCTACAGGGTTGATCCACACTTCCTGCCGGTTGGTTTCGCGCAGCACATCCACGTTGCCATAAGTGGAGTGAGTACGGGCTTTAAAGTGGAAACCAAACATCTGCAGCGGATACTGTTCAGCATGCTCTGCTTCATGTCCTTCCCAGGAAGAAGCGTATTCTGGCAGTGCCCGGATAATATCGCTCTCACCCAACACCCAGCTGGAAGCGATATCAGCAAGACGCTCAGAATAAATCTCAATCTTTCCAGAAGGCGTCGCCAGTGGGTTAGCTTCCGGATTTTCACGGAAAGCACGGAACTCCACATGAGGCTCACCCGGATTCTTCTGTTTGACGATGCCCATTTCACGGAAGGCATCAAAATCCAGATCACCCAGCTCAGGGTTCATCTTTTGGGATTCCCCATAGATATGACGCAGCCAGGCCTCCTGATCACGACCTTCAGTATATGCCTGCTCAACGCCCAGACGCTTGGCAATGCCAGTACACATGTCGTACACAGAGCGGCACTCATACAAAGGCTCAACCGCCGTATCACAGAAGATGGTGTAACCCATATTTCCGCAGGAACCATTCGGGGCAAAATCAGGCTGTTCTGCTGCGGTCAGGTCAGGCAGCAGAATATCGGCATAGCGGGCACTGGCCGTCATGTGGTTATCAATGACCACAATCATTTCGCACTTGCTGTCATCCTGCAGAATCTCATGGGTGCGGTTGGTATCCGCATGCTGGTTGATGATGCAGTTGCCCGCATAGTTCCAGATAAACTTAATTGGCTGACTCAGGCGTTCAGCACCACGAATACCATCAGTCTTGTCAGTCATCTCATCATGACGGGTGATGGCATCAGTCCACAGGAACATGGGGATGGATGTATTAACCGGGTTACTCAGGGTCGGGAATGCAGCAAACGGCATGGAGTAACTGCCTTCACGGGCACCAGTACCACCACCAGGAAGACCCACATTGCCAGTCATCACAGCCAGCATACAGATGGCACGACTGGCCTGCTCACCATTGGCAGTACGCTGAAGTCCCCAACCCTGCATGATGTTACAGGGTTTGGTCATGGCGATTTCGCGCGCCAGACGAATGATGGTTTCTGCAGGTACAGAGGTAATTTTTGCAGCCCACTGAGGGGTCTTTTCAACACCGTCTTTGCCTTGGCCCAGAATATAGGATTTCCAGGAAGAGCCTTTCGGTGCACTGGCAGGCAGAGAACTTTCATCGTAGCCGACGGTGTACTTGCTCAGAAAGTCGTTATCTACCAGATTTTCGGTAATCATCACCCACGCCATACCTGCTACCAGCGCGGCATCGGTGCCCGGGCGCAGAGGAACCCACTCATCATTGGCTCCCAGGGTCGTATCCGTCATGCGCGGATCAAAGGTGATCATGCGTGCATTACTACGCTTACGGGCTTCAGCCAGGTGATAAATAACACCGCCACCGCTCATACGGGTTTCTGCCGGGTTATTACCGAAATTGACCACCAGTCGTGTATTAACCAGGTCGGAAGTACAGTTATTACCAACCCAGCTACCACCAAACATATACGGCAGGCTGATAGCAATCTGAGCAGTACTGTAATCACCGTAGTGATTAAGATAACCACCCCAGCAGTTCATCAGACGGGCAATTGGTGTTGCCGCAGGCGGCCAGGACTTGGAAACCGTGCCTCCCAACGTGCCAGTGCAATAGTTGAGGTAAATGGCTTCATTGCCATATTCTTTTTTGATGCGCTTGAGGTTGTCAGCAATGGTGTCAAACGCTTCATCCCAGCTGATGCGCTCAAATCGACCTTCACCACGCTTACCCACACGTTTCATCGGGTATTTCAGACGGTCAGGGTTGTAGACGCGCTTACGGAAAGAACGGCCACGGAGACAGGCACGAACCTGGTGGTCACCATAGACATCTTCACCGGTGTTATCGGTTTCGGTATGGATGATAACGCCATCTTTTACCTGATGACGCAGTGCGCAGCGGGAGCCACAGTTTACCGTACAGGCAGACCAGACTGACTTGATCTCTTCAGCCGACGCAGTCTCTACAGCAGAAGATGCTGAGGCCTTCAGAGGCAGTGTATTGGCAGCAACCACAGCTGCGCTGCCTGCAGCGGTTCCCCACTTCATAAACGTTCTTCGCTTCACGGTGGAAGCAAGTGCCTTATCCACAATCTCTTTCATCGATATCGCCGTCGCAAGCCCATCATTAACCATGGTCGTGATCACAGACTGCTCAGACAATTATCAATTTCTGCCTCCCTGCAGACATAAAGGTGTGAACAAAAAAGTGCCGACGACCAAATAGCGGGCATCATAATTGGATATCTATTAGCCAACGGATGATCTGGATCAAAGCCCTATGACTTATAGGGTAATTACGGATCAGGGGAGAAATCTTCATATTACAGAGGGCAATAAAAAAGCCCCATGACCAAGGCCACGGGGCTTTCAGAAAGACCGTTATCTGCAATCAGGCAGTCAAACGTCTTACGTCTTCTACTGAATCAAGCGTCAGTGCTTCACGAGCCAGGCTCTGACACTGCTCATAGTTCAGGCTGCGAACACGGGCCTTAACCACCGGAATTGCCGGCACGCTGATGGACAGCTCCTGAACACCCAGGCCGACCAGAATGGGCACTGCATTCGGGTCACTGGCCAGGCTTCCGCAGATTCCCGTCCACTTACCTTCTTTATTAGCTGCTTTCACCGTCATATCAATCAGGCGCAATACGGCAGGGTGAAGACCGTCAACACGGGCAGCCAGTTTTGGATGACCACGGTCAACGGCCAGTGTGTACTGAGTCAGGTCATTGGTACCAATAGAGAAGAAGTCCACTTCTTTGGCGAAATGATCGGCCAGCAGCGCAGCAGAAGGCACTTCAATCATGATACCCACTTCTACGGTTACACCAGCCTTCTCCTGCTCTTCCAGCACCAGCTTTTTCACAGCGCGGAATTCATCCAGAGAGCTGATCATCGGGAACATGATACGGGCATGACCGGCATGAGCAGCTTTCAGGATTGCACGAACCTGCTTACGCAACATGGTTGGACGGTTAATACCGATACGGACACCACGTTCACCCAGGAATGGGTTCTCTTCCCTTGGCAGCGGCAGATATGCCAGAGGCTTGTCACCACCTACGTCCAGAGTACGGATAATGACCGGACGATCTTTACCCATAGCACCCAGAATACCTTCATAGGCTTTTACCTGCTCATCCATGGATGGCTCGGTAGCACGCTCCATATAAAGGAACTCGGAACGCAGCAGACCAACCGCTTCCGCCCCCATTTTGACCGCTTTTTCAGCGTCATCCTGGTTGGCGATATTGGCAGCGATCTCAACATGATGACCATCCAGAGTCACTGCAGGCTGGTCAGCCACTTTCAGCGCAGCCTCATGCTCAGCTGCAGCACGCTCCTGGCGGGCAACCGTTCTGGCGATCTCTTCCTGAGTAGGATTCACCAGCATGTAACCCTTGTTGGTATTAAGGATTACATCGGTACCGTTCTCGTACTGACGAACGCTGGCCGGTACGTTGACCAGGTAAGGAATATTCAGCGAACCAGCAAGAATGGCAGCATGGGAAGTAGCACCGCCATGCAGGGTAACGATACCGATAACCCGCTTGCGATCCAGTGTCACCACTTCAGAAGGCGTGATGTCTTCCAGGCAGAGAATCGTATTTTCAGGCAGCTGATCAGTACCACCCTCAACACCCATCAGGTAGCGCAGAACCCGAAGACCAACGTCTTCTACATCAATGGCACGGGCCGCCAGCATCGGGTTATCCAGCTTGCGCATTTCATCTGCTTCTGCCAGAAAACTTCTGTGCCAGGCCCACATGGCGCTCTTGCCAGATTCAATCAGCTCACGGGCACGTTCACTGATGGCAGGATCTTCCAGCAGCTGCTGATGGGCAACAAAGACTTCAGCATGACCACCAACGTGATCCGCTTCCATTTTGGTAACCAGCTGCTGCAGGGATTCCTGAGCCTTCTGGATACCGTAGCCAAGCTGGCCCAGTTCGTCGCTGACACCTACACCCTCTTCAGGGTAGTCTGGCAGTTCGTGAATCAGGTGATGCAGCTTACCAATGGCCATACCCGGCGCAGCTTTGACACCAGGTAAACGACCATCGGAGCCTTCTACCGGTCCAAGCAGTGGCGCTTCTTCTTCCATCGCTTCATCAGCGCTTGGAAGAACATCGGAAACCTCCTCACCAAGACCACTTCGGAAACCATCAAGAATCGCTTCCATTGCGTCTTTGGCATCAGGGCCGGTAACGGTGATTTGCAGGTTAGAACCCAGCACCGTCTGCAGCCCCATAAGCGCAGTCAGACTGTTGGCCTTGCTTTCTTTACCATTGTCTTTATTCAGAATCATCACTTCAGAATTGAAGCGTTTGATGATCTGAATCAGCGTGGCAGAAGGACGTGCATGAAGACCCAGAGGGTTCTTCAACACAAAATCTTCTGTCAGGGTAATGCTGTCCTGACGGCTGTATTTGCTTTCGGTCGACATTTGCTTTTCAGGCTCAGCACCAATCGCAAATACGGTATCCTGCCCCGCTTTTACTTCTGTACGGGGGTTAACAACCACACCGGTTTCACCGGTCGTGATCATCATTGCTGTCTGCAGACTGGCTGCCTTGGCTCCCACAAACTCGGGATCAAAAGACAGCAACTCCTGACCAACAGACACTTTGTCGCCTATTTTGACGTTTGTCTCAAAGCCTTCACCACGCAGAACAACAGTATCAATACCCACATGGATCAACACTTCCACGCCGGAATCTGTCTTGATAGCCACTGCATGCTTGGAATCATGCAGCTGACTGATGGTACCGGCGCAAGGCGCCAGTACCACAGAATCCGTTGGGTTTATCGCAACACCATCACCTATCAACCGGCCGGCAAATACCGGGTCAGCTGATTCCTCGATGGATAACAGCATTCCAGACAGAGGAGCAACGAGTGACAGTTGGCAAGGCTTGCCCTCATTTTTGAGGAGAGTCATGCAGAAACCTCAACATTGGAAAGATCGTCCGTCACCGGGATCTTTTTCATTTCATCAGCAATCATTTCAGCCTGAGGACCAACGACGATTTGCAGGTTCTTCTCACCCACACGTACCACCGCAGTTGCACCCAGAGCCTTAATGCTGTCATCACTGACGCTGGAAGCGTCTTTCAGAGTCAGACGCAGACGAGTGATGCAGGCATCAATCTGAGTAACGTTCTGATGACCACCCAGTACCTTCAGGCACTGACGGGCAAACAGAGCATTATCCAGTGGTTTTACTTCCACTTCTTTCTTCACTGTCCCATGAGAAACAGTCGCCGCTACTTCCTGAGCCTGACCAGGTAACTGGATAGTACTCAGATCTTCAGTAGCCGCAATTTTCTTCATCTCACCGGCGATGATTTCAGCCTGTGGACCAAGAATAATCTGCAGGTTTTTCTCACCTACACGAATCATGCCGCTGGCACCCAGCGCCTTGATGACACTCTCATCAGCAACAGACGGGTCTTTCAGGGTCAGACGCAGACGGGTAATACAGGCATCGATGTTGGTTACGTTATCCAGACCACCGATCGCCTTGGTGAACTGACGAGCCTGGTAAGCGTTGTCGCTCATACCCTGCTTGTCCAACACGGATGCTTCGACTTCCACAGCACTGTCGTCTTCATCTTCACGACCTGGTGTTTTCAGGTTGAACATCTTGATGGCGAAGTAGAAAACGCAGAAGTAGATGGCAGCAAATGCCAGACCAATAACAACCAGAGTCCATGGGTTAGTTGCCAGACCCCAGTTTAGCACCATGTCAAACAGACCGGCGGAGAAGCCGAAGCCACTCAGAACGCCCATGGCATTGGTAACGACCAGAGAAACACCAGTCAGCACAGCGTGAGCGGCATACAGACCAGGAGCCAGGAACATGAACATGAATTCCAGAGGCTCAGTAATACCGGTCAGGAATGCAGTCAGGGCAACAGAGAAAAGAACACCACCAACCTGTGCACGACGGCTCTTATGAGCAGTGAGGTACATGGCCAGAGCCGCAGCAGGCAGACCGAACATCATGACAGGGAAGAAACCGGTCATGAACACTCCGGCAGTTGGGTCACCAGCAAAGAAGCGATGCAGGTCACCGTTGACTACGCCACCGGCAGCATTGGTAAAGTCGCCCAGACCAAACCAGAAGTAAGAGTTCAGAACGTGATGAAGACCAAAAGGAATCAGGCCACGGTTCAGGGTACCGTAAACAAACTGACCAACCGGGCCAGATCCGGCAACACCGTGACCAAAAGCATCAATACCATTTTGAATCGCAGGCCAGATATAGCCACAGGCCCAACCGATCGCCAGCATGAACAGACCGGTCATGATCGGTACCAGACGCTTGCCGCTGAAGAAGCCAAGATACGCTGGCAGCGATACCGCATGAAAACGGTTGTAGGAATGACCGGCAACGATACCGCTGATGATACCGCCGAAGAAGGACATATCGATGTCAGGATTAATGGTTGCCGTCGTTGCTTTCAGAATAAAAAAGCCAACAGCACCAGCGATCGCTGCAGCACCGGCGCCATCAACCGCCAGGCCTACTGCAATACCCATGGCGAACAGCAGCGCCAGATTACTGAAAATCGCGTTACCCGCCTGCGCCATAAAGGGAATATCCAGCAAATCAGGCTGGCCCAGACGGAGCAGCAAGGCTGCGACAGGAAGAACGGCAATAGGCAGCATCAGCGCCTTACCGAGTTTCTGCAAGTAACCCAAGATGTTCATGATTGATCAACCATTAATTCTTTATAGTGAGAGTGTCTATCTGTGTGCCGTTAAATCTTACTGATTTATTTTTCAAAAAAAAATAAAAAACCCAAATAAGTTGACTCAGGTCATCATTTGAAGACATTTTCTACCCGTTGAGCACATTGTAAACCGCCTTTATTTTTCATTGAAAAATAAATAAGCTATGATAAATAACATCACAGTTCCCCTGAGCAGATTAGAGAAGCCATTCGAAATTCTGCTACCGGATTCTCACTCAGAACGCACTGCAGGTCGTATACTTCAAACTACACGACACTGAATAATTCAGACCGCTGATGAGACAACCGGTCAGCTTACCAGCAGACTGATCGAGCACAGCTACTCTTCCATATGGAGTTTACGACATGCGCTTTATACCTCTGAAAGACAAGCCAGCAGTTGGTCGTTGGGCTGCCCGATACATTGTCAGCCGTATCAAGGCATTTAATCCGACTCCTGAGCGCCCCTTTGTACTCGGCCTGCCTACCGGCGGCACACCAATCCCGACTTATCAGGAACTGGTTCGCCTGCACAAGGAAGGGGAAGTAAGCTTTGCCAATGTTGTTACCTTCAATATGGACGAATACGTTGGCCTGCCTGCTGACCATCCTGAGTGCTACCGGATGTTCATGCACCGTAACTTCTTTGATCATGTCGATATCCCGGCAGCAAACATCAATTTCCTGGATGGCAATGCCGAAAACCTGGAAGCCGAGTGCCTGCGCTATGAAGAAGCGATTAAAGGTTATGGTGGCATTGAGCTGTTCATGGGCGGTGTCGGACACGATGGGCACATCGCATTTAATGAACCCGGCTCTTCACTATCCTCCCGTACCCGCCTGAAGACTCTGACCACTGAAACCCGTGAAGCCAACGCACGCTTCTTTGATCAGGACATCAGTCAGGTACCAAAACTGGCACTTACTGTAGGTGTAGGAACGGTTCTGGATTCCCGTGAGCTGATGATTCTGGCTACTGGTTCTGATAAATCCCGTGCCGTTCAGGCCACGGTTGAAGGATCAGTCAACCATATGTGGACAATCTCAGCCCTCCAGCTTCACCCAAAAGCAATGATGATCTGTGATGATCCTGCGACTCTGGACCTGAAAGTTCGCACTCTGCGCTACTTTCAGGATATTGAGTCTGAAAACATCAAGGACTTTTGATATGTCTGCGGATCTAGTCATCAGCCCGGAAAAGACGTATGCCCTGGTCAACTTCAAACCACTTACCGGTGATCCAGAGCAATCGTCTATTGATACCATCATTATAGAGAATGGCCGAATTTCGGCCATTGGCAAGGCAGAGGATGTTGCTGGTGCCAACAGCCTTGAAAAGGTCGATCTCGGTGGTCTGACATTGAGCCCAGGCTTTATCGACCTGCAACTAAACGGCTGTGGTGGTGTTCTATTTAACAGTGATATCTCCATCAAGACGCTGGATATCATGCATGAGGCAAACCTCCGCTCAGGCTGTACTGCATTTCTTCCTACGCTGATTACCAGCAGCGATGAAGATATGCGACAAGCGGTTAATGTCACCCGGGAATACATGGCTATGCACCCGGACCGCGTACCCGGTGTTCATCTGGAAGGCCCTTACCTGAATCTTCAGCGCAAAGGCATTCACGATCCGGACTATATCCGTGAGCCATCCTCTGCAATGATCGACTTCTTCTGCGAAAATGCCGACGTCATTGCCATGGTGACACTGGCCCCGGAAGTCTGCCCTGAAGGAACGATTGAAAGGCTGAGCAAGGCGGGCATTATTGTTTCCATTGGCCACACCAATGCCACCTGTGAACAGGCCAAGGCTGCAGAAAAAGCGGGCGCCACATTTGCCACTCATCTGCATAACGCCATGAGCCCCTTGGGTAGCCGTGAACCTGGTGTTGTCGGTGCTATCTTCGACAGTCACACTATTGGAGCCGGTATCATTGCGGATGGTCTCCATCTGTCATGGGAAAACCTGCGCATTGCCCATCGTCTGATGCAGGACCGTCTGGTACTGGTGACCGATGCAACCACACCGGCTGGTACCGATATGGAAACATTCGTCTTCGCTGGACAAACCATCTATCACAAAGATGGTAAGTGCTCCAATGCTGATGGTACGCTTGCCGGCTCCGCACTCACTATGATTGAAGCCGTCGCCAATAGTGTTCGTGAAGGGATTGAGCCTCAGGCTGTGATTCGCATGGCTACCGTCAATGCAGCAAAAGCCATTCATGTTGACAATGAGATGGGAAGCATCGCGGTGGGGCAATTTGCCAACTTTGCTATTTTCGATGACCGCTATACCATGCATGGCACTGTCAGCGGTGGTGAGCTGAAGCTTAAAAAATAACCCTGCCTCTACATTTAAGAGAACCTCAAAGGATCTTAAAAGGAGGGAACCACAGAGATCACAAAGCGCACAAAGAAATGAAGAAAAAATTATCTTTTCTTTCCTTAGTGACCTTTGTGATCTCTGTGGTTAAAAAACTTTTACGCCCCTGCCAGAGCGTGAGAATGAGGATTCATGACTACTGTAATTGCCAATCTGGACTTCGTTAAAGAGCGGAACATATCTGCGGTCTACAAAGCGATTGTGGATCACGGCTCCATCTCAAGAATCCAGATAGCAAGACAATGTCGTTTGGCTGCCGGTAGCGTTACCCGTATCACCCGACAGCTGATGGAAGCAGGTCTGATTGTTGAGCAGGAACAACAAACCTCTGAAAGAGGTCGTCGGGCTACATCGCTGGCTCCCAGGCAGGGACAGATCCAGATTCTTGCTGCAAGAGCAGGAAGAACCAAGCTTCACCTGGGATTGTGTGACCTCTCCGGAAAGCTGCTGGCTAAATACTCAGAACCTATTCAGCCTTTGAATCAGGTTGAATTTACTGAGCAGCTGATTTCAACACTCAGAAAATTCCTCAAAACACATAAAAAGCATATTCATTGCCTTGCCGGTGTTGGGATAACAACACCCGGTCTGGTCAATTCAGCAAAAGGTATTATTACCTTTATGCCTCACCTTTCTGTCAGCAACCTCCCTCTAGCAGAGCAGGTTTCTGACGCACTGGGGATTCCCTGCTTTATCAATAACTTTATATCCTCCATGGCGCTGGCCGAGCATCACTTTGGTGTCAGCCGTGGGTTTAAAAACAGTCTCTTTGTCAGCGTCCATAACGGTGTCGGTGCAGGCATGATTCTGGATGGAAAACTCTACGAGGGCAGTACTCTGGCCGTCGGAGAGATTGGACATATTCAGATCGACCCACTTGGAGAACGTTGTTACTGCGGTAACTTTGGCTGTCTGGAAACACTGGTCTGTAACCCCGCTATCGAAAAGCGCTGCCATAAACTGCTTGAATCGGGAGTTCCGAGCACACTGACAAAAAAGGCAGATATCACTGCAATCTGCAATGCCGCTAACGATGGGGATCAACTGGCAAATGACCTGTTGAAAGAGGCTGCGGGTAATCTCGGCAGAGCAATAGCCATGAGTGTCAACTTGCTGAGGCCAGACCGGGTAGTTCTTGCCGGTGAGATCTGTGGAGCTTCCAACATTATCCATCCCGTAATCAAACACTGTCTGAAAACACAGACGGTTTCAGTAAATGAAAACCTGGAAACCAAGGTCGTTTATTCGAAACTTTATGACAGTCCATGGTATGGAGGCTTTACTCTTGTGAGAAGAGCTCTACTCGAAGAAGGGCTTCTGTTGAAGCTTATCCATTAACTGTAACCTTTGTTACTGCTGATTCCTCTACATCAAAAGTCCAAATGCTTGAGCTTGAGGTAGATGGAGCTGTCACGGGTTCCACTTCGACACGAATATTATCCATATTAATGTTTGAATTTTTAAGAACAAAACTAATAATCGTTTCTATCGTAGGCCTGTTGATGGCGTTGCGGTTATGACACTTACATCGAATGTCATGCACTCCCTCTGCAATCTTGTCCAGTACATTAGCTTCCGTTAAGCCAGATTTTGCAGAAAGCTGATACATCAATACAGCAGCGGGGCTTCTGTTGGTTCCACCTTCACAATGAACTTGTGTATTTTCAGAGCCAAAACGGCTGACAATTCTTTCGGATATCTCGTGTTCTAATCGAACATGCTCAGACCAGCAAAAAATTTGATCAACAGTCACCTGAAATGTTTCTCTGCTATCAGCACTATTATTCGATTTTGGAGGAGTCAACTCAAGAGTAACTGCTCTTGCAATGATAGTTTCCTGTTCAACGGCAGGTTCTTGTTCTGAAAAGGGTTTCGGAGTTACAGGCCTTCCCGCTACGATCGACTGAATATCGTTAAGCTGCTCTATACTTATTACTTTGACTTGATAGCCATTTTTGAAGCTTCTGGAATCCCCTTTATTGAGCGGCAAAGAGGTAAGCTGGAATTTAGCATTCCCTTCTGGCGGCATATATTTAGGCCTTTCAGGAGCATCTGCAAAGGCAATAACGTTCTTAATACCCTGAGCAGCAACAGATTTCCAAAAATCAGCACAAAAATCTTCTGCAATATCATCAGTATTCTTTTCTGGAATCAGCGAGTGGACAAATATTTGATTATCAGCATCAGGCTCACCTTGGACATTGTATAAATGAAGTAAGCCATTTTCAGAAACAACAGGGCTACTATATCGAGAGAATTCCATTGTTGACAGCTTTAATTCCACTGCCATAGCAAGACGAGGTATCAAAGTTTCGCAGTCTGCTTGATTAAACGAACATACTAATTCAGGCTTAACAATTACCCCTCTTCGCTCCCACAATGCAGCCTCGTGTGATTTTTTTTGTGGACACGTATCGCTTTCCGACCATCCTCTTTGCCGTTTTATCCCATGCCTTTGCAAGCTTTCATTACTGGATGAATCCCTTGGAGGGAAAGGTGTAGTAAAGAATGATGGTCGTTCTACAGGCATATAGAGTACATTTTGCTTGTGTTTAGAAAACAGTGGACAACAGAGAAACATTGGAGTTCAAAACAAGCATTTATTTCTTACCTGACTACATGTTAGAAATAAGAGCATAAAAATAATAACCAAGGCTCCCGATGAACCCGATTGTGTATGCCATACCAACCTTCTTTCTGATGATTTTTATTGAAATCATCGTCACCATCATTCGCAAGAAAGATTATTATCGAATTAACGATGCCATAAACAGCCTGAGTACCGGGATGCTTAATGTCACCACCGGCGTCATCTTCAAATTAGGTATCTACACCCTTATTTATCATTATGCAGCGCTCTTTTCATTGGATGGCAACGCCTTATGGGTATGGGCTCTAGGATTTGTATTGCAGGACTTCTTCTATTACTGGAACCACCGAAAAGGGCATGAGATCAATCTTCTCTGGGCCGCCCACTCAGTGCATCACCAGAGTGAGGAATATAACCTGACGACTGCTCTGCGCCAGACCAGCACAGGCTTTCTTTTCTCCTGGGTTTTCTACGTTCCCATGGCCATTCTTGGCATTCCTCCCCATGTCTTTTTAACGGTAAGCCTGATTAATCTGCTTTATCAATACTGGGTGCATACCCGCCATATTCCAAAGCTGGGATGGTTTGAGCTGTTCTTTGTTACCCCCTCAAATCACAGGGTTCACCATGCAAAAAACCGGAAGTATCTTGATAAAAATTATGGTGGAGTATTTATTATCTGGGATCGCCTGTTCGGTACATTTATTGAAGAGGATGAAAGCTATGAGCCCATTCGCTACGGCACTTTAAAACCCCTGAGAAGCTGGAACCCGGTCTGGGCAAACCTTCATCTTTATACAGAAATGTTCAGGGATGCTGTAAAAACCAAAAGCTGGAAAGACAAACTCACTCTCTGGTTCAGACGCACAGGCTATCGACCTGCAGATGTCTCTTCACCGATGAAGATGCCGGATATTCATGTCTATGAGAACTATAACCCGAAAGCCAGCCAGGGTCTGAAAGTCTATTCATTGACCCACTTTGCCATTCTTGTAATGGCAACCACCGTATTGATGGCCATCAGCCACAACACGCCTTATGGCTTCAATGTACTCTGGACAATTGTTCTTGCTCTGAACCTGATCGGTATTGGCTGGTTACTGGAAAAGTTCACCGGACTGATAGTGATTGAAGCCATACGCTTTGTACTTTCTGGGGCAACCATTTTTGTATCCAATGGGATATGGATTGGTCAGATACCAGACTGGACCTGGCAGTTCGTGATAGTCAGCGGGGCTATTTCACTGCTTGTTCTGCAAACCAGTGGTATTGCCAAGCCAACCTTATATGCTTTAGCCCCAGACGCTGCTGAGGCCAAACCTCATCCTTGAATACAAAAACACAGAGCTCTTCCAGCTGCTCTCACTCAACAGCTGGATCAACAACAGGTCTCATTGCCTGGTGTTTTTTATCGTTGTGGTTGCTTCTTCATCCTGACCAGAAAACTTCAGACTCATAACTGGCGATTCTGCCCATAGAGTCGATAAGCCTCCAGAGCCGATGCTTCATCCACCAGCATTTTCTCAAATTGCTTCAACTCTCCTGCCAGAGGAGACGAAGCTTTGGGAGTCTGCAGTTCAATTTTCAGGTCATTTTCATGAATGATCGATAACTTCAAGTCATGAACGGCTCTAACGTAAGCTCCATCAGCCAGCTTGAAATCACTGACCTCTTCTGCAGCGACGCAGTCTTTTAGACAGTCCACAACCCGTGCCCGATCCTCGGTAACCTTTGACTGCCCTCTGCCCTCCAGAAGATCCAGCCAGAGCTGGGACTGCTCACACTCCAGCTGCAGCTTTCGCAACTCCTGATCGCCGGCTCCCTCTGCCTTACCTTCTCCCAGACGCTGCCATGCCATTTGATTCTTCTGCTGAACCAGGGCAATCATCGCTCCAATCTTTTTCTGTTTATGAATGGGTTTGAGACGAGTGACCATCTTATAGATGGAAGTTGGCAGGAAGTTTTTAATTCTGGCTCTAAAGCTCTTGTTATTGGTCTTGAGACTCTTTCGGGAAGAAGGCTCAGCCAACATAACGCTTCGATTTTTGAGGATTTTTTTCAGCTCTTTGAAGATTTTCTTATCTTCGCTGATGGCAGCCGGCTCTAAATGCGGGCTGTTATCTACTGGTCTCTTTGCAGGATCCTTTATCGGATCCTCTATCGGGCCACCATCAGACGGGTCCGGGTCGCTCATTAAACATCCTTATGCCTATTATGACCCTTTAAGGATAGTCAATGGCGCATCCATGCGTGGTATTTTTCCACAAGAGACAATATCCCCTGGGGGGCATGGGCTTTTTTCCACTCACCGGCAGCATATTTGTTGGCTTCGCTCAGTGTTGGATAGATATGGATGGTTCCCAGAATATTATTTAGACCCAGACCGTGCTTCATGGCGCTGATGTACTCAGCTATCAGCTCCCCAGCGTGATAGCCCACAATGGTGACTCCCAGGATCTTATCCTTTCCGGGCACAGTCAGCACTTTCACAAAGCCCCGGGCTTCTTCATCGGCAATGGCTCGATCCAGGTCATCAATGCCGTATTTGGTCACTTCATAGGTAATTCCCTGCTCGTGAGCTTCCTGCTCATTGAGGCCAACTCTGGCCACTTCTGGGTCGGTAAATGTGCACCAGGGGATCACCGAATAATCCACCTTGAACTTTTTGAAACGACCAAACAAAGCATTCACGGCACAATACCAGGCCTGATGTGCCGCTGTATGGGTAAACTGGTAAGGTCCTGCTACATCACCGCAGGCATAAATATTGGGGTAGCGGGTCTGCATGTAGTCGTTAACCTCAATGGTCCCCGGCTCGGTTAGCTCAATGCCCAGTGTTTCAAGGCCAAGATTTGACGTATTAGCTTGTCGTCCCGTGGCAAAGAGGGCAACATCAAAGTCAATTTCCACTTTCTGGCCTTTAAAACCGGCTTCAAGAAACTGACGCTCTTCTCCAGTGTCGGGATCAAGAAACTTCTGGAAAGAACGAGCTTCGTGTTTCAGCCTCAAGTCGACCCCATCTTGAATAAACTGGTCCATCACCAGTTTCGAGACATCTTCATCTTCACGATGCAATAGCCGGGTTCCGTGATCTACCTGAATGACCTGAACACCCAGTCTGGTAAAGGCCTGAGTCAGCTCGCAGCCAATAGGCCCACCACCAATCACCAGCATCCGGCCCGGTTTCTTTCGTAACTCCCAGATCGTGTCCGATGTGTAGTATTCGACTTTATCAAGGCCAGCCAGGGGTGGAACATAGGGACGACCACCACTGGCGATAATGATATTTCTGGACGTGATTCTTTTACCGGCGACCTCCACTTCCCAGGGGCTGACCAGATGAGCAGAGCCGCTGATACAGTCAACGCCCAGGCCGGAATAGCGCTCTACTGAATCGTGGGGTTCAACCTTGCGAACAACCCCCTGAACCCGCTCCATCACCTTTGAGAAATTGACTTCTCCAGACACATGATCAATACCAAACTCATCAGCCCGCTTAAGGTAATGAGCCATTTTGGCAGAACGAATCAAGGCTTTACTGGGCACACAGCCGGTATTCAGACAATCACCACCCATTTTATGCTTTTCAATAAGTGATACCTTGGCCTTAACCGCTGCAGCAATATAACTGCTGACCAGTCCAGCGGAACCAGCACCAATGACCGTCAGGTTATTATCAAACTGTGCTGGCCGGCTGTAGCCACTGTACAAACGGCGACGTCTCAGCCACTCCATCACCATTCTGGCAATCCATGGAAAAATACCTAAAAGAACAAATGAAGTGATCAATGGTGGCGTTAAAATCCCTTTAAGAGAGAGTTCCTCCACCAGCCCAAGCTGAGCACCGGCATTCACATAAACAGCGGTTCCCGGGAGCATTCCCAACTGGCTGACCCAGCTGAATGTCCAGACCCGCATGGAGGTCAGCCCCATAACCAGATTAATGACAAAGAAAGGAACCGCCGGGATCAGCCTGAGCGTTGCAAGATAGAAGGCACCATCCTTTTTCACACCTTTGTTGATGGTGTTCAGATAGCCCGAAAACTTCTTCTCGACCCAGTCTCTTAATAGGGTTCTTGAAAACAGAAAAGCCAAGGTGGCACCCAGAGTACTGGCAAAAGAAACCAGCAACAGCCCCTGAAACAGCCCAAAAATGGCGCCTGCCACAACCGTAAGTATCGCCGCTCCTGGAAGTGAAAGGCCGGTGACTGTCACGTAGATGGCAAAGAAAGCAGCAGCCGTCAGTACTGGATCATCACGATAAAGTCCCTGAAAGAAATCACGGGTCAGGTATTGCTGGCCGTCCAGTGTATAAAATGCACCAATCGCCATGGCAAGCACTACCAGTAAAAGCCATTTCTTTTTATTCATAACGCCTTCCCATAGCTAAAAACATGCGTTTGGCACGACAATTCCTGCAAACTCATACGTTCTTTCCCGTATAATGCCACTCATATTGTCAAATTAGAAACCGGGGCTGTGTTTAACACCCTCAAAAGGATAAAGAAGTATGATTCAGCGCCCTTTTCCTGCTGCCCGCCCGAGACGTATGCGTTACAACGACTTCTCCCGTCGCCTGATGCGCGAAAGTCAACTTTCCGTCGATAACCTCATCTATCCACTGTTTATCGTCGACGGTAATCAGCAGCGCCAATCGGTTGCCTCCATGCCTGGCGTTGAACGCCTCAGCATTGATTTGCTCCTTGAAGAAGCCGCTGAACTGGTCGAACTTGGTATTCCAGCCATTGCGCTGTTTCCGGTCACACCCGCTGAAAAGAAATCCGAGCTGGCGGAAGAGTCCTGGAACCCGGAAGGTCTTGCCCAGAGAGCCGTTCGGGCATTGAAAAGCCAGTTCCCGGAGTTGGGTGTGATTACCGATGTTGCGCTGGATCCATTCACCTCCCATGGCCTTGATGGCCTGACCAATGAAGACGGTTATGTGGTTAACGATGAAACAGTTGAAGCCCTTGTCCGTCAGGCCCTGTCTCACGCGGAAGCAGGCGCCGATATTGTTGCCCCATCAGATATGATGGATGGTCGGATTGGCGCCATCCGCCAACGCCTGGAAGAGGAAGGCCATATCAATACCCGTATCCTGGCCTACTCTGCCAAATACGCCTCCAACTACTACGGTCCATTCCGGGATGCCGTAGACTCAGCCGGTAACCTTGGCAAAAGCAATAAGTTCAGCTTCCAGATGGACTTTGCCAATAGTGATGAAGCACTTCACGAAGTAGCTGCAGACCTGGCAGAAGGCGCAGATATGGTGATGGTCAAACCAGGTATGCCTTACCTGGATGTCGTTCGTCGCGTTAAGGATGAGTTCAAGGTGCCCGTCTTTGCCTATCAGGTCAGTGGTGAATACGCCATGCACAAGGCCGCTGCTGCCAATGGCTGGCTCAATGGCGACGCAGTCATGATGGAATCTCTGATGTGCTTCCGTAGGGCTGGAGCTGATGCCATTCTGACCTACTTTGCTAAAGATGCCGCCAAGCTTTTGAAAAATATGTAAACGTTCATACTGGGAGAATAGTCTTTCTTATTTCTGTTAGAATAAAATTAATAATGCGACATTCTCCCTGCCTCTATTCGCCGCTCAGAGAGTCGCCTGTTTTCGGGCATTGGTAGCACCTCAAACCCCAGGCCCAGACACAACCCGTCATCAGTCAGGTTTCTGCTATTTTTGCTGAGAAGAGGTCATATGGATAATCCCCAACATACGGATGTTCAAGACACCCAGGCCCAATCATCCGAGCTGTCCGAATCCGTGGTTAGTAAAGCCCCCAAAGTAAGTGATTATCAGAATCCTGACTATTACATCAATCGTGAACTCAGCCATCTGGCGTTTAATTTCCGGGTTTTACAGCAGGCATTAAACGAAGAATACCCTTTGCTGGAGCGCTTCCGTTTTCTGCTGATTTTCAGCTCCAACCTTGATGAATATTTCGAGATCCGTGTCGCGGGTCTGATGCAGCAGGTCGATTTCTCCCGTGAGCAGGTGGGACTGGATGGTATGGGGCCACAGCAGGTCTTGAAAGAAATCAGCCAGAAGGCCAAAGAATACGTTGAGCTTCAGTATCAGATACTGAATGAAAGCCTGTTACCTTCTCTCAGGAAAGAGGGTATTCGCTTTCTGCGTCGCAACGAGCTGACCGAAAAACAGCAGGCATGGATCAAGCGCTTCTTTTACCATGAAGTCATGCCCATCATCAGCCCAATTGGACTGGACCCTGCCCATCCTTTCCCAAGACTGGCGAACAAACTGCTGTGCTTTATTGTCTCTCTGGAAGGAAAAGATGCTTTTGGCCGCGATACCGGTATGGCCATCATCCCTGCGCCACGCTCATTGCCACGTATCGTAAAACTGCCCGAAGATATCTGTGATGGACGGGAAAACGATTATGTCTTTCTATCATCGATCATTCATCGCCATGTCAGTGACCTGTTCCCTGGCATGGATATCAAAGGCTGTTATCAGTTCCGACTGACCCGTAACAGTGACCTGGATCTTGAAGATGAGGTTGAAGACCTGGCCAAGGCACTGCAGGGTGAGCTGCTTTCCCGTAGATACGGTAAAGCGGTACGACTGGAGGTAGCCGACAACTGCCCACAACCATTGGTTGATTTCCTGCTCAATGAGTTTGGCCTGACCAATGAAGAGGTTTACCAGGTCAGTGGCCCGGTAAACCTGACTCGCATGATGTCCATCTGCGATACCAATGACAAACCGGATCTGGTCTTTCCTCCGTTTACTCCTGGCTACCCAAAAGGCCTGCACAGTAAACGCAAGCATAGCAACAACGTACTTGATCTGGTGGCGAAACAAGACATCCTGCTCCACCACCCCTTTGAGTCATTCACGCCAGTGGTGGATATGCTCCGTCAGGCAGCTAAAGACCCTGATGTTCTGGCCATTAGACAGACTCTGTATCGAACCGGTGCTCACTCTGAAATGGTCGATGCTCTGGTAGAAGCGGCTAGACAGGGTAAAGAGGTGACGGTTGTTGTCGAAATCCGTGCCCGGTTTGATGAAGAGGAAAACCTGGCTCTGGCCCGTCGTCTGCAGGAAGCAGGAGCCGTCGTCGTATATGGCGTGGTAGGTTATAAGACCCATGCGAAGATGATGCTGATCGTTCGTCGTGAAGGCCGGCACATCCAACGCTATGCCCACCTCGGTACGGGTAACTATCACGCTGGTAATGCACGCTTGTACACCGATTACAGCCTGCTGACCTGTGACAAGATACTAACCAACGATGTTCATAAGATCTTCCAGCAGCTGACCGGTATGGGACGTGCGGTTCGTGTCAGGAAACTTTTTCATGCCCCTTTCACGCTGAAAAAGAGTCTGATTGATCTGATCAATCAGGAAACGAACAATGCAAAAGAAGGTAAGCCTGCACGCATCATTATCAAAATCAACTCACTCACTGAGTCCCATATTATAAAAGCGCTGTTCAAAGCTTCTCAGGCTGGCGTTGAGGTTGATCTGATTGTCCGTGGTATTTGCTGCCTGAGACCTGGAATTGAGGGGCTCTCTGAGAATATCAGGGTTCGCTCGATTGTCGGGCGGTTTCTTGAACATACCCGCGTCTACTATTTTGAAAATGGTGACGATGATGCATTGGTCTACTGTTCAAGCGCTGATGCTATGATCCGAAACTTGGATATGCGTATCGAAACCTGCTTCCCCATTGAGGATCCAAAACTTGCAGCGCGGATCAAAAAAGAATTGGACTACTATCTCACCGACAATACCCGAAGCTGGCAGCTGCAAAGTGATGGTGAATATGAGAAAAACAGACCAGTTCGGAGTCAGCGTCGACGCAATGCCCAGGAGCGATTGATGGATACACTGGCAATTATCGCCAACAAGCCATCAACTGACTAATTTACAGTCTGCGGTGGTTTAAGCAGGGCATTTGCTGGCGCACTCTCGCCAGCTCACCCAGATCCAGCTCCGCAACAATCACCGCAGCCCCTTCAGCAGGGGCTTCGGCAAGAATATCCCCCCAGGGTGAAATGATCATGCTGTGCCCATAAGTCTGTCGACCATCAGGATGGGTTCCTGCCTGATTGGCTGCCAGAACATAGCACTGATTCTCGATAGCCCTGGCTCTTAGTAGAACTTCCCAATGCGCTTCACCGGTTACTTTTGTGAAGGCAGAAGGTACAGTTAATATCGTTGCTCCCTGCTCCACCAGACAGCGATACAGTTCGGGAAAACGGAGATCATAACAAATCGAAAGACCAACCTTTGCTTGGCCAATATCTACCAGCTCTGGCCTTGCTCCGGGGATAAAATCATCCGATTCTCTATACCGCCCTTTACTATCAGACACCTCTACATCAAACAGATGCATTTTGTTGTAACTGGCAATTTCATCCCCTTCAGGGTTATAAACCAGACATGAAGCATGGTTACGCCCATCACGACTATCATGGATAGGCACTGCCCCCCCTACAAGCCAGCTACCCATTTTTGTTGCCATTGACGACATCCACCCCCTTATATCATCAGCTTTCAAAGCCACTTCAGCCTGAGAACCTCCTAGCATGGCAAAACATTCAGGCAAAACAATAATATCTACGTGCTCTTGTTGATAAGCCATCAACAGACGTTCAATTTCAGCAAGATTTTCAGAAACAATAAGACCCGAGCAAACCTGAACCACCGCCGCCTTAAGTCTACTCATTATTATTTCCCCATGCTTTTTCGCTTAATGGATGATAGTTTGTTTTAAGGAGGCTGTCTGAGAATAGACTGCCCTACTGCGGTGGTAGTAAATTGGTCTAAGAATTCCGTTTTGTTCGACAAATAGAACCACTATTCACCTTACAAAACGGAACTCTTATCCTCAATTTTCTTCCATCCTCAATACGGGCGCTATTCTCGAACAGCCTCCAGGGACTTCATAAAGCTACAAGATAATAAACTTCATGTGCCTTATTATTTTTTCATGGCAGCCTGATAGCCAGTATCCACTGATTCTTGCTGCCAATCGAGATGAATTTTATCGGCGCCCGACACAGGCAGCTGACTTCTGGAATGACTCACCCGATGTGTTTGGTGGCCGGGACCTTGAAGCTGGCGGTAGCTGGATGGCTATTAACAAAAATGGCCGCTTTGCCGCCGTGACCAACTATCGGGAAGTGCCAAGCCCTGCTGGCGTATATTCCAGAGGCGCACTGGTTTCCGACTTTGTAACAGGCTCCCAACCTGCATCTGATTATTTACATGCACTTCAGCAACAGAGTGACAAGTGGTCAGGCTTCAATCTTCTGATTATGGACTCAACAGGCCTTTATTACTTTAGCAACCGCTCGAAAGACCATAGCATTTCTCCCCTCCCTCCCGGGATATATGGTTTGAGCAACCATCTGCTGGACACACCATGGCCTAAGCTGTTGAGAGCACGCAATAGCTTTGCACAGGCAATAAAAGAATCAGTCCCTCCAGACAGCAAACAGCTTATTGAGTTGATGCATGATAGCCATCAGCCACCAGAGGAACAATTACCGGATACTGGTGTCAGTAAGGAAGTGGAAAAATTGCTTTCCAGCTGTTTTATTGCCAGTAAAGACTATGGTACCCGGAACACCTGCGTATTGATGATCGATAGCCACGATCAGCTGCAGTGGATTGATACGGGATACCTGCCGGAAGGAGTAGCCGGTGAGAGCCGTCAGTTCAAGATCAAACTACAGCAGAATCAGCTAAGCTAGGAAAGTGTCCAAACAGCAGGAACTGAGGCTTCTCCTATGCTTGCCCGATTTTGCTATGCCATGCTTCTCTCTTTTCTAGCACTGCCAACCTGTATTCTGGCTAACGATAGCTGGATAGAAGTCGGTTCAGCCAAAGCAAGGGTCAGTGAAAATACCTTAACGATTTTCCCTCAGACTGAGGACGCATTCAGCAAGCTTCGTTTCCATATATCTCATGGGGATGCCATCTTGCATCAGGCTCGTATTTATCTAAACAAGGGAGATGTATTTCATGTCAATCTGCAGAAAACAATTAAAGGCAAAAAGAATGGTGATAATGGGCAGGATTACTCAAGGATAGTTCCATTGATCGTTTCGCAGCAGAGCCCCATAAAGAAAGTCAAAGTATTTTATAAATTCAAAAAACAGCAAGCATCATCCAAGCCGGTAACGGTTGAGCTACTGGGAGTCCCTGTTAGTCAAGGTGAATAGGCCTGTTAGAAACGCCGACTCTTGATACCGAGAACCTTTCCCATTCCTTCTTTACAAAGGGCAAGTTCAAGGGAACTGCGAATAACCTGAGCATTGTCGTGCTTCATCAAATCCGACAGTATCTTCTTCGCACGATCCATACCTATGCGTCTTAGCACCCACTTTACTTTTAACAGGTTAACTGCACTCATAGACAGCATATCGAAGCCCATGGCCATTAACAGTACAGCAGCAGCAGGATCACCAGCCATTTCGCCACAGATACTGACGGTCTTTCCTTCCTGATGGGCATCATCCACCACCTTCTGCAAGGCATGCAGAACTGCGGGATGAAAGGAGTGATAAAGATCAGATACCCTTGGATTGTTACGGTCTACGGCCAGCAGGTATTGAACAAGGTCATTAGAGCCAATGGAAAGAAAATCTACACGCTGGGCAAGATCCTTAACCATGTAAACGGCAGCAGGCACTTCCACCATCACACCAACCGGCGGCATTGATACCGGCAAACCTTCAGCAAGTACTTCCGCATGGGCCCTGTGAATAAGGTGTTGCGCTTCCTCGACTTCAAAAATACTGGAAATCATAGGCAACATAATCCGAAGGTTATCCAGCCCCACACTGGCTTTGAGCATGGCCCTGACCTGCACCAGAAAAATTTCCGGGTGATCCAGTGTTACCCGGATACCTCGCCAACCAAGGAAAGGATTATCTTCCTTAATGGGGAAATAACTCAGAGACTTATCCCCTCCAATATCCAGTGTTCTCATGGTAACTGGTCGCGGGGCAAATGCTTCAAGCTGATGCCGGTATATCTTTTCCTGTTCTGATTCGCTGGGAAAACGGTCACGAACCATGAAAGGCACTTCAGTCCTGTATAAGCCAACACCTTCAGCCCCTCTGTCCAATGAGCGAATAGTATCGGTCATCAGGCCCGTGTTGACCCAGAGAGGAATACGGTAATTATCCAGGGTCTCACAAGGCAGATCCCTGATGGCTTCCAACCCTTTACTGAACTGATTCTCTTCTTCAAGTACTTCGGTGTAATAATCCAGCAGCTCCTGAGCTGGAGAGGAGTACACCAGTCCAAGATTGCCATCAACAATCAGTTTTTTACCGGAAAGCTTATGAAAAGGAAGGTCAACCACTCCCATTACTGTAGGTACACCCAAAGCACGGGCAAGAATAGCTACATGAGAGTTACTGGAGCCCTGCATGGAAACCAGGCCAGCCAATGACTCCTGAGGAACCTCACCCAGCATGACAGGAGAAAGCTCCTCACTGATCAGAATCGTATTCTCCGGGTATTCTACCCTCGCATGCTCTCCCTGCTGGAGATGAGAAAGTACCCTACGCCCCAGGTCCCTCACGTCAGCAGCCCGCTCGCGGAGATAGTGGTCATCCATCATTTCGAAATTGCGGATATGCTCTTCGATAACCTGTCTCAAGGCCCCCTGAGCCCAGGATCCACCCCGAATCCGCTCTCTTATCTCCTGCCCAAGAGCCCGGTCATCCAGCATTCTCAGATAGACATCAAAAAGTGCCTGCTCCTCGGCAGGTAAACGATCAGAAAGCCGTTCAGCGGTTTCTTTCATTTCTTCCCGCACCGCAGCCAGCGCACCGTCAAGCAGAGCAAGTTCAAGATCTATATCCTTGCCGGTACGCTCAGGCACTGCACCAAGATCCGCCGGAGGCGTAATAACTACCGCATCACCTATCGCTACCCCAGTGGCTCCTGCACTTCCCTGAAAGCGCGCAATTCTTCTTTTCCGGGTGGGGGTAGAGACATTATTTATTGAGCCCGTTGCCTGGGCATGGGCAATAACCCCTGCCAGCTGAGCGGACATGGTGACCAGAAAGGCTTCTTCATGTTCATCAAAACGCCGCTGCTCAACCTGCTGAACGACCAGTACGCCCAGCGTATTACGGTGGTGGATGATGGGGACCCCCAGAAAAGAGGTAAAGCGCTCTTCTCCAGTTTCACGGATATAGTGAAATTTTGGGTGAGATGCAGCATCTTCGAGGTTTATGGGCTCTTCACGCAGCCCGACCTGCCCGACAAGTCCTTCAGAATGAGAAAGAGTAACCTGTCCGACAGCAGAAGGGTTTAAGCCTTCTGAAGCCATCAGGGTATAAGAGGCACTCTCAGAGTCATATAAATAGACCGAGCACACCTCGGTTTTCATGGCACCACGAACCCGCTGCACAATAATCTGCAGTGCCATCTGTAGATCAGAGGCAGAACTGACTTCCTGTACGATATTGCGCAGGGTGTTTAGCATGTCTATCACATACCCGGTCTGATAATACTTGCTGCAACTACTTTAACAGTACAATAGCAATCCATGGCAAATTATATTGTCTTGTAACATCCTTCTTTCTATTGCAGCTCACAAGTTTGAATATATATCCATAGCCAACACTAGTTGACTGATAAGTAGTAGAACAGTTATCAGATCAGGGCCTGTTGACATTTCGTTGCGTGCTCAGCTTATAAGAGCACCCTGATACGCCCCTTTGGGCGAGACGCATGGCCCGGTTCAGAAAGGCACCATATGTGTTTGTTGTCAGACTTTCCTGACATTAAACAACTACAACCAGCGCAAGGCTTTCACACACCTGATACCTTTTCCGAGCTTCCGGGCCTCACAACGGAATATCACCCCCTCTGGACTGTAACTTCCCAATTCTGGGTACCAACTCTTTCAGAGCCCGTCTGTATACTTCCCGTTTAAACGAAACCACCTGACCAAGAGGGTACCAGTAACTCACCCAGCGCCAGCCATCAAACTCCGGAGACCCCGTGTGGTCAACCCGAATACGGTCATCATTGCTCAGCAGCTTCAGCAAAAACCACTTTTGCTTCTGCCCAATGCACAGCGGTTGCTGATCCCGGCGGACGAGTCGTCTCGGCAGACGATAACGTAACCACCCCCGGGTACAGCCAAGGACTTCTACATCTTCAGGATGAAGACCTATTTCCTCAAACAGCTCTCTGTACATCGCATCTTCCGGCGTTTCCCCATCATTGATACCACCCTGGGGAAATTGCCAGGCATCCTGCCTGATCCGCCGAGCCCACAATACCTGACCGTGATGATTCGCCAGGATAATGCCTACATTTGGCCTGAATCCATCGATGTCAATCACGTATATGGCTACCTTAGAGCCACCCTACTGTGGTACGAACACCCCCACTTCCAAGAACATAACCATATCCCCGCACTAAAACGGAGCATGAAGCTGACTATTCAAAGAACAACAGGATTAGACGCAATCACTTTTCGGTGGCCACTTAAACTATTACTTATCACGCATTGTTTCACAAACGGATACAACACAGCAAACAGGCTTTTCAATAACCATATACAAGCTATTTTATAATCAGTTCTGCCATTCGTGACAGTCTGTAAAAAGCAAACAATCAGTCAACTCTTCTACCTGTTCCAAGTATCTTGGCTCGGACGAGCAAAGTCAGAGGTTTCAAATAGTGGGCAATAAGATCCGGGAAAGTGAACTCCTTGCCAACAGTTCAATGCAGAGCTGCTCAACTTTCCGCAGAAAAGCCAAAACTTAAGTTTTGTATATAACCCCTCTATACAAATCTCCTCAACAAAAGAAAGAAACGGGAAATGAGATGCCAATTGCGATCTCCAGAATGCTCCTCAAACAAAACGGCCAGCAGCACCCTGATAGTGATACTGACTCAAAGACAGGAATGCAAATCCCACTCAGTGAGGTGATTAGGGCCTGTAGATATTTCGTTGCGTTATCAGCGTATCAGGGCGTTCCTATGGCCAGGCGAGTCATAGCAACACCATGCCTTTCAAAACGCCACAACGAAGGCATAAGGACTGGAACTAGAACAACGCAGGAGCAGTTGCCCCGCAGGGTCGTTTATTCTCGGACAACCTCTTTGCCTCCATCGACCGTGAAAAAAGCCGGTGGTACCAGTTAACTGCTAACTGCCTGAATTCAGGGCAATCACCTTCCCCTAAAGCCCCCATCGCGGTGGTTATATAGTTGTAGACTATATCTGGTACAGCCTTTGAGCTGTCAATGCCGCACATATAGTAATAAACAGCATCTATGTAGCTTTCTTTTCTGTAAAATATATAACCCAGCTGTTTATTCACGCCCATGAAGTACGCTTGATCACATTCATGTTCAAGCATATGCAACTGTTGAAACAAAATTTCAATGGCCTGATCAAGATGATTCAACCGAGTTAGCGCTATGGCCGCATTAAGGTTGAAATGATAGTCCTCCTTTGCACATTCCAAAGCGAAGTCCTTGGCACAAGCCCAAGCCTCACACCACTCAGGCTCACCTGGCGTTTGGGCTTTAGCTACAGCTTCCAGTTCCTTCCAGCGAGCGACAGTATCTAAACTCTGACCTGACTCTGAGTGCTTTATGGCAGGCTCTGTCCTTTTCGAAAAGGAAGGCCTCGAAGAAGGAAGTGGAAGTGGAAGTGGAAGTGGAAGTGGAAGTGGAAGTGGAAGTGGAAGTGGAAGTGGAAGTGGAAGTGGAAGTGGAAGTGGAAGTGGAAGTGAAAGTGGAAGTGGAAGTGGAAGTGGAAGTGGAAGTGGAAGTGGAAGTGGAGAGAGCCTGTAAATAATTCTGTGTAAACGCCACCAAAACTATTACTCCTTGAACCGGTCAGGAAACATAATTTCAAACCGGTTCATGGCTGCTTTCCAGTTCCTGATCGGCATGGTCCATTTCTCGGAAGCTTTTTCCATGGCCAGATAGATTACCTTCATGACTGACTCATCAGTCCGAAAAATCTTCCGGTTCTTGATCGCCTTACGAATGACGC
>NZ_LUKQ02000270.1 GCF_001647025.1 Endozoicomonas atrinae
CCAAAAATACGGTTCACCGCATTCTGCGCAACCGGATCTATATCGGGGAGATTGGCAACAAGGGCGAATGGTACCCCGGTGAGCATGAACCGATTATCCCCATGGACTTATGGGCAAAGGCTCATGGTACTTTCGATGTCCATGCCCAGCTGCGCGCCAGAGCATCCAGAAACCGCAACAATCCTTCATTTCTCAAGGGCATGTTGGTTGGCCCTGACGGCCTGGCCATGACCACCAGCAGTACCCGCAAAAACGGCCAGCTGTTCCGTTATTACGTGACCGGCACCAGTCAGAAACAGGGGGCCAAAAACAGCCCGCTGCCGCCGCTGTCGGCCCGCACGTTGGAACTTATGGTGCTGGAGGAGATACGTAAACGACTGGCCAGCCCAGAGTTGCTATTCAAGGTGTGGCAACAGGCCAGTGAGCAGGATAGCAATCTTGATGAAGCTACTATTCGGGCCGCACTGGGTGATCTGGCTTCGGTATGGGACGAGCTGTTCGCTCCGGAAAAACGACGCCTGACAGAACTGTTAATCAAACGCATTGAACTGGCTGCAGAGCAAGTCACCGTTTACTTCCGGCCTGACGGCATGAATGCCGTCGCCATTGAACTACAACCATAAACTGCAGGGAGAGCCCCATGGCCATTGTCAAAAAAGTCGGAGAAGAAACCGTTGAATTTCTGGAAGAGGAAAACCTGATCAAGGTAACCATCCCCATCAAGATTATACGACGGGGTGGTAAGAGCACGATCAAGACACCGGATGGTATGGTTGGCCATGAAGAGATGGAGGCTCTGCAGCGAGCTCTAATCCAAGGTCACCGCTGGATCAAGTGGCTGGAAGATGGGAAGTATAAAACCCTTGAGGCCGTAGCCAGCAAAGAAAAGACGGACAAAAGCCGGGTAGCCAAGTTGATCCGCCTGACCTGTCTGGCACCGGATATTCAGGAAGCGATTCTCTGCAATACCGGAACATGGGTGCTTACGCTGAAGGATTGTATGAAGCCTTTCCCCATGCTCTGGACAGAACAGCGAGACCATTTCAGAAAACTGGCAGTGGTAGCACCAGAGAGGTCATCAAATGACGAATGAATTAGTAGCTGAAACGTGTGTAAAGCAAAAAAAACAGAACTGTGTTTCAGTCTAACTTTTGTGACATCAATACTTTTGAGGGTCGGGTTTGCCTGTATATCCTTTTTATCCCAGACTTCCCTTTTTGTATGCCAACAGGGTGTATCATGGCTAAGATCGAAAAAGTCCCAAGCGATATGAGAGAGAAGTTTGATGAAATCACACAGATAACAGATGACTTTTCTGAAAAGTTTCTCAACGATGAATATGCGGAGGTCATAAGGAAAGCAACCGCTGCATTATGTCGCAAAAAGAACTCACCGCTTAAAAAAGGTAAACCCCTAGCTTGGGCATGTGGCATTACACATGCTATTGGTTTTGTAAACTTCCTAGCTGATAAAAGCGAGGATCCATATATAAGCGCTGCGGACTTATACAAAAACTTTGGCGTTGGTCAAAGTACTGGCCAAGGGAAATCCAAAATAGTTCGTGACCTCTTGGATATGTTTCAAATGGCACCAGAGTGGACCATTCCAAGTAAAGTAGCAACGAACCCGATGACCTGGATGCTTGAGGTTAATGGCATGATCGTAGATGCAAGACGCGCTCCGAGAGATTTGCAAGTTGTGGCTTATGAAAAAGGCCTTATTCCTTTTATCCCAGCAGACGAGGAAACCGCTTAAATAAACCTCCCTGTGGATACAACATGATACTGAGTATCATTTATCGATAAATCAATCATCGTCGTATCCATGATAAAAATGGTTATTAGACAGCTTCTCAGTGTCAAAGTAGATTCAGCACATTCCCTTCTTTATGGATGGAGTACCCCATGAAGTCCTTTACCATTCTGATAGCAATACTCACTCTCACTGCCTGTGCTACAGGCTCTACCCCCGACGCAAAGAAAGCCAATGCCCGTAAAGCCACCTCGGAGGCATTGACAGAAATATATACCGACCATCCTGCTGCCAGATCTGCCGTAGCCAGAGGAAAAGGCTATCTGGTATGTACCGGTAGTGACAGCTATCTGTTTGCTGCTTCTACCGGCGGTGGAATCTGTACCTTTCATACAGGTAGCAAGGTCGATTATTACCGTTTCGCGTCCCTTGGAGCAGGCGTAGGAATTGGCTTTAAAAAGGTTGCCTTTCTCTATGTCTTCCAGACCAATGCTGCTATGAAGCGCTTCGTAGATGATGGCTGGGATGCTGGTGCCAGGGCAGAGGCCAGTGCCCGACACAAAGATGAAGGTGGGCAGGCAGCAGCCAATGCCTCATATGATGTGGATGGGGTGCGTATTTATCAATCAGCTATATGGGGAGCTGCTGCCCAGGCAACAGTCCAGGGCTATAAGTTCTGGCGCACTGATTTTACTGATGATGTTATTGAGCATAATGAGTAACCCTCACGCCATTCGACAAGGAATGTCCCCCTAGAGAATAATTCGAATCCAGTCCCGAGCCCCTACCGCCGGATTGGCTGCGAACTCAAAAAATTGCAACACCCCAAACCACAGCTAAAGCACAATAGAATCAAACAGTTAAACGCTGTGGTTCTCGCAAGGGTAAAAACCACAGCTTTTCAGAGAGGAGAGAGAAAAGTCAGAAAAATGGGGAAAATTAGCTTTAAAAACGGAAGGCCACAAACCACAGCATCATCAGTTTAACCCTTTGTTTTAAGGGTCTATAAACGACAAAACCCTTACGACAGGTATCGTAAGGGTTAAGGTGTATGGCGGTGGGGAGGGAACCGGGTACGGAATTTTTTGATAACAGACAATAATAGCACCATTGTACCTTGAAACTATCCATGTAGTGCTTTCAAAGTCCCCTTCGGATCTACCGCAAAAATTCTCAGCAGTACTTTGGCTGGCCCCGTTGGCTGCCGACGCCCTTGCTCCCAGTTTTCCAGAGTCCTTTTACTGACACCTATCAGCAAGGCAAACTTCCCCTGACTCAACCCCACCTTCTCACGAATCGCTTTGACTTCCACCTCAGGAAATTCAGTCACTCTCGTTGCTGTTTTTTTACCTTCTCGAATATCATCCATCTCGTGGACGCTGGCCAACAGCTCATCAAACATTGATTTATCCATCAGACCACCTCTCTACCATTTTCTTTAGCAGCTTTTTCTGCTCCGCAGTCAGCTCCTCTTGCTCATTTTTAGGGTATGCGTAAAGCATATAAATCTGGTCACCGGCTGACACCCAGTAATAAATGATGCGCACACCACCACTTTTACCCCTCCCTTCCAGCTTCCATCTCAGCTTTCTCAGCTTTCTCAGCTTTCTCAGCTTTCTCAGCTTTCTCAGCTTTCTCAGCTTTCTCAGCCCACCAGTGGATTGAATGATAGAGCCTACATCGGGCCGATTAATCAGTGATTCCTGCAGTAGCTTATACTCATCATCACTCATTAATTCTTTGATTTTCCGAGTAAAGATCGTAGTTTCAATAATGACCATATGCTTAATTATACGCCATTGGCGTATTTCATCAAAATATTAGAGGCTCTATTTTGATTCCGAACTGCTCTACAGTGAAAACTGAGTGTAGATCACGAAAAACAAGGGTTGAGCAACATTACCGGACAATATGCTGACAACCTTTGTTGATAAGGGCTTCAGCAATGTTCAACCCAGTAGCAGTCTGAAATCCTACAAGAGCCATTATTTTATTTGGTTGCGAACCCAAAAAAGTCATACATACATTCATTTGAATAATCACCCCCAGTCAAATAGAAATTTATCCCCAACAATCAATGTGGTGAATTTCCGGCTAAAAACTACACTCAAAGCCAAGAGTCCAAATGAGTTACTCCCAACGAGGTTGCTATGCTTGATATTGATTATTTCCTGCAGAACGTTGTGCGCGGGTATACAAAACTGACCTCATATCTCCACTGTCACAATGCCTCATCTACTACTCGCTGGCAACCAGGCCAACCTCTCAAACTCTTTTTACTCGGTTACAATGGTAGCCGTAACACCGGTGCTGATGTGCGCGTAGCTGAAATAATTCGGCAAATTCAGCATATTCTGGGCGAGGAACAGATAGAAATAAGCCTTCTTACCTTTAATAAACATTTAACACAGGGAATGGGGCAAAATTTCCGGCAATTAACATTACCCAAAGCAAGCTTCCCTCATTTCCTGTTTCAGGAAAACCGGTCTCATCATGGTGTGATCGCCTGTGAAGGTTCGATGTTTACATCGAAATTTACTGATTTTTTGTCAATAGTAATGGGGGGGGCTTTAGGTATGGCTGCTGTTGCAGAGAAATTGAGCATAGGGTATGGAGCAGAGGTTGGAGCAATGAATGATCGTTTGCGTCACTTTTGCCAGAGACAGTGCCAAGAATCGCTCATTATATGCCGAAATGAGCCATCCCGCCTTCAGTTACAAGATATGGGTATACGACAGGCTAAAGGAACGGATACAGCCTGGACATTCACCCCGGCACCTTCGTCACGAGCACAGAAGTTACTATGCCAGGCTGGCTGGGATGGGCAGCAAAAAATTTTGACCATCTGCCCTGTGAATCCTTTTTGGTGGCCGGTGAAACCGGATTTAAAAAGAACGTTTTGTTATTATTTCTTGAAGCGTCATCAAGAAAGTCATAGTGGGTTGACACACTTTCATCGGGACACGGCCGGTTCCAGACAACAGTTTCACACTTATATTCAAGAGCTGGCAAAAGCAACGGGCGTGTTTGTGCGCGAACAAAACCTTTTTCCTGTGATTATTGGCATGGAGCAATTGGATCGCCGTGCCTGTGTGGCATTAGCAGACAGTTTATACCCACGGCCCCCTTGCTTTGTAAGTGATGAATATAATATGTACGAGATAGTCGCACTGTTGCGACAGGCCCGCTATATGGTGACATCACGTTATCATGCCATGGTTTGCTCTATGCCAGCCAAGGTGTTGTCCGTGGGCTTGAGCATTGATGAGCGCATTCCCAATTTGTTAAACGAGCAAGGTTGCGGTGAACTTTGCCTAGATGTGGATGAGCCTTTCTTAGGAGAGAAATTATTAAGTTTGTTGCGCGCTCTGCCACAGGAACGGGAACGAAAAGGAGTGAAAATCGGCCACTCTGTACAGCAACATCTGCGACGTATGGGTGAGATGGGCATGACTTTTGCCAATGAGGTAAGGCGTGTTTATCCGAACTTTCCATTACCTGATCTGGGAACCGACTGGAGGGCGTATTTGCCCGTTACAGCAGAGAAAATATGGAGCTGAACTAATAAAATTGATTCGGGGTGCATTTGGCCTGGAAACCTCAATACCCCTGACAACTCACCAGTAAGCATCAGACTTGAGGCGATACCAACACTCCGATACTGCGCTTCATTATAGTGCTACATACCTTTCAAGGAGTCACTATATCTATGTTTCGACATTCATGGTTGTTATCTACGCTTCGCGAAGCGCATGAGATTCGGACACGCCAAAACTGGTCGCGCCAGCAGATTCTTAACCACCAGCAACAGAACTTTACCAAGCTACTGAATTACGTCTGGGAGCACTCTCCGTTCTATCGCGATTACTATTCAAGCCACGGCATTACTGCGGAATCACTTGCGGACATAAAGGTTACCGATCTCCCGATCATCAATAAGGAGATCTTAATGGACAACTTCGACACGGTGTCCAATGACCCATTTCTCAAGCGCAGGCCATTAGAAACGTGGATTCACTCAGACGAGCCACTCGGCCTCTATAAAAACCACTATGTAGTCATCCATAGCTCCGGTTCCTCGGGAACAATGGGCATATTTGCCTACGACCGGCATGCCTGGTCTCGAAGCCGTGGAGTAATGATAGCGCGTAACAGTATAAGTCTTCGCGGGAAACACCTGTTCAGGCGCAAGCGAATCGCTTACTGCGGTGCTATCCATGGCCGTTTTGCCAGTGTAACCAGTGCTGTCACAACCTCACCTTTAGTGGCTAACTTGCAGCTTTGCTAAATACTCGACCCGTTAAAAAAGACGGTGAATATGCTCAACACGTTTCAGCCGGAGTATCTGTTTGCCTATTCGACAATAGCCCATGAACTGGCGTTAGAGGCAATCGCCGGGCGACTGCATATTGAACCAGCCTCGGTTCTGGTGTCCGGGGATGTACTGACACCTGAGGCCAGGGCCACTATCAACAAGGCCTGGGGGGTTGAAGTGCAGAATCTCTACACATGCAGCGAGTCCATGTGCATCGCCATACAACGCCCGGGGGGCGATGGCATGAGACTAATGGAGGACGAGAACGTTCTTGAAATACTCAATGCTGATAACACTCCGGTAGCCCCGGGAGAGATTGGACGCGTTGTGCTCACACCACTCTACAACCGGACGTTGCCGATCATCCGCTACGACCTGGGCGACTACGTCACCCGCGGTCACCGTCACGACAACGAGCAGTTTGAACCGATCACAGCGATAAACGGCCGCGTCAATGAAGCGTTGCCGGTGCAGTGCGCAGACGGCAGGATTGACTCGATCCATCCGATCGTGCTTAGCGAGTTCTTTGTGCCAAGCATTCAAAAATTCCAGTTCGTCAGTCATTCACCAACTCAAATCACCATCAACTACATCGCTGCCCGGGAAATAGATGCGGTTGTTACCAGTGCCTTCCAAAAGATTCTCGACATGAAAGGGGCCTCGCAGTCCGTAAAGGTAATACCAATCGTAATTTCTAAATCCTTAACCTGAATCCAGCTATGCTCAGGCATCATTACCAAGCATTTTATCTGGAACAGATGTCTCGTCGACCACAGCTACCCGAAGGTTTTGGGCATGTTGATTT
>NZ_LUKQ02000271.1 GCF_001647025.1 Endozoicomonas atrinae
GTGAGGAACGCCTGCCAAAACCCATTCGCAGCAATCCGGTGTTGCTGAGGCTCTGGCTGATGGTGGAACTGCAGCATCCTCAATTGAGATCCCGAAAGGGGCGGTTTGATATCACCGGCAAAAGTGAACGGACGGTGTATCGCTGGAAGCAAGCATGCAATCGGGTGTGCAGTGAATGGATTACGCAGGCCGAAGATGAGGCCCAAGCCTTGCTGGAACAGGCGGGCAGTATCCGATACGACTAGCATCTGACCACTGACCTTGACTCAAAATGTCAGTAAACGTACGGTAAAACTCTAGGTTGGGAAAGTTCCCAAAACTTGATTCTCCACATGCGTAAATCCTTCAAAGAAACCCGGCTCTCATTGCCGGGTTTTCTATGTTTGGCACCTCCAAACTGAACCACTAAAAAAAGGGACTTCATGTTTCACTTTTCCGCTTCGTCAAAGCGACAGTTGTCGACTTGTGATGAGCGGCTTCAGCGTGTCTTCAATAAAGTGATCGAGCATTACGACTGCACGATTATCTGTGGTCATCGAAGTGAAGCTGATCAGGCGCTGGCGTTTGAGAGTGGCAAGTCGGAATTGCAATGGCCTGACAGTAACCACAACGAGCTACCCAGTAAGGCAGTGGATGTGATGGCTTATCCCATCAACTGGTTCGACGATCAACGAGCTGCCCACTTTGCCGGTTTTGTTCTGGGTATTGCCCAGGGGATGGGCATCAAACTGCGCTGGGGTGGTGACTGGGACCGGGATGGTGAAATCAAGGATCACCGGTTTAAGGATTACCCACACTTCGAGCTGGTGGACGATGATTAACCTGAACCCGATGGCAGGGATAGCCAAAGAGCTGATGGGTGGACTTGATGCTTTGTTCACATCCGATGAAGAACGGGCCAAAGCTGAATTGTTGTTGAATCATCAGTTGCAACAACCCCACATCCTGCAGGCGATGGCCACTATCGAAGAGGCCAAACATCCCTCGGTCTTTGTCTCTGGCTGGCGACCTGCACTGGGTTGGCTCTGTGTATTGATTCTGGCCTGGACCTGGATTGTTCGTGATGTAGTCATCATCGCTTTGATGCTTGTGGATAAATCCGAAGTGGTTCAACAGTTACCCACAGCCGACACCAGTACGGTGATTACTTTGTTGCTCTGCCTGCTGGGCTTGGGCAGTGCCCGGACGTTGGAAAAGCTGAAGGGCGTGGCCAGGAGATAGCCATGGCAGACGAAGAGCGGTTCAACCGGATCGAGCAGAAGCTGGACGGCATTACCCAGATTCTGCAGACCCTGGCCAAACACGATGAGCGCATGGTGAACCTTGCTCTTCGGGAAAAGCGCAGTGAAGAACGGTTGGATTCCATTGAGAAAGCCGTGCTGAAGAACTCCACCATCAGCAGCGTGATTCAGTGGATTGCCGCCACCACCACGGCAGGCATTATCGCCTTTGCCATCAAGCAATTTTTCTGACCATGGCCAACCACAGCAAATACAAGCCAGAGATGTGCGAGCAGGTGAAGGATCTGATGAGCACCGGTCTGAGCCGTAAGGCCACGGCAACGGAGATGGGCATCAGCTACAACACGTTTCTGTCGTACATCGATAAGCATGAAGCGTTTGCCGAAGCCGTAGCGCAGGCGGATGTGCTGGCCGAGGTGTTCTGGGAAGAGAAGTATATGCAGGGCGCATTGGGTATGAACAAGGATGTCTCCCCGGCCATGCTGATCATGTACATGAAAAACCGTTACCACTGGCGGGATCGGCACGAACAGACCGTGGTAGCGGAAAAGATACCGACGCTGGACGAATGGCTGGAAGAAAAGGAAGCATAGCTCCCGGTAAAAAGCCTGCCAGGGAGCGGCTGCTCACCGAGTTCACGTTCTACGCCCGAAAGTGCCTGAAGATCCGCACCAAAAGCGCCAGAGTGATTCCCTTTCGGCTCAACAAGGCTCAGCGGTACCTGGACAGCCGGATCGAAGACCAGAGAAGGCGCATCGGCAAAGTAAGAATTGTGGTGCTCAAAGGCAGACAACAGGGCTGCTCCACCTATACTGAAGGCCGTTTTTACTGGCTGGTGAGCAATCGCAAGGGGTTGCGGGCTTATATCCTGACCCACGAAGCGGATGCCACCGCCAATCTGTTTGATATGGTGCAGCGGTATCACGACAATCAGCCCCCGTTTACCCAGAGGGATCTGAAGAATAAGAGCTCCAAACTGTTGGAGTTCTATCACGACTCCGGGTATCGGGTAGGCACCGCTGGCAATAAAGGCGCCGGTCGTTCATCCACGGCACAGCTGTTTCATGGATCGGAAGTGGCGTTCTGGCCCAATGCGGATGAACACCTAGCGGGTGTATTACAGGCAGTACCCAATGAAAATAATACCGAAGTTATTCTGGAAAGCACTGCTAATGGCGTCGGTGGTGTGTTTTATGATTATGTTATGGACGCTGATGCTGGGCGCGGTGATTTTGAACTGGTGTTTATACCTTGGTTCTGGCAGGACGAGTACCGCAGCGAAGTCCCCGCCGACTTCACGGTCGACGCCGACGAACGATACCTGAAGCAGCAGTATGATCTGGATGATCAACAGCTCCAGTGGCGTCGCCAGAAAATCTATGAGCTGAAATCCGAAGACAAGTTCAAACAGGAATACCCCTGCAATATCCGGGAGGCGTTTCTGTTTTCCGGTCGTCCGGTGTTCGATCCCAAACACACCGAAGCGGCCAAAGTCGAGTGTTACTCCCCAACCCAGTCCATTGAACTGACCCCCAACGGTATCAACCGGCACAAGCCGGGTCTGCTGCAGATCTGGGAGCATCCCAAACCCGCTACCCAGTATGTGGTGGGATCGGATGTGGCGGAAGGGCTGGCACCGGCCAATGACCAGCACAAGCACGGTGATTACTCGACCATCGACGTGTGTGACCGTGAGGGTTACCAGGTGGCCCACTGGCATGGGCATGTGGCACCGGACGATTTGGGCAAAATGCTCAACCACCTGGGCCGTTACTACCACAATGCCCTTGTCGGCGTGGAAAGAAACAACCACGGTCTCACCACCCTGACCAAACTGAAAGACCTGAAGTACCCCAATCTGTACATGGAAACCACGGTGGACCAGAGAACCCAGAAGCGCACCAAGCGCCTCGGCTGGCAGACCACCACGAAATCCAAGCCCCTGATGATCGACCACCTGGCGGCACTGCTGCGGGATGGTGAGTCGGGTATCTGCAACAAGGACACTATTGCTGAGTGCCAGACCTACGTCATTGAAGACAACGGCAGCACCAACGCGCAGGAAGGCTGCTTCGATGACCGGGTGATCAGCTACGCCATCGCCCAGCAGATGGTGCTCAAACTTCCACGACGGAAGATCAATATCAACGAGCTGAGGTATCGGGCTCCGGGCAAGTCGGCTTACTGATGGAACACAGAATCATACGTTTCACCCAGCGGGTGGTGGGGAACTACCCCGCCATCATGGCTGGCCACCGGCTTGAGTGGATCAGGCGCAGAGGGAAACAGAACCGATAATGGACAACGGACTGGTCAGGATCGCTACCCCGGACGAGGTAACCAAGGCAGAGCTGGATGAAGCCCTGGACAACGAGCGTCGTGAACAGGCGGTGCGGGATGCCTTTGCCTCTGACCTGCAAAGCCGCTGGCAGGGATACCGGGAAGCCCGGCGGGAAGTGGAAGAAGAATGGCTTGCATCGCTTCGAGCCGTGAAAGGGGAGTATGGCCCTGAACAGATCCGGATCATGGATGAGCAGCAGGCACTGAGCCGGGTGTTTATCAAGATCACCACCACCAAGGTGAACACCGCCTACTCCCGGTTGATTGACCTGCTGTTCCAAAACATCGACAGCTTCTGGGATATCGTGCCCAGCCCCCTGGCTGAGATACCCGACAGCATCAAACGGCACCTCCGCATGACCGCCATTCAGGAGCTGCTGCCCTATCCCCTTGATCCCCAGACGCGCAACCAGCTTATCCAGGAACGGTACGATGAGATGGAGCGGGCGCTAATGGCGGAGGCGCTGGAACGGGCCAATAAAGCGGCCATGGCGATGAAGCGCAAGATCAAGGACTACCTGGTCAATGCTGACGCCCTGACCGAGCTGAAGAAGGTCACCCGGGAACAGGTGACTCTGGGCACGGGGTGTATCAAAGTGGCCACCCTCAATATCCGTAAGCATGAGAAGTGGGAGGCGGAAGGGGAGGAGTGGCAGCTTAATGAGCAGCAGAGTATCGAGCCGGATGTGGAGTGGGCCAGCATTTTCGATATGTTCCCTGACCCTTACTCCCACGATTGTGGCAAGCCCAACGATCTGTTCCGCCGTCATGTGCTGACCAAACATGAACTGCGGGAACTGGCGGACAGCCATGGCGTTGAAACCGACACGGTGATGGAGATTCTGGCTCATTCACCGGAAGGCAATCACGTCCCGCTGGATTACGAAAAAGAGCTCAACAACCTCAATGAGTCGGATGACCCGCACATTACCTCCAACCGTTATGACGTGCTGGAGTACTGGGGACCGGTAGACGGCCATCAACTGATGGAGTACGGCGTTACCGACATTGATGAGCACACGGAGTACCAGGGCAACATCTGGGTCTGCGATGGCCGGATGATCATGGCACGGCTCAACCCGTTAAAACCGGAAGCCATTCCCTACAAGTTCGTTCCCTATGAGACGGTGCTCCATCGCTTCTGGGGCATCGGTATCCCCTACATGATGAACGATAGTCAGGATGTGATGAACTCCACAGGCCGGGCGCTGCTGGACAATGCCGCCCTCACTGCCGGTCCCATGTTCCAGATGGATGTCTCCAAACTGCCGGAGGGCACCAGCCTGGAAGATGCCAAAAAGGTCTACCCCTACCGGATGTGGTGGTATGACGGCTCCGATGGCGAAGGGCCGATGATTCAGGCCATCAATATCCAGAGTAACCAGAAAGACCTGTCCGGCATCTTTGAACTGTTCCGGCGCTTTGCCGACGAGGAAACCTCACTGCCCAGCTACACCCACGGCGAACAGACCCAGAGCCTGAACAAGACCGCAAGCGGCATGAGCATGTTGATGACCGCCGCCAATGTGGCCCTGAAAAGCGTGGTGAAAAACATCGACGACTACGCCACGGTGCCCCTGATCGAGAGCCTGTTCAACTTTGCCATGCGCTGGGCGGAGATGGACGACAAACGGGGCGATCTGGACGTGGTGCCCATGGGCAGTGCCGCCCTGGTGGCGAAGGAGATCCAGAGCGAACGGATGATGAACGCCCTGAACGTGACCATGAACGAGGTACTGGGGCCGATGACCGACCACCGATACCTGCTGAACGAATACCTGAAAGCCCTGGATATTGACCCCGATAAAGCCCTGCGCCCTGAGGAAGAACTCTATGCACAACCCACTGCACCTGACCAGCCAGGAGGCGGAGGCGATCCTGCGGCTGGAAGGCAACCCGGATTACCAGACGCTGGTCGAGCACCTGCAACGTCGCCGGGCGGAACTGCTGGAGAAAATGTCCCACGCCCGGGATTCAACCGAATTGCGCATCCTGCAGGGTAAGACTCAGGAACTCAGTGATCTGATGCAACTGGCGCAGCGATCGCGAACCTATTTACGACAATAACTTTCGTCGCTCCCCGCTGTCCGCTCCCCGCTTCCCGTAAAAGCCAAACCAGTATCGTCTTTTACGGGTCGCGGGCAGCGGAAAGCGGGCGGCGAACAATGCCTGAAAGAACATGGACAAGCCCAGAGCCCCACGGACTTTCATAGGCGCAACCAAGTGGACAAGCCAACGAGCCCCACAGGGAGAGTGAAATGGCTATTGATGCCGAAAAACTGGATCAGGAAACCGATGCCGAACTGGCCGCCCTTATGGGTCTGACTACGGACGCCCCTGCCGCTTTTGCCCAGCAAGAGGACGAGCAGGACAAGCAAACCGATCAGAACCCGCCCGCTGATGAGCTACCCCCGCCACCCGAACCGGAGTCGGACGCTGATGACGAACCGTCAGAGCCGCCTGCTCCAGCATCCAATGACGATGACGGTGAAGACTGGCAGGACAAGTACACCAAGGCGGAAGAGTCCCGCAAGAATGCCCATGCCCTGATGACTCAGGCCACCCAGAAAGCCGCTGATCTGGAGCGGAGCAATACCGAGCTTCAGCAGCAGATGGCGCTGCTGAAGGCCAAGGTGGATCTGCTCAGTCAGCAGGGTACTGCTCAGCCAAACAGTGAGCCAGAGCCGTCCGACCAGTTCCAGGAACTCCGCAAGGACTACCAGGAGCTGGACCCGGTGTTCAACAAGCTGGATGAGTCGGAACAGCTCAACCGCAAACTGGAACAGCGGCTGGCCGCTATTGAGAAGGCTCGGCAGGAGCAGGAGGCGGAGCGGGCACAACATGCATTCTGGAACAAGTTGCGCAGTCTGCATCCCGATGTAGAGCAGATCTCTGCCAGTGAGGATTTTAAAGGCTGGTTTGCACGACAGGCTGCTGATGTTCAGGAGTTGAGTCGTGTCAGCCCACTGGGTGCAGCGCAGGTCATGAGTCTCTATAAAGAGGCCGCAGGTGTAAACAAGCCTGCACCGAAACCGGCACCTGATCCAGTACAGAAAATGCAGCAGGCAAAGCAGCTGAGTGAACCGCCGGTGCGGACCCACTCAGTCCCTAAAACCCGGGGGCACCAACCGAGCCTGACGCTGGAACAGATTGCGGCCATGCCGCAGAAAGAGTTTAACGACAATGAAGAAAAACTCGACAAGATTCTGGCTCAGTGGATCAAGCAGGGAGGCCGCCTCTGAGGGGAGCGTTTAATCGT
>NZ_LUKQ02000272.1 GCF_001647025.1 Endozoicomonas atrinae
AGCAAGAACAAGATTTAGCTTAAATCAGACGGATTCCAGACAAGAGGTATAAAGATCTCTTGTTAAAGTTTCGCCTGGCGACCATAGAAGGTTAGAACCACCTGATCCCATCCCGAACTCAGTAGTGAAATGACCGATCGCCGATGGTAGTGTGGGGCTTCCCCATGTGAGAGTAGGTCATCGCCAGGCACCCAATTTAAAGTGTAGAAAAAACAAAGGCTTCCCTCGGGAAGCCTTTTGTGCGTTTGGTCAGGTTCGGAATCAGTTCGGATAGTCGCCGAAATTTTTATCCGACTCAGCCTGTGCCAGAGTTTCATAGGATTGCTGCTGGTCCAGCCACGCTTTCAGGTCTTCGACCCGGTAGCGGATGGAACGTCCCAGTTTTAGAAATGGGGGCGGGGTCTGGCCAAACAGCACGCCCGATACTCTTGATTTATCCAGAGCACTTTTACAGACCCCGATGTACAACGCGGCTTCTCGGGTTGAGTAATTGATGCATTCGATGGGTGATTTCACGTCCATGCCATGGTCTCCTTTCCTGGCGATCGGATAACAGGGTTCTGTTATCCCGTAAGATGCTTCAACTGCCATGAAGCGTGTTCTTCTGCTTCCTGAACTTTCCCCGGTTTTAATGGAAAAATTTCAGGATGTCATAACCCAGTACCGGCTGTGCGTTACTGGTGGTCAGTCGCTTGCTCTGTCGGTTATGAAAGAGGGTTTCGGTGGGGTCGTACATCAGGCCGTACTGCCAGCCCTTATCGGTGAGCAGGTATTTCCCTTTTTTCCCCTGTCCGGTCCATTTGATGATGCGGAGTTTCTCCAGCACCTCGACCACATGCTGACGGCTTCTGCCAATAAATTCCCCCAGTTCCACCAGTGAGAAGTAATCGTCCAGCTCGTAGCGGTTCCGTTTACGCTTTGGTTTTCTTGGTATGGGCTCGCAGTCTTCGTCTGACCCATACAGTGGTGGGTCAGCATCGTGGCTATTCAGATCCATTGGTACCGTTTCGGGGGCGGCATCGGCCCTGGGAACTAAACGATCCAGCGCGGTCTGATACCACTTCACCTGCTTTACCGGAGTACCGCTGTGGTGGGATTTCCCGGTGTCGAGGATTTCACAGAACGGCGTTCCAAGGTCGGTCGGTATCCACTGCCGGTCGATCCTGGTTTGCAGTCTTGCTGCTTCCAGCCGTCGGTTTACCTCTCGGGCATCCTGGGGTGGTGTCATCATCTGCCCGAGCTGGGTTGGGGTAAATGTCATTTTCTGAACCGGTGCGATCAGTTGTCTCTGGCCCATGGCTTCCAGCGGGGAGAAACCGATCTGGCTTTTCAGCAGCCGGTCAGCGGAGAGCAGTTTCTGGTTGCCGGTAAAACCCAGTGCTTCGGCAAAGGCGATGGCTTTCAGGGAAGTGGCCATGTTGATTTCGAGCAACACCTGCGGTGTGTCGTTCTCCCGTTGATCCAGCGCTGGCTTTTCGGATGACTGAGGTATATTGAGGGCATCCGTGAGTTGCTGTTTCCGCTTTTCATCAATGGCCTCTTGCCTGGCCTGTTTGCCTTCCTGGGTCATGGCGGACAGCAGAACGTGGTTCGCGGCATTCACCGAAAAGTGATAAACCCGTCTGGGACGGCCTCCAGAACTTTGCAACATCGATGTTGTAAAGTCCTTTCCTTCGCAAAACTCATGCTTTGCGATCTGTCGTTTAATCGCCTGAGCCACGGTTTTGGATTCCAGGTTAAAGCCACAGACGGTTTGCAGCAGCTCCTCACCGTCTACCTGTTCCTGGCCTTCAGGGTTGAGGCGAATGATACCGGCGCGTCGGATTTTCAGTTCAGCCTGATCCAGGCTGGTGATGGGGGTGGTGCTGTTTTTAGTAAGCACTGTGCTGTTCATAGTCAACGTCCTCTCGCTTCCTGCTCTTCAGCGTTGTGTGACTGCTCTGGTGTCTATCAGTGAATGCGTTCTGTTGAGTGATGGTTAGGGTACGGGTCATTTTCCTGCAGGCGTTGCAGGATCAGTCCGGTGACCAGCATGGATTGATCCCTCGCAAGGGGGCTGTGGATACCCACGGTAATGGCCACGATCAGGGCGGTCATTTCGATCATCACGGTTTCAGCATCCAGTGGCAGTCCTCCCATTCGATCGCCGATCCGGTCTGCAATGCGGATTTTTTCCGAGAGTTCCGCTTCCTCTTTGCGGGTGTTGATGCCCGCTGCGCGTTTATGTTTGATCTCCAGGGCCAGAGCCAGGTCATCGGCCGTTAATCCATCCATGGGCTGCCATTCTCCGTTGGGTTAGAAAGGAATCGAATCGTCGTAGTCGTCATACCCCTCAGCGGGTGGCGATGACGGCGGGTTCGTCTTGGCTGGGTAGCGGGTGTTCTGTGGCTGGTGATGGTTGCCGTGGTGAGCGGCGTGTTGTGGTGGCTGATGCTGCTGCTGTTGTTGCTGGGCAGGCTGCTCATTCAGCTTGTCCAGGATCTGAATCTGTCCGTTGAAGCCGGTGACCACGACTTCCGTGGTGTATCGGTCCTGGCCATGATTGTCCTGCCACTTGCGGGTCTGGAGCTTGCCTTCGATGTAGAGCTTGCTGCCCTTGCGCACCAGCTGCTGGGCAATGTCTGCCAGCTTGCCGAAGGTGACGATGCGGTGCCACTCGGTTCTTTCCTGTGGCTGTCCGTTCCGGTCCTTCCATTTCTCCGAGGTAGCAAGACTGATGTTGGCCACCGCTTCGCCACCGGGGGTATAGCGCACGACGGGTTCCTGCCCGACATGCCCAACCAGGATGACTTTATTAACGCCTCTGCTCATTAAGGTTCTCCTTTAGTTCAGGGGTTTTACCGTCCAGACCGTGGCCGGTTTGCCTTTGTATTTCTCCAGGTCTTTCATGGGAACTTCCGGCAGCATGGCTTTGAAGGCGTCCTGCCATTTCACATTGCCTTTGCGGTAGGTTGGGTAGAGCTGGAATTGGCTGCCTTTGGTTTTGGCACCACCGGTCAGGTCGATCAGGTCCTGTTTGGTCTTCTCTGCCAGGGCTTTGGCTGCATTCAGTGTCTGCAGGGCAAGGTGGTAGCTCTGTTCTGCTTTTTGGAAGGTGTCATCGTGTCGAACGACGGCTTCAGCGTATGGGTTGGGGAGTTTCCCTTTGTCGTGCAGTCTCTCCGCTTGCTCCAGATCGGCCTTGAATTGATGCCAGCCTTCGATCAGGGCATGACGTCGATCGTCGTGAGCGTCGTAATAGACCCAGCGGAGGTTTTCACGGGTGCCATCGGAGCAGACAAAGATGACTCGTGCCCCTTTCTGGTTTGCGACCAGCAGCTGTTGCTCCAGTTGCCAGTAGTAACCGGGTTCAATACCTTCCCCTTCGATTTGAGCGATGACTTTTGGATTCCAGAGTTTGTGTTCGAAGATCAGTTTTCGATCCAGATCAAGGCCGTCAAAGCTGGCCAGCAGGGGCAGGCCTTCCACGGTCCGGGTGCCAGTCACCGGGAAGAGGGTTTTCATCTCCTGTGCTTCAATGATGGGCCGAGCCTCAGCTTCTGCTGCGTGCCCCATATCAAAGCGGTGTTGCTGCTGGGGCGTAACCGGTGGCGTATAGCCGGTGACTTTCTGATAGATCAGTTGGTCACGGCTGATGAAGGGGCTGTCACCCATCATGGCGGGTGCTTCACTGGCGGTGAAGTGTGCCCGCCGCAAAGCCAGCCATTCAGGACTGCCCTGTTTGACATTGATCAGTTTCATTTATTGGCCTCCTGGGTGGAGTGTGGTTGGGTGGAACGTGGCTGGATAGCCTGGATGTGCTGAACCTGTTGGGGGGAAAGGGGGGCTCTGCTTTCGGCGTTGATGATGATGTCTTCCACGGTGTTGCGGCCGGACTCGATACGGGCGGTCCAGTCCGGCAGGTTGCGCTGGAAGTCGTCGTCCGGGTAAACAGATGGCTTTTCCGTCGGTACGTCCGGAGCATGGCCGTCCACATCGTCATCGGTGCAGGCCACGCCAAGGATACCAACCAGTGCGATCCGCTTCAGATAGGTGACTGCAGAGGACATTTGCTGGATCTGGTTTTTGTTGCCGCTGGCGTCCACCGGACCGGAAACGGTATTGCGGATGGCGTGACCGGATACATGCCCCAGGTGGCAGGTGATGGTGATCATGCTAACGGTCACCGGTCGTGTTTCTGTGATGCCTCGTTGTCGTTCAACCTCCTTTTGTACCGCTACCTGTTCCTGCGATTGTTCAAACCAGTAGCTGAGACCCACTGTGTGCAGCACCGGTTGAACCGCCTGCACCACATCATCCATGGAGGCATAACTGTATTTCATGGTGTAGCCTTTGGTGGTGGTGAAGCTGGCGGTCTTGCTCTTTTTGACCGCAGGCAGTTCTTTTTGAAAAGCGGCAAAGGCGTGGTTGAACTGCTGTTCTGCCAGCTTTGCCTGACGCTGTTCGTAGAGTTTCATGACCCGTTCGAGGGTTTCGATATTGGCGCCGTTCTCCAGAACGCGATTGAGCAGCTGACCCATTTCAGTAACGGGGGTGGTGTCCGGCACCGTCATTGGGTGGGGTTCCTGGGTGATACACTCCTGCACTTTCTTTTTAGCGGGCATGGCGGCGGGCCTCATCGGTGAGAATTCGGTGTCTGACGGCGAGCACCTGGTCGGCAATTTCCATGCGGAAACTTTTCTCCAGTGCTTTGGATAACGTGTCGTGCAGTTCACACCAGGCGCGGAAATCGACGATCACCGCATCACAAGTTTTAGGGTCTTTGCGCCACGCGGCGATTTCGTCCCGGATGACCCGGTAGATCTGAAGAACCGTCATGCTCGGTGAGACCTTTTTGGCAATACGGTCTTTCAGCTGGCAGACCTTGCCGTAGTCATAGGTGTATTGATTGATGTTCAGCCAGTCGCTGATGCCGGTGATTACCGGTTCTGCCAGCCGGTTTTCATGAATCGCCTGTTGGTTAGCCACGGCAATAACCTCGCTTGCTCGCATAGTTAATGATGTCCCAGCTGGAAAGGCGGGAGTGTTCGTCACTGCAGTCATGGGCCAGCTGTTTGACGGCCAGCCAGCGAAAGCCCTGCATGGGGTGAAATTCTTCTAAGATGAGAAACTGGATCAGGGACATGGCCGTGATGAGACCAATACCTCTAACCAGGAAGGTGCCGTTGGTTTCCAGGCTTTGCTGAAAGTCGGTTTCGATTCGTTCCAGTTCGGTCTCGATACACTCTTCCAGGGTTTCTCTGGCATCGAGGGCATGAAGATGCTGGTTGAGATCACGGGTGACAGCGTCCATTAATATTCCACAGATTTATTATTTATTATTTATTATCTAATCTACACACAAGGAATAATAATTTACAAATAGGGAATAGATAATATTTATCTATACTGAGAATGGCGTTGATAGATATTGACTAAACAATGTAAATGGTCACTGAATTTAGTGGCTGTAGGAGGGTTGAAGGACTGAGTGGGTTATTTCGTTATTTAAATATTGGCTTTTCGTGTGATTGAGCGGTTTATGGTTCGGAGTTTTGTTGTTTACATATCGGGATTCAAGGCGGGTTAATGACGGTCAAACAGTTTAAAGGAAACCACGGCACTTCTGGCCGTGGAGGTAATCTGGAAACCTGGTGTCATTAACGAAGTGACAGGCTATAGCCTACCGCTGTTCCTTTAAAAATCTCCATGATGTCTCCCTCATGGGTGAAATCCAGGTTGCTGTAGAGCCGGTTGATGACCCTGAGATAATGCTCGGTCGCGCTGAGGCGTTTCCACTCCCTCAGAACCATTCGGTCGTTATGCTGAACCAGAAGAATATCGCCGGATTGAGGCATGGTATCGACATCAATCTGTACAGAACTGCCTTCCGGAATATGCTTCTTCTCGGCATTGGTCAGATCAATCATCGTATCGTTGTCCATAATGACCAGAAAGCTGTTCTCGCTGCAGGACTCGATAATGCGGATACCGGAAGTCTCCTGGTATACCCTCCCCTTCTCCTCAATTTCTGCCCAGAATTTTTCGATGTCATCCATGGTGATCACTGGCAGTTTGTGATCTTCCAGGGCTTCTTCGCCAGTATCCAGCCAATGAACGCTCACGCCCAATACTTCGGCCACGGCCATTTTCTGTTCCAGCTTGGGCTCGCGCTGACCATTCATCCACAGACTGACACTGGACTTACTCCAGCCTGATCGTGATGCAATCTCCAGATCCCGGATGCCGAGTTCGCTTGCCTTCTGTCGGGCTCGTTCTGACCAGTGAATCGTCACATGCATTTCCGTAGTGGTTGTTTATGGATGTAAAAAAATTTAACACGACATAACCGATGAATGTATGGGCAGGCCTCGAGGATAGTGTGACGAATCATTGCTTAAGTCTACAAAGGTGAAATTATTTGCGATTAAAGTTTATGTGAGTAAATATAGTTCGGGTGATTATATTTAAAAATGGAATTTAGCGTGAGTCATAACGATTGAATGGAGGCACACCATGATTGACCCAGAGGAACAGGACATTCCTGAACATCCCGAGCATTGGCAGGACATTATCTGGCCAATGAGTGACCGGCCAAACCAGACCTTATCGGCTGACCACTATGAGAAGCTGTGCTGGGAGTGTCCGGATGTCGATGTTGCCGCGCAGCTACTGCGCGCCTACCGATACATGCTGGACCAATGGAGTGAGCCCGGCCCGGGCCACCGGGTGGTGAGTTTTATCAATAAGTGGATGCGTACTAACCAGCACAATGTTGATGAGGCTGATCGCTATTTTCCCAGGGAGGGCAGACGATGAAAACCTTTGGCAAGATCGAAAGTCGTTTCTGGATCAGT
>NZ_LUKQ02000273.1 GCF_001647025.1 Endozoicomonas atrinae
GAAAATCAACATCATTAAAACCTTCGGGTAGCTGTGGTCGACGAGACATCTGTTCTAGATAATGCATGGTAATGATGCCTAAGCATAGTTGGCGGCAGCTTAAGGATTTAGAAAATGCGATTGGTATTATCTCCCCATTCTGTATAAATGCCATCTGTCCGGCAGAAATTGATTCTCCCTTGACTGTAATCACTGAACCATCCCGGAGCGTTGCCTGACTGGTGCCATTACCGTTGTTGGCTGCAATAGTTGCTACTACTCGCACTCCTTCAGGTATCAACGCCTTGAATTGCTGCCAGATATTTGTGGTTGCCATAATCCCCTCGACGTCTATTATTTAGATGCCGAGATAAGGCATCCAGCGTGTATAAAGTCCCGGTGTACCCTGCACCGAGCACCCCTTAATAATGCCTTTCCAGATCAACCGATTGAATAACGGTTCCCACGCCACTTGCACTGATACTGGTCGCCAGACAAAGGGCTTGCCAGTCCCCTGTTATATCTTGAACCTCTACCAGCATACCCGGCTCAATTAACCCGGGTGCCGTGTTGGTATCGGTCAGAGGTAGCTCGATGGTGGTAATGCTCTGGTTGCCGCCTTTGGCGAGCTCATTTCGGCCACGCTCGGTATTGACCTGCGTTTCAGTAAGCCAGTCTTCGAGAATATCGGGAGCGGGGTTATCTCCATTGGAGCCGGTTCGTTTGACGTTGACCGCCACGCCTGCATTGGTGCCGGAAACATAAACCGCATTGTAAGCCTGCTCCGGTCGCCAGTTGGCGCTCAAGCTAATGACCATGCTCGCCGGAACGATCTTGTCCATCGTCGCTGTGTTCCAATGCCAAGGGCTGGCAGGATAACGGGGCTGTATGCTCACCTGGTCGTTATCACGGCTTGGGATAATGACCGATCCGGCGGTGGTAGCGATCTTGGCGACAACCTGCATTGCGGTCTGGTTCTGGTAGCTGAATGATCCTCCGGGCATGATCCAATCGGGTGTGCTGTAGTCGTTCAGATCGGGATAGATTGCCGTGAATCCGGTATTCGCCAGTTCTTCGGTAATGGCCTGTTTAGCGTTCAGGTTGGCGCTGTTGCTCTTGCTTCGTTGCGGCGCATAAGGAGCTGCGAGCAGTTGGGTTCGACTGCTGCCATAGAGGGTGTAACGCTCATCCCCGAACCGTCGGTTTGTGCTGTAACGCTCAATAATGAAGATCCATTTCCAGCCGTTGATATCCACCTCGATCTGCTTTGGACCGTTCTCGTCCGGTTCCACCAGTGCGATATTGGAAGCGCCCCACAGTTCTCCGGTAAAGCTCCATGAGAAGCTATCAATATCCAGACTGATTTCCATTGAGGGCAGTTCCAGCGGTGTCCGGGCAGGCAATACGACAGTGGTGATAATGTTCATAAGCAGATAACTCTCCCTGATCTCTGGCTGCTCTGGCTCCGGCTTAACAATAATGTTCGGGTCGGTCTCACCGCCATAGTTGCCGGTAACGCTCTCATCCTTGGCTTTCTGGCCGAAGCCCCACGGCAGGATAACTGGCTGATCCTCGGCTCGGTTGCTTTGGAAGATGGAGGAACGCTTACTATCCCTCGGCTGAATAACCTTGGCCTCAATCCTACGCCCCATTCGGAAGTAAACCGCAGGAGTCGCTTCGGGCGAATAAGGCTGACCGGCAAAACGAAAGTTAAGCAGGCTTGCTCCCGGTATCAGATAGCCGAACTTGTCTATCTGGTGCGGAGGGCTAAATTCATCCACTCGGCGGAATGGGCTGGATTGATCACAGTCTATGTTTGAAGGCTGATTCCAGTGATCTCGGTTTTTCTCATCGGTGGCCTGAATGGACTGATCCCATCGCTGAGACCGCTGACTGTCTCTGTTCCCGGTATGCTGCCATTGGTCGCCACTTATCGCTTCTTTTTTCTGGCTCATGCTATGACTAAAACTGACCTTTACTTCCTTTTTAGTCACATCACCCCAATAAAGCCCGAAAGAAGCGGCTTCAAGAGGCTTTGCCTGCTGACTACTTTGCGACCGGGAAGTACTAACAGGCCGACTGGTGGAGTAAACCGCTGTGTTTTTCTGCTGTCGGTTTGCTCCCGTCTGCCAGTGACCTTGATAAAACCGAATAACAGAAGGCGGTGTAACAAAGGCGTATTTCGCTGTCGGGTAAAAGCCAAAGTCAGCAGCCGGCTCATAAGCATCAAGACCGAAAGCGAAATCAATCGGTGATGGGATTTCATAAGCCATGAGTTATACGCTTGGAATAATGGTGGGAATAATCGGACCGTGTGCCAATGGTCGGCTGAATGGCTTTGCCTGAAATTGTGCGGTGCCGATACTCTGGCTGCTGTCGGTTTCAAACCACCAGACAGGTTCAGTGCTTCCGGTCGTTCCTGCAAGCGTGCAGTGGTAGACGTAGCCCTGAAAGGTAGCTGGTCTGATCACGTCACCCACGGCATAAGCGGTGTCGGCCTGCCAAACCAAGCCATAATCGTCGGAAGCAATCACCATGACTGACCCTTCATAAGGGCTGGTGTCGAGGGTATAGCTTCCATCAATATCACTGCTGACGGTGTTTGATAGCACCGCCTGTGTGGTTTCCTGACTGCCAGCAATGGTAAGTTCTGCTTCGGTAATGGCAAAGACTCGACGAGCAACAGGTAAATCATTCTCGGTAATGATGCCCTGCACCTGTGTGGTGTTTCCGTTTCCGGGGACAACGATGCCACCGCCTCCACCACCGCCTGAATCCGCTGGCGGAGTATTGCCGCTTGTCCACACAACATTTTCAGGCTGATAAGTGACCGTCATATCCAGCGAGCTTATCGTGCCGTTTCGCCGGGTCACAATTTTGAAGGGCTGTATTTCATCCTCGAAATCCCAATCCCAACGGGTAACCAGAAAGTAAGCATAATTGTCAGCAGGAATATTGTTATCGTTGGATAACTGAGCATGTATAAACATCAGGCCTTCGGCTTGCGGTATCTGATTTTCGTTACCTCCAAGGAACACTTCATAGCTCCCGTTAAAAATCTGATGATTATTCGTTCCTGTGTGCTTGGTTGCCGTTAATGCTGTCCCATTTTTTTTGGCAGCTATATAGGGATAGGGACCTCCGAAAATGACTTCTAATTCAAAGGCCGTATCAAAAGGCAAAACCTCAGCCCACGCAGCGTCCATTTTTATAGTGCCACTGTCATAGCTCTTAAAAATAAGCAGGCCGTTTTCAATGGTTATGTTGGTCACATTCCCTTTGTCATAGTCGTTGTATGCACTGCGAATACTCATTACCTGAACAACTTTATCCGCCATCGAACTATCAACAATAATGGAGGCTCTGAATGCCATTTTATTACTGCTGTACATGGCCTCCATTAAGCCGTTATTGAGATAATCAGTTTGTGCCTTGGCCGCTAAATTTCCGGGCTTAAACCATATACCTGCCATTAGTCAGCATCCCCCCGAATCTGAAGCGTGAAATCGTCGTTGCTTTCCGTTCCCTGACCGGAGAGAACCGTCCGACAAATCCAAACCGGAGCCAGACAACCATCTGTGTTAAAACGGATAGCATTACCCACCGCCCAACCGCTGCCCCAACCATCGGCTTTCAATGTGAAATAAGGAACGCCAGCTTCTGGGTTCATCGGTGATGTGTCCGTGGTCGTGCTTCCGGTTTCAATGATGCCGAGCTTTTCCTCCACCACCTGAAAGGCTGTACTGCTGGTAAAGATAATTGTCCACTTTCCGTATATGGCTCCCCTGTTGGTTACTTCCACCGGATAGTTGATGGTGTTGTATTGCGCTGTTGTCTGGTCGCCTTCCCGATTATCTGTCCAGTTGGGAGTGCCGTTATCCCATACTTTTTGACTGAAAAAGTTCTTCACTCTGGCCTGCAGGTCACCATAAACCACCGCACTGCTCACCGTGGTTTCGGTTGCGGGTAAATCCCAAGGTACAGGAGAGATAATGGAAAGGTCGCCGTTGATCTGCACATCGCTCAAAACGCTCATATGCTCCACCCGATCCTTAATGGTGAATGGAGCAGTCAGAGGGGTGCTGCCAGCATCAATCAGGCTCAACGGATCGGCAAAGGTAACGGTTCCTGCCTCTCTATCGACGGTATATTGATCGCTGGCCAGCAGAGCCCCGCTGCTGTCTTCCACCACGATTTCTGCCTGATGGTCACGAGCCAGGTTGATTACCTGACCGGCCGTTGGTGTACCTGCATCGGTGCTTGCCGTGTGGCTGATGACCACAATATCCCCGGCTCGATAGATAGGAACCCGTCCATCAGGAGGGAGACGAACCGGATCGAGCCCGATCAATTCAGCATCGAGGGGCAGGCTGGTTTCTACGACACAGTTATAACGAACACTCTGCGGGATAACGTAGATTGGCTTCTCTTCAGGAGAGCTGCCATCGGTAAACTGAAGCTCACACCAGCCTGTGGTTACGTCGATTTTTCCGACCACTTCTGCGGTATTGAACTCACCATTAAAATCCGCCGTTGCCGTGATAATGTCCCCGTTATCCACCCGAACCGCTGTCAGCTGCAAACTGCCCTGACGGATCGGAGCACCGGGAGTACGGAAGGCGACCGCATCAATCTTAAAGCCAACGCCGATAGTCGCCGCTGCCTGAATGGTGGCCGTATTGACCGTTCCTTCGGGATAGCTCGCCAGCGTTGCCATGCCTCCGCTGTAATCAACCCTGCCGACCTGAACCCCGGCATTGGTTTCAGTGCTCAGGTTTTTATAGAGAGAACCGTCCCGATCAAAATAGGTTTCACCGTTCCATTCAAAGATCACGCTGCCGGGAAGCAAGACGGTATTATCCATCAAAGGGAGCAGATCAATGGTCAGTTCTGGCGAGGTGATATTCTCGTTGTACGGTGCATGAGCTAGGTTGCTCGCCTGTGCAATGGCAGTAATGGTGCTGCCGTTGAAGGTTTGGGTTTTGGAGGTGTTGGTCACGTCCAGTTTTCGAACGTAACCATTAAACGTCTGCTTGATGACGTATTCAGGATAGGAGTACTGCTCCAACGCCAGAATGGTAAACGCCCCGGTCTGGTAATCAATGCTGCCTGTCACCCCACGCCAGCCACCGGCAGTATCATCGCTGATCTGCTTGGCCACGTTCCGGGTGGTTTCATAGGTAGTCCAGTCATCCTCGTTTCTGGTTTCGCTCGGCACGTTGGACAACTGCTCGACCAGAAATTGCAGCTGGATAGAACCTGGGAGCAGTGGAGCACCGGGAATCGTGCCACTCATTACGCCCTGACCATCCACCGAGACAATCACCTCGCCACCGGCACTGGTGCCTTCTTCATAGGTCAGTTGAATCTCGGTGCCGCTGTCCGGCAGAAAATCCAGCTTAAAGCTCAACTCTCCGGGAGCGTAGTGAATAGCGCCATTACCATCCCCTGTCAGCAAACCATTAGCCTGATCGGTCAGGGTTTTATTCTCGCCGGAGGAAACATACGTCACCGTCATCGAGCCGGGTTTGATGCCGGGTTTCTCGACGGTATGGCGGAAGGTCATATCATCCACTGGCACGGAGCCGGTTCGGATGGTGACCTCATCGTCATTCTGCGCTACATAGCTGAATACGATGGCACTGTCAGGGTCGGGCAGCGCATCGAGGGTGATCGCAGCCGATCCCGTTGCAAAGATAATGGTGCCGGTTCCCGATCCGGTCATCTGGCCTGCGCCAGTATCCCGAATATCCTGCCACTTGCCGAGGGCGATATAGCTGACCACCAGCGTTCCCGGTCTTGGCTTGGCCTCGGCCATATTCAGGGTGTAGTTAAAGCCCCGGTTCTGGTTGGTGATCGGGATAGCTCCACTGATCGCAGCCCCGGTAATGGCAACGGCTGGCTGATAAGTGGCATTGGCAGTGGCCGTGGTATAGCTGCTCGCTCGCCAGACGTTAATCTCCCCGAGGTCATAATCTACGGTTAGCTTGCTGTAATTATTGGTCCCGCTTTTATGGAGCAGATTTCCCGCACCATCATCTTCAAAGGTGCCACCATCGAGCGACAGAGAGAGGGTTTTAGGTAGAACGCCACGCTGGACATAGGTTCTGCTCTGGTTGCCGGTAATATTCACAAAACGGCAGCTGACCGAACGGGTAGTGCCAGCGGTGGCTACCATGGTTTTTCCGGTATAGCCACCGTATTGATCCAATAGTGGGCTTTCCACCTTGGCACTCGGCACCAATGGTGCATAAACGCTCTCGGCCTTAACCGTTAAGTCGCCAGCGGTCACATTGGCACTCAATGGCTGAATACCATAGTAACGGGAGGTATCGGCTATCTGTGTGCCATAAATGGTGCTGGTTTCTTCCTCCGGTTCTCCGGGGACCGGCTGTGCTCCAGTAAAGGTAGTCACCAGTGGTGCACTGATCTCCATTTCTACCTTACGCCGGTTAAAATCGACGTACTCTGAACCGTTGTGATAGGTGAACGTGACCACCGAATGGTCAACAGAGGTAATACGGATAAACTGGCTCGTTAGCCCGTTGGGAGTGGTGAGCTTATACACCTCGCCAATTTCAGGAACCGCCCATTCCTCACGCTGATAGCCAACAATGGCACGCTGGCCTTCCAGCTGATCGCCGACCAACTCCCAAGATGCCTTAATGCCGGGGACGACATAACTCTCGATTCTGTCTCTGGCATCCAAACGCTCATCGGTCTGACTGTCGGTATTGAACAGCAAAACCGAGACATTCTTATCCTTGGGAGGCTCGGTCAGGATCAAATGACTGCCGAGATAAATGTCATTGTTAT
>NZ_LUKQ02000274.1 GCF_001647025.1 Endozoicomonas atrinae
GATCATCCTGAGTTTTAATCTGACTGGCTATTTGATCTACCAGTTTTTCGTTGATTTCAACGCTCATTGTTATTCTCCATTTTGGAGTATTAACGACAAGCGTTTACACAATTTAAATTACATTCCCTAGCCTCAAGGAATTCAACCATAAAAGTGATGATCAAAGAGGCTATCGTTATTGTTTACCTGCTCTCCTTATTAGCCTGTCTGCTGCTCTTCTTGTTCTTTGAACGTCTCTTTCGCACTTCCTTCTATGGCACTTTGAATGAATTCAAGAAGGTTGGCTCTTTCATTCTTTGCTGGTAAGTGATGTGTACCCTTTGTATTCCTTTCATTCCTTAAAATAGCAGCTGCTTTTTTAAGGACGCTTTTATAATTATAAGCAGCATCATTCTGAAATGTTAATTTATTCTTCTCTTTTCTATATCTATTGACTGTATTTAAAAGTTCTATGTATTCATCTTTAATTTGATGTGATTCACTTTTTCCATACCAGTCGCTGACTACCTCAGCTATCTTCTGATCGACATTTTCTAATGGATTATCTGGCTTATCTGGCAGGCTATTTACATGCCCAAACCGTAATATGTGCATTGTTGTTTCTAATATGAAACCATCGATTGCATCTGCGGCAATGATCAATATGTGTGCGGTGGTAATCCAGGGTAAATCCAAATCTTGTATGCCGAGTATCCTTTGGCTCTCACGGATTAATGACTTAATTTCTTTAGATTGCCGGTCAAATTCAGGAGCTTCTGGATGAAAATCAGGTAGATTTTCTATGTCATCTGAAGCGTTGCTTTCAGGTGTCGGGGTTAGCTGTTGTGTTTCTTTACTGGTTTTTCTTGTCCTGGTATCAGGGGTTCCCATGCTTTGTTGTAGTGTGTCGAAACCGGTTGGCTCGGATTTAACTGTGGGAGTACTCAAGGGTGATGAGCAGGGCCACTCTTTAGTGCTTGATGAGGCTGGCGTTAAGGTACTGGTTACCGAATGCTGGAGCATTGTTGGCTGCACAAGGTGTGAAGGGCTGGCCGTGAGGTTTTGTTCAAGTGGTGTTGAGACGTTACGCACCTCACGGTTTGTGAAGGCTTCGGTCTTGGGGAGGAATTGCCCCTTATGAGCATGAACACTACCGGACGAACAGTAGCCAGTCTGTAGACTCACTCTGCGTTGTAAAGCGTCAGGAGGCATCATCTGCTTCATTTGGCTCGCAGGATATAAACTTGTGTGAGAGGAGCTACTTGAACTCATGGCTTCGCCGCTGTTGTAAGCCATGGCTTGCCGGGAAAATTTTATGGGTTGAAGCGCTTCCAAATTTTCAGGATGGTTCCAATCCGGATTGTGTGAACGTTTCAGGGAAGATGAAGCAGTGGCGTCATGTACAAGCTTATCTGATTTTACGGGTGTTTCTGTAAAAGGCGGGTACCCGTAGCCTGTAGCATCAGCATTACCGCCTGCCCTGAAATCATGGTATGTAACCGCAGGCTGATGGAAGGCGTGATTGCCTTGCATACATGGCAGGGGAGCTGACTCTGTCGCGCCTGGTAAGTACGCACCTATAGAAACAATTCGACTGCCAGGAGTCCTTGCTGGCTGGCAGGTCGTAAAGGCTGGGCCAGCCTTGTGCATTTGATTGCGCGCTGTATAGGGTTGGCTTTCACACATTTCTCTCAGGAATGCATCGTTATCCTTTTCTATTGTTAGATCAGCTGCGGGTTTTACAGCAGGTGGCTGACTCCATTGAGCCGTGTTTGGATAGCTGCTTACGCCGGGGCTGGAGAAAAGGTTTGTGGAAAAAGTATTGTTAACCTGATGAGCTTGCGCTGGTATGTATGGGTTGTTGTCTGCTGTCAGGTGCGAGCCTCTGCAATGGTTTGTTGATTGATGATAGGTGGCTGGTCTATTGGTGCTGGAAGCTCCACAATTGAACATTGATGTGGCAGGGGGTACAGGTCTGTGTTGCGGCTGCTGATTTATATACGTCTGGTGGGTATAGCCAGCTCTAACGCGACCGGGCTGTAATGGGGTAGTTAAAAATTGTTCGACATGAAAATGCTGCTGACTGGGCTTCAGGCCTTGTGTTCGAGTGGGGTTGGTGTAATTAACCTGTTCTTGTGGAATGGTTTTAGCCGGATATGGGCCATTATTAGCGTATTGGTCATAGGCGGTATGCTGTTGCCTGGAGTCTGGTGGGTAAAACAAATTGCCAGTTTGGTGAGGAAAGCTTGGATTCATAAAGTAAACCAACATTTTTGATTTAAATAGCTATAAAAAGACCTGTCCATGACCCATTAAGTTCAACATACCAATAAGCTTGGGTCTGGTAACAGCGACGTCGTGGAAGACGATTCTGAATAACTGCCGTCATCTCCGTATTTTTTTAAAAAGTGAACCAACCCCGTCTTATTAAAGTCCAAGCATGGGATTTTTCAAGCATGGGATTTTTAAGGCCAGAGGTTGTTTTTCATGCTTGATTCGAATGGGGTTATGAGAGCACCAGCCAACAATGCTCCTGTGTCGATGAATGACTCTGTGGCACAGGGGGGAGAGGCAGGAGTTCATGAAAATGTATTCCACTCCGCCAGTCATGAAGCACGTGACGGCTGGCCGGATTTAGCGGCACGGTCAGCGCAATCGCACTCGTCAGTCCCCCATATGAAACCGCAGAGAAAGGAGAAAGCGCAACCGACAGTCTATCCATTTGATGAAACCAGGCCAGTCAATCATCAGTTAAGAGCCCTTGGGCTGGAAGGTATCAATAGTCAACATGTTGATCTTGATTTAGGCAGTGACGCAACCTTAAGTGGCCTGCCTTTGGGTGAGAGTTCCTGTGGCCTTGAGAGTCTGAGCCCTGAAAAGCGTAAGGAGTATGAAGATTTGATGGAGTCCCAGTGGACAAGTCTGCTTGTTAAGCTGGAAGAGCATAATAATAATAAGGATGAATTACAAAACACTTCTGTCAGCCGTACAGCCAATAAGTTAAGGAACAAAATCTGTACGTATGCCTTTAGTTGTACTGTTGTAGACCTGTCATGGCTTTATCAATGTTTGACTGATGTTCGTGCGTGGCGGGAGTCCATTGCCCCAAGACTTGAGGCGTTAAACATTCGTTTTTCCAGCAAAACCTTACCCGTTATCGGGCCGGACCAACTGGAAATGGCTCCTGTTCCTTTTGACATTATTCAGCGTTCAGTTCTTGATAATCCGGTTATGAAGGATGTGGCTCGCCTGGTTGAAATGGTCAAGCGGTATGCAAAGGAGGCTAACGTTGACTTTCTGTTTTCAGATTATAATTTTACAGGCCTTAGGGACCGCAATGGCTGTCTCACAACCGCCCTGTTTCTCGATTTTGAGAATGCAGAAGGTCGTGGGTACCCCAGCTTTTCATTTCCACTGATGGAAAATGCAGGTAAAGGGCCGTTCGATTTTGCTGAGGCTTTTAATCAGTATGTTCAGTCTATATTGGAAGACTCAACTCCAGGGCAAAGCTTTGTTGAATTTCCTGAGCAGCACAAAGGGAATCCTATTTCTTCGTAGGGCGGATATTGCAGGCTTTTATTGAGTCACAGGTTCTGTGGGAAAGCGCTATTTTCAACAGGGAAAGGTAAAATAAAAATCGCTGCCTCTACCTGGGGTCGACACAAACCCGATTTCGCCACCCATTGCCTCAATTAATGATTTGCATAAATTAAGTCCCAGGCCAGTACCTGGAATCTTTTCATTGGTTGATGAACATCCAGGAAAGCGTTTAAAAATAGATGGCTGATCTGCCAGAGAAATTCCCTGACCGTGATCAATAATCGAAACCTTGGCCCTTTCTCCATCGATACTATCAATAGCCACAACAATAGTATCTCCAGTGGATGTAAATTTGGCCGCATTGGAAATCAGGTTAGTCATTACCTGTATCAGCCGCCCCTTATCTACAGAAATATCGAGGCTTTTGCTGTCAGTCGGTTTATTAAGCTGTATTTGACAATTGCATTTTTCTACAAATGACTGATTCAGCTCAACAGCTTCTTCCACAATCTCAGGTAATGAATGCTGTTGGATATTCAGGTCCAGCTTACCCTCATCTATCTTGCTGATATCCAGAATATCATTAACCACTGCCAGTAACCGGTCACTGTTACGGGCGGCTATTTCCACAAGGGAAGCCGCTTCGGTTGTCAGTGAACAATCCCCCCCGCAAAGCAGCAATTGAAGGGAGCCCTTTATCGATGTCACTGGAGTCCTGAGCTCATGGGATATCAGTGATATAATACTATTCTTGATGCTATCAAGCTCCTGTAACTGCCTGACTTTGAGGCGCAACTCAAGATTGCTGACAACCTGACGGGAAAGGGCTTCCAGCGCCGTTAGCTGACTTTCAGAAAGCTCTCTGGGTATATGGTCAATAACACAGAGTGTTCCTACAGGCATCGAATTCTCAAGAACGAGCGGCATCCCTGAGTAAAATTTAACAAGAGGGTCCCCTGTTACAAGAGGATTATCACTGAAACGCTCATCCTTATCGGCGTCCATAACCACAAAGGGGCCTTCTTCTAGAATCGCGTGAGCACAAAAAGCGTAGTCCCGCTGTGTTTCCCGGGCTGCCAGCCCATAATGGGATTTAAACCACTGACGATCCTTATCGATCAAACTGACCAGGGCAATAGGGGTTCCACAAATTTGTGCTGCCAGCAGTGTCAGGTCGTCGTAACACTGTTCTTCCAGGGTATCGAGAATATCCAGCTGTAATAGCGTCTGTAGCCGTTCAGCTTCATTCTCTGGTAATGGCGCACTCTTCATCCCTTTGAGTCCCTAACCGGTTCTTTAATCAATAATTATCGCTAAAACAGTTTAAAGCTTGATATTTGAGTGATCCAGGTATCGGGGTGCTCTCAATCAGGCATGTGGCCAAATAGCTCCAATCCGATATTTTTTGCAATCATAAAAATGGTTACTGGCTGTCGTACTAAGTGGTGGAAGCTCGCCATGGGAATGCCATTTTTCATCATGCTATATTGAAATTATTAATAATAATTTCAATTCATTATGGCTATAGAAAAACCAGATGCTAATAAATTACCTGATTTTTCAACAACTTCTCCTGAGCTTACTGAAACGCCAAAAGGCACAGGATCTTTCAGTGGGTATGATGTTGAGAATCATGCTGGTTACCAGAAAGGGCTAGGCCAGAAAGAGCAGGGAAGGCTGGCACTGTCTGGTATGGATCAATGGGCTATTGCAAAAGCACCTTCAGACCCGGTGGAAAGCACTGCGACCACAGAGCAGCTAAAGGATAAAAGAGACAGGCTCGAAGATCTGAGTAATGATCACCAGCTATTAGCCCGGTCACATGGCGGTTTTGCCTCATTGTCCATTGAGCTGGATCATTTATTCTCAGATGTTGGCCAGTTGAAAGATTACCGTAAAGGGGTTAGAAATCGATCATGCTGTCTTCTTGTTCCTCAAGGTAAGATTTATGGTCGAATGGGTATTTTATACGATGCCAACAAGTCAACCGTCTTTAAGGCCTATGCGGGGGATGTAGATTCTGTCAGGGTGTTTACGGATGGCTCTGCAAGCCATACCGGAAAAGGTTTAACATTAGCTGAAAAGCATAAGGTTTACGGTAATGCTACCCAGAATCATCAGGAAGACTGGGGGCAGCTTATGACAACATCAGGAAATGGCAGCGTTAAACGGATCAAATCACAGCATCACTCATTGGATCGTTTGGGTGAAAAAATAAGAAAAGCCACATCTGAAGGTCATAAAGAAATTCATAACGAAGTGATCGCTTCTTTTTTTCCTGAAAGTACCCCCGGCTTTTATTTGTATGAGTGTCAAAAACGAAGTAAATCCCAAGTTCAGGCAAGATGCATACAGCGGTTTGCTTTGGAAAGACATAATAAAGCACTTCCCATTTATCTGATCTCAGATAAGGAAAGAGAGCATTTTATAACCAGTGAGATAACGAGTCCTTTTGATGGCTACAAGGATGGTGCAGAGCTGAATTATCTGGCTCAGCAATACCTGTCCAACTTATTGGAGTACTTTGGCGTACCAGAACACCATATGGATGATGTTCAGGATCAGTTTGAAGAAGAGTTACGTCATGCTGCAGCGTGTGATTTAGATATAGACTTGGAACAGGTATCGGATGAAGAAATTTATAGCCATAAAACTCTTCGCTCATTTAACATGTTGCAGTGTGTAGAAAAACTGGTTGCGTCATTACCCGGTCATTAATTAAAGCAGCTGACAGCCGCGGTTAGGTGCAGAGTTGCGCCAGAATTCAGAGAGGTTTTGGGCTTTCATTATCAGACAAAAGCAAATGCGTTGAGCTACTATGGAGACATAGAACTGTTTTTGTAAGTAACTCATGTGCCGAATATTCTGCGACTGAATCAATATCAATGCTTCAGCCGAACCTGGAAGAAGTAACCCTGTTATTTGATTGATAAAGCCGATGAAGCTGCAAGTTCGCAGCTTCATCGGTTACCCTGGTTTGAGCTGAAAAAGGAAGCTTATACCAACAGAGCCCGAGCATATCAGGGTGAATTTAATTGGCTTCAAAGTGGGTTAGGTAATTATTCGGGAATGTAATTTAAATTGTGTAAACGCTTGTCGTTAATACTCCAAAATGGAGAATAACAATGAGCGTTGAAATCAACGAAAAACTGGTAGATCAAATAGCCAGTCAGATTAAAACTCAGGATGAT
>NZ_LUKQ02000275.1 GCF_001647025.1 Endozoicomonas atrinae
ATCAGAACCTGATGCACAGAGTTTTTGAGAAGTTAGGCTTGGCAATGAATGACGAAAAAGTCATGAATACTTATGAGGAGCTAAGTAGCTATGGTGCTATCGCTGCATAATAGTGTCCGGAGTATTGTTAATACAAAATGGTATTGTTCTAATCAATTAATTCACTCCGTTGGTGCTAATCGCCCCTCTCTATTTGTTAAAAATAGAAACTTTCTTTTTATTTAATTTCAGAAGGCATAGTCGATAACTTATCCTGAGATAAGGGAGAGATTTTTTGTCCATGGCATCGGGTGTTAGGGATACAATCCGTTTTTTGATTATTGATTCATCCCCTGGGGAGGCAGAGTCATTCCTGAATGTATTCCGTGAGTCTGGATATTCAACCCGTGCAAACCTTATTAACTCTCTGGATGATTTGACTTCCGCTATGTCTGGGCATCAGCATTGGGATTTGCTGTTAATGACAGAGCCTCCAGTACCATTAAACTTTCCTCAAATATTTGATTATATTAATAAAAAAGATGTGGATCTGCCGGGAATTATCTTGTTGCCACCAGATAATGAAACCGATCACCTTTCCTTAATGAAAATGGGAGCCCGTGCAGTTATTCCTTTGGGGAGTGATGACTACCTGCTTGCTGTTGCACAGAAGGAACTGGAAGATCTAAAGATAAGGCGTCATCACAGGAGGATGAGTGTTGCTCTGCATGAGTCAGAAAAGCAGCGACGGCTCTTACTGGATGACCAGGTTGATGCGGTGGTATACGTTAATGGTGGTCGCATTCAATACGCCAACTCGGCATTTTTGATGCTACTGGGACTTCCTGAAGAAGAGTCTCTGGATGGAAAGTTTTTCAAAGATTTAATCAGTACCAATGATCAGCAGGATGTTGAGGAGTTTCTGCTCGGCATTGAAGAGAGTGGACAGGCTCTGGCTGTCATTCAATGCCCGCTGGTTGCCCAGAACGGTTCTGAGGTACCAACTAGGGCGGTAATCTCTCCGACTTCATTTAATGGAGAATTTACGCTTAGCCTGCAAATTAAATTCAATGAGCAGGAAGCAGGACAGGGTGGTACAGATAAAACCATTGAAAAATCTGCACCGGACAGTGAAACGGGTCTTTTAGGTCGAAAGCAGTTTGATCAGGAGTTGGATGTTGCTATTCAGAGGGCTGTTTCAGGTAAGGGGAAAGCCACTCTGTGCTGTATTCATATAGAAACGCTGAAAGCGATTCACGACCAGCGCGGTAAAGAGGTTAGTCATAAGCTGCTGAAGGCAGTTGCCTCTAAAATAACTGCTGGCCTGGGAGGAATTCATCCGGTGTCCAGCGTAGGTGGTGGTAATTTTGCAGCCCTGCTCCGAGAGGGTGAAGAGCAGGAGGTTAAGGTATTAACTGATAAGCTCCTGACCACGGTGACTGGAGAACATGTTGTCATTGATCAGCATTTGTTGTCAGTTAAATTATCAATAGGAGCTGTTACTCTCAGTGATACCACTAATGATCCTAAAACACTGATGGTTCAAAGTCGTCAGGCTACTGTGCTGGCACAAAAAGAAGGTGGTAATCAATTGTGCTTTTACCAGAAGCGCAAGGTAAGCTCGGTTCGTTCTGTTGAAAAACAGCTGGCTGGTATGGTCAGTCAGGCACTTAGAAATAAAAAATTCAGATTGAGTTACCAGCCAGTTATCTCCCTTGCTGGCTCCTCCGCAGAATATTACGAAGTTTCTTTTGTTATGACAGATGCCCAGGGGAGAGATCATGAGGCATCGACTTTCAGGCCCAAACTGGAAAAGATCAGTCTGTGGAATAAGTTGGATCGATGGCAGCTTATTGAAGCCAGTAAAGCGTTGATGGCAAAGCGAAAGGAGGGATGTGATACTCGTTTGCTGATGCACGTTGGCGGGTTTTCAGCAACGGATGATACATTCCTGCCCTGGATGAAGGTAGCCCTTAAAGCCGCAGGGATTCCTGCCAACGCTGTTGCTATTGAGTTGAGTGAACAGAATCTCGGGCGTTATTCTGAGGTCATACCTGGTTTTTTCAGCTCACTGAAAGACATGGGGTGTCAGACTGTTGTGAGTGAATTTGGGTGTAGCTTGAACCCATTGGAAGCCATTGCTCACCTTGATGTTGATTTGGTGAAGGTGGATCCATCTTTCACTGAAGGACTCACTGATAGTGATAATGCAAAAGAGCTACAGCGCATGATCGAAGCCCTCAGCCAGAGTGGTAAGAAAGTAATTGTTCCTGGTATTGAAACGGCCGAAGAAATGACCCCTGTTTGGCAGTTCGGTGCTGATTTCATTCAGGGTAGCTATATGCAGCCCCCTTCAGAGAGCATGGATTTTGATTTCGGGGCAGATGGGTAACATCGCCTCCTCTTTAATCTGCCATCCTACATCTTTAAATTTCTATTTTACCTCCCCTAATAAATGGCTTTATGGCCTTCATTTTGTATTTCAATTTACAGACGCTATTACATACAAGACAATACCGCCCCTTGAGGTGATAGATGTTTTCTAAAAAGGGATAGACAGGTATTTCCATGTCAGCAAAGCTCAATATGGTCATGGCCCAGCTGAATCTGGTGGTGGGCGACATTGACGGAAACACGTCCCGTGTCATTGAGGCTGCCGAGCAGGCCCGGGATCAGCTGGATGCGGATGTTGTTGTCTTTCCGGAGCTAACCCTTTGTGGTTATCCGCCAGAAGATCTGCTGTTGCGGCCCAGTCTGATTGTGCGGGTAGAACAGGCTCTGAGTCGACTCAGAGTGGTTAAGGGGATTGACTTGATTATCGGTGTCCCTCTGATGGGGCCACACGGTCTTGAAAATCAGGCATTGGTGATGCGTGATGGTGAGATTCTCACCCGCTATGGGAAACAGCATCTGCCTAACTATCAGGTGTTTGATGAAAAACGTTATTTTGTTAAAGGTCAGGACACGGCTATTTATTCCTGCAAAGGCGTGAATATTGCACTTTTGATCTGTGAGGATCTCTGGTACCAGGGACCGGTTCGCCGAGCTAAAGAAGCGGGAGCAGACCTGGTTATCAGTCTGAATGCATCGCCCTTCCATATGAACAAGCAGTCTCTGCGTCAGCAGGTGGTCAGAGAGCGCTGTCTGGAGTCAGGTCTTCCTGTCCTGTATACCAACCTGGTAGGTGCCCAGGATGAACTGGTGTTTGACGGGGGCTCCTTTGCCATGAATGGCAATGGTGAAGTGGCTTTTGGGGCAACGTATTTTACCGAAGAGCTTTTCTGCGTTTCCTTTGATAAAGGCTCCATGGCTTTTGACCAGGGAGGGGTTGCTGACATCCATGGAGTTTGCTCAAGGGTTTATGATGCCCTGGTGACTGGCGTCAGGGACTACGTCAATAAGAATGGCTTTAAAGGTATCGTGCTGGGGCTGTCTGGAGGCATTGATTCTGCTCTGACCTTGGCAGTGGCAACTGATGCACTGGGTAAAGACCGGGTTCAGGCGGTCATGATGCCCTATCGTTATACATCCGATATGAGCCTTGAGGATGCCGCAGAAGAAGCGAAAATTCTGGGCGTTGAATATAAGATTTTGCCGATTGAACCCATGTTTGATGCCTTTATGGACACTCTGAACACTGAGTTTGCCGGTTATGGTCGGGATACGACCGAAGAAAACCTTCAGTCGAGGTGCCGGGGTGTCATGCTGATGGCGATCTCCAATAAGAAGGGGTATCTGGTTCTGACCACGGGAAATAAAAGTGAAATGGCGGTTGGCTACGCCACACTGTACGGTGACATGGCCGGTGGTTTTGATGTCCTGAAAGATGTACCGAAAACTCTGGTGTTTAAACTGTCTGAGTACCGTAATACCCGTGGCTATGTGATTCCCCAGAGAGTGATCGATCGTCCGCCCTCCGCTGAACTTGCCCCGGATCAGGTGGATGAAGACAGCCTGCCACCTTACGATGAGCTGGATCGTATTCTTGAGCTCTATATTGAGCAGGATCAGAGTGCCGAGGCCATTGTGAAGGAAGGTTTTGACCGGGATACGGTCTATCGCGTTCTGAGGCTGGTGGATATCAATGAGTACAAGCGTCGGCAGGCAGCGATTGGTGTCAGAATTACACCGAGAGGGTTTGGTCGGGATCGTCGTTATCCGATCACCAATGGCTGGAGACCTGGCGTTTAACTAACTGTCGGTTACCGAGGAACCTGAGCCTCAAGTGAGGCTCAGGTAATACTGATGCAGTTTGTCCAATGACTGGTGTAGCTGGGCCATAGAACCACTGTTATCAACGATATCATCCGCCATGGCAATCCTCTGTTCTCGTTTCATCTGAGTATTGAGGATCTGTCGGGTCTGTTCCTCTGTCATCTGATCCCGTGCCATCGTGCGGGATAGCTGGATACTCTCTGGCACATCCACGACGAGCACTCGGTCTACCAGTTCATGCTGACTGGTTTCCAGCATCAGCGGAGAAACCAGTACTGCATAACGGGATTCAGCGTGGGTCAGCTCAAGGATAATCTGATCCCGGATTATGGGGTGAAGTAGACCTTCCAGCCACTTTCGCTCATTAGCATCATCAAAGATGATGGTTCTCAGTGTTCTACGGTCAAGACTGCCATCAATCAGGATTTCGGAGCCATAACGCTGCTCAATTTCAGCCAGTGCCGGTTTTCCTGGTTCAACTACCACACGGGCAGCGATATCTGCATCAACGATGGGAATTCCTTTGCCAGCAAAAAAATCGGTCACTGCCGTCTTGCCACTGCCAATACCGCCCGTGACACCGACAGTAAATGGGCGTTTTTGTTGAGAGAGTGGTGGATGAGGATGCTTTGAAGATTCAGTTGTCATCAGTTCAACCCCGAAAAGCTCAGGTAAGCCTCAATCAACTTATCGCCCCACACCAGGGCAATAAAGCCGGCAATGGCCAGATAAGGGCCAAAGGGAATCGGGTTGGATCGTTCCTGACGTTTGGTAACGATCAACAGTATCGCAGCAAGGGTGCCAACCAGTGAAGAGAGCAGGATGATCAGGGGCAGCTTCATCCAGCCCAGCCAGGCTCCCAGCGCCGCCAGCAGTTTAAAGTCGCCATAGCCCATGCCTTCCTTGCCAGTAACCAGTTTAAATATCCAGTAAACACTCCAGAGGGACAGATAGCCGGCAACCGCTCCCCATAGCGCCTGTTCAAGCGTTACGACTAGGCCAAAGCTGTTGACAATCAGGCCAGCCCAGAGAAGAGGTAGGGTAATGTCGTCAGGCAGCAGTTGTGTATCATAGTCGATCATGGTCAGGGCCAGCAGTGACCAGCCAAAGAGGCAGAAGATCAGGGTGTGTAATGTAACGCCATAGGTAAGGCCAATCATCACCGTCATGACGGCACTGAGAATCTCGATGGCTGGGTAGCGGAGCGAAATTGGGGTTTTACAGGCCGAGCATTTACCCCTCAGGAATAGATAACTGATGACTGGAATATTCTCCCAGGCACGGATTTTATGCTGACAGACAGGGCAGGTGGATACAGGCACGACAAGGTTATAGGCAGGCAGTGGTTCGGGTTCCTTTTCGGGGTGCAAGATGGCCTCGCTCTGTTGCTGCCACTGCCTTTCCATCATAATGGGCAATCGGTGAATCACCACATTGAGAAAACTACCGACAATCAATCCAAAGATGGTCAGCACAAAGGCCAGGTAAGGGGTTGAGGTCTCAATAAGTTCTATAATCGGCGACATTCACACAGTTCCCTGATGGTTATCAGTATGGCTGGCCAGTCCTCCCTGACCAGTACCTGATATTTTAATAGTCCAATATTGGCATGACTGTTTCTGTAATCAAACCTTTGAAGCCTAAGGAAAATAAATACTGAACTGCAAACTGGGATCTGTCGCCCAAATTTGTCTGAACAATCATTCCGTTAAGCTCCGACTACTTACTTCTGCTCATAATCAATGTTGCCAAAGTCGAAGCCGTTAAGTTGCATAAAATCCTGACGAAGTCCCTGGTAGTCAACAAGCTCTTTGAAATTTTCAGGTGTCATTTCTGCCAGTAACTGATTGACCTGCAGCTGAACATCATCACGAAGCTCCCAATCATCCATACGGATCATTCGCTCTGAGTCCAGGGTTGGGCCTGCTGGGGCGTATAACTGGGTGGCAAAAAGTCGGCACATCTGTTCAATGCAGCCTTCATGTAGCCCCATTTCCTTGGTGACTTTGAACAGAGCCATAACGTAAGGCGACAGGCCGGGGATAAATACGCTGGCTTTGGTGACCAGTGCTTTGCAGACGGCCACCCAGGCATCACCGCCCAATGGCTTTAACCATTCATGCATCATTTCTGCATGGTATTGCAGATCTTTTTTCGCATGGCCCAGGGTGCCCTTATGATAGATAGCCTGTGTCGATTCCGGGCCAACGTAGGAATACGCGACGGTTTTAAAACCATCTGCCAGCATTTCGTGATGGTTGAGCAGCTCAATCCAGTCCGCCCAGTCTTCACCGCCCATCACCTTATACCAATTGAATTTTCTAACTACTGTATAACTGCCCAATCACGGGAGCACAGACTGAACAGTCGACCAGCTTCGCTGCAAAGGTTATTCCAAGCTTCACAGCAACAATCTACAATATTTTCATAACCTGAAAATGCTTTGTTTGATAAGTCATGCTCCCGCATCCACTCCCATAGCCTTTCTGAGCTGTTTAACTCCGGTGCGAATGGT
>NZ_LUKQ02000276.1 GCF_001647025.1 Endozoicomonas atrinae
TGAAAGGCCTGGGACCTTGCTATATCAAACTGGGTAACCGGGTCGTTTATCGAATCAGTGAAGTGGAAGCCTACGAGCGGTCACATACTCACATCGGTACCTCACAACCACTGCCAAGGCAGGGAGGCGACGCATGAGCCCTGAACTGAAGGCCATCACGAACATGCCCATGAGCGATCTGTCAGCCAAGTCGGGTGGCGAGTTGCTGAAGCTGGTGGATGAAGTGGAAGCTTTAATGGAACAGTCGCGGGTGCTGAGAGAGTGGCTGGAGTCAGCCATTGCCTGCAAATACGTCTACAAGGCTTCCAGCCTTCGTGCAGAGATGCAGCAGGAGTTCGGCTTTGTGCAGTTTGAGGATGGGGAGGTTAAAGTCACTTCTGAAATCCCCAAAGCCATCACCTGGGATCAAACCAAACTCAATGCCATCGCTCAGACCATTCGGGAGCAGGGTGAGGATCCGCAGTCGTTTATGGAGGTGGAGTACTCGGTTCTGGATGCCCGTTTTGATCAGTGGCCAGAAGTAATTCAGAACGCCTTTCGTCCAGCCCTGACCATTCGCCAGGGAACGCCAAGGTACCGGTTGGCTCCTAATCGCCGGGAGATGAAACCATGAGTTTACCCATTCTGACAGCGGAACAGCGAAGCCAGGAGCGTAAGGGGATCAAGTGTGTTTTGTTAGGTCGAAGTGGGGAAGGTAAGACCACACTACTGAAAACCCTCGATACGAATAGCACGATGTTCATGGATCTCGAAGCGGGAGACTTGGCGGTTCAGGATTGGGAGGGTGACACTATTCGTCCCTCTACCTGGACGGAGTTCCGAAACTTTGCTGTCTATCTTGGAGGTCCTAATCCCGCACTCAGGGATGATCAGGTTTACTCGAACGGTCACTATCAGGCGGTGTGCGAAAAGTACGGTGACCCCTCTGCCCTGGATAAATACGACACCTACTTTATCGACTCCATCACGGTGCTGGGGCGGCTCTGCTTTCAGTGGTGCAAAAGCCAGCCCCAGGCATTCTCGGAGAAAACCGGCAAGCCGGATACCCGGGGAGCTTATGGTTTGCATGGACAGGAGATGATTGCCGCACTGACTCATCTCCAGCATGCCCGGGGTAAAAATGTAGTGTTCGTGGCCATCCTGGAGGAGCGGGTGGATGACTTTAATCGGAAAATTTATCAGCCCCAGATTGAAGGCTCTAAAACCGGGCTGGAAATGCCCGGGATCGTTGATGAGGTCATCACTCTGGCGAGCTTGCCGGATGAAGAAGGTAACCTACGTCGAACCTTTGTCTGCCAGACACTTAACCCTTATGGCTACCCAGCCAAGGACCGCAGTGGTCGTCTCGACCTGTTTGAACCGCCCCATCTGGGCAGGCTGTTTCATAAAATCCGAACCGCTGAACGTCAGCCGGTCACCTTTGACGATCCAACTCTTAAGACGCCAACCGCTGAAACCCAAAAGGACGCATAACCATGTCTCAGAAAAAATCATGGAACGATTTCAACGATGCCGCTGAACAGAACCAGCACGACATCATCCCTTCAGGCACCTTGGTTAAAGTTCGTATGACCATCAAGCCGGGTGGTTTTGATAATCCCGATATGGGGTGGACCGGTGGCTACGCCACCCGGGGTGATACCGGAGCCATCTACCTCAACGGTGAGTTCACTGTGCTGGCAGGCGAGTATGCCAAACGCAAGGTCTGGTCATTGATCGGAATGTACAGCCCGAAAGGACCGGAGTGGGAAAACATGGGCCGCTCGTTTGTCCGCAGTATTTTGCAGTCAGCTCGCAATATCAAACCGGATGATAACAGCCCACCGGCGTACAAAGCCCGTCAGTTGATGTCTCTGTCGGAGCTCGATGGCATTGAGTTTGTGGCCAAGGTGAGTCTTGAAAAAGATCAGTATGACGAGCCGAAGAATGTCATCAAGCAGGCCATTACGCCGGAACATAAACAGTATGCCCAGTTAATGCATGGTATGGCAGCTGTAACACAATCCGGACAGAAACCGTCTCATCATGAATTGCAGTCCGAGTTGTATCGGGGGCCGGATCAAGCACCTCATCCGGCTGAAGGTTATGGCAGCCAGTGGGACTGATTTCTAACTGAAAGGAGTATCGCCCACCCGTTGGTGGGCTTCTTTTTACAGGGACGCTGAGCAATGAAGAACAGATGGCTCAATTTTAATACGGCTGCAGAGCAACAAGCCCCGGAGCTTTTACCGGCTGAGGATATTAAGCGACGTATTCAGGACCGGCTGGTGGATTACCTGACGGCGATGTTTCCGAACGGTAAGCGACGGGGGAACAAATATGTGATGGGCAATGTTAAGGGGGATAAAGGTAAAAGTCTGGAAGTCTCGTTGGACGGCAGTGAACCCGGGCTATGGCATGATTTTGAAAATGGTGAGGGTGGTGACATTGTCAGTCTGACTGCGGCCGTTCAGGGGCTTGATGCCCAGCGGGATTTCCCAGAGCTTGTCCGGTTTATGGCCGACTGGCTGGGGATGCCTGTCGTCAGTCCACCAGCCGTAACAAGCTATCAGGATGATTATGAGGATCTTGGACCACACACTGGTAAATGGGACTACCACGATCCTGAAGGCAATTTGATCGCTTGTGTCTATCGTTATGATACTCCGGACGGTAAAGAGTTCAGACCCTGGGATGTTAAAGCGCGAAAAACCAAGGCTCCCAATCCAAGGCCATTGTATAACCAGCCGGGCATCAAAAATTCCACAGATGTTTGGCTGGTGGAAGGAGAAAAAGCCGCGCAGGCTTTGATTGATAACGGCTTTTGTGCCACCACGGCCATGAATGGAGCGAAGGCACCGGTTGAGAAAACGGACTGGTCTCCCCTCAAAGACAAGCGAGTGGCGATTTGGCCGGATCATGATGAAGCCGGTTTTGCTTATGCTCAAAGTGCAGCCAGAGCCATTGTTGATATTGGCGCAGTCAGTGTTGTGATTCTCAAACCACCTGAAAGCCGTCCTGAGAAATGGGATGCTGCTGATGCCATTGCTGAAGGGTTTGATATCCAACAGTGGTTGGTAACTACACCTCGCAAAACCATTAAAGAGTCGGTGCCATTTTATAGACTGGGTGAACTATTGGACGATGACTCACCCATGCCTGAAGACTTGCTCAGTCCAAGAGTGCTGACACCCGGCGGTATGCTGGTGGTTGGTGGTGCTCCCAAGGTCGGTAAAAGTGATTTCCTTTTGAACCTTCTGGCTCATATGTCAGCAGGATTAACATTTTTGGATATGCGTCCAAGCCGACCGCTGAAGATTTTTTATCTGCAAGCTGAAGTGCAATATCACTATCTGCGAGAACGAGTAAAAAAGCTGCCGCTTGAACAGTATCAGCTGACCCGTGTCAGAGAGAACCTGGTAGTTACCGCAAGGTTGAATTTGATTCTGAATGAGAAAGGCATGCCCTTAATCCTGAGGGCAATTCGGGATGCCTTCCCTGAAGGGCCGGATGTGATCGTGATCGACCCGATTCGTAATGTCTTTGACCCGGGACCGGATGGCAGCAGTGAAAATGACAACAATGCGATGCTGTTTTTCCTGAAAGAACGAGTAGAGCAATTACGGGATATTGTGAACCCGGATGCAGGGCTGATATTAGTCCATCACACCCGGAAGATGAGTAAGCGACAGTTAGAAGAAGACCCGTTTCAGGCATTGTCAGGCGCGGGGAGCTTGAGGGGGTATTACACCTCGGGAATGCTGTTGTTCAGGCCAGAGGAACTTGAGCCTGAGAGGATGCTGTATTACGAACTCAGGAATGGCCCATCACCGAAAGCAAAGCGAGTGATCAAAGAGAAGGAACAGTGGTGTGAAGCCCCTCCAAACGGTGTACGAATTGCCGGGGAAGAGATGGGGCGCAAGCATGATGCTGAACGGATCCGAAAGCGTGAGGTCATCGTTAACCTGATCTACCAGGAGGCGATGCAGGGCAGGGTGTATACCTCTAATCAGTTTGCCCAAGCGTTTGAAAATCAGGCAGGGCTCGGTGCCAGCTCAACCATACGGGATCGAATCAATGTGCTCAGCACCAAGGGCTACATTAAGTTTTTTAATGATCACGAAGAGTACAACCTGCCGCCACCATTACGAAGCACCCAGGGATATCTCTGTGTGGAAAATATGGAATTAGGCAACGATGGTCATCCACTCTGCAGAGTGCCGCCAACCCATTATAAGTGTGCTCAAACGTCGGCAAGCTTACCGGTGGAAGACCCGGATCAGTGGATCTATTACGACCAACATTAGACCGTTTTGAGTTGCTGAGGAGTTGCCAGCGAGTTGCTGAAAATGGGGAGTTGCTGAGTTGCTAGATTTTTCCAGCAACTCAAAAAATAGAAATAAATCATGTGGTTAAGTGAATCACGAGTTGCTGGATTTAGAAAAGTCAGCAACTCAGTCCAGCAACTCATAAGTGTTTGAAATTCTTGATGTTTGGTGAGTTGCTGAGTTGCTGGATTCTTTTATATATAAATATATATACGGACGAGCCTCCTTGAGGTCGGCCTCGTCCGTATTAGAAATCGCAGGAGGCGATGCCATGTTGACCATTGACGAACTCAGGGATCGATATCGAGAGGCCTGGCTGGTGGCTCGTCGAGTACCCTCCGGAATTAACCTCGGACACGCGTCGTATTGGCCGGAGTTCAATCCCAACCGCTGGGAGGTGTATCACTCGGAAGATGCGAGGATAAAACCAGCTCCGCCGTCAGCGGATGCCGTGGACCGGATGGTGGAGTGCATGCGCTGGCTGCGTTGGCTCAGCGAAGAAGAACGGGAGTTGCTTTGGTTGCGGGCATCGGGCATGTCCTGGCGATCCATTGCGGAGGAAATGGGCCTGAATCGCAAGACGCCGTTTGCCCGTTGGTCCAGGGCTATGAGCAAAATTGGTATTCATTTGGCGAGAGGGCGTATACCGGAGTAACTGATAAAGGCTTAGCTTATCTGGCTCTTTCCAAAACGATCCAAAATACCGGTCGTTTCAGGGGTTGGACACTTTTCCAGGTTTTGACCAAAATAAACACTAAGCTCGAAGCAAACTACATCCAAGCCCCGCACCTCTCTCGGTCCGGGGTTTTTTCACGCCTGAATTTCACGGAAGAACCATGGCCAGAATCCTCGTCGAATCCATCGAACATCGCTCTGTTGCCAGTCTGGTGCCCTACGCCAATAACGCTCGTACTCACTCCGATGAGCAGGTGACCCAGATCGCTCGGTCCATCGAGGAGTTCGGGTTTGTGAATCCGGTGCTGGTGAGCAGCGATGATGTGATCGTCGCAGGTCATGGACGTTTGATGGCGGCAAGGCAGTTGGGGATGGAAACGGTGCCGGTGATCGTGCTGGGGCATCTGAGCGAGACGCAACGACGGGCGCTGGTGATTGCGGATAACCAGATTACGGCCAATTCCGGCTGGGATGAAGATCTCCTGAAACAGGAACTGGCCGAGCTGGATGCGCTGGATTTTGATCTGGACCTGATGGGGTTTTCCGATAATGAACTCGAAGGTTTGCTGCTGCTGGACGAACCAGAAGGGCAGACCGACGACGATGAGATTCCAGAGCCGGAAGATCATCCGGTCAGTCAGGCTGGTGACCTGTGGGTGTTGGGGGATCACCGGGTATTGTGCGGGAGTGCAACTGAACAGGCTGACGTTGAAACCCTGATGGCAGGCCAGCTGGCGGATATGGTGTTTACCGATCCTCCCTACAACGTCGACTATGCAAATCCTGAGAAAAACGGCAAAGCGAAAAAAGACCGCCGGATCAAAAACGACAACCTGGGCTCTGAGTTTTACACCTTCCTTCTGGCGGCTATGAGCAACCTGCTCGGTGTCTGCAAGGGCGCGATTTACATCTGCATGTCGTCGTCTGAACTGGACACCTTGCAGAAGTCTTTTCGGGAGGCCGGTGGTAAGTGGTCCACGTTTATCATCTGGGCCAAGAACACCTTCACCCTGGGACGTTCCGATTATCAGCGTCAATACGAACCGATTCTCTACGGCTGGAAGGAAGGCTCAGAGCACTTCTGGTGTGGAGCCCGAGACCAGGGCGATGTCTGGTATTTCAACAAGCCTGCCAGGAACGATCTGCACCCTACCATGAAGCCGGTGGAACTGGTGGAACGGGCCATTCGCAACTCCTCCAAAACCCGGGACATCGTACTGGATCTGTTCGGTGGCTCAGGCTCTACCCTGATCGCCTGTGATAAGTCCCACCGCAGTGCCCGGCTCATGGAACTGGACCCAAAATACGTTGATGTGATTGTGCGCCGTTGGGAGGAGTACGCTGGTAAGGAAGCCTATCTGGAATCAAATCAACTGACCTTTGAGCAAAACAGGGACGACCGCCATGGACGGCGGAAGTGCCTCCTTGCTAAGGAAGAAAAGGAGGCTCAGAGACATGGACGATCTCTCGCGGCGACTGGATCAGATTGATTCCAAGCTCGACAAGCTCAGCGATGCGGTGTCCAGGCTGGCCATGATCGAGGAACGAATCACCCATCAGACTACCAGCCTGACCCGTCAGGATGAACGTCTGGATGAGCAGGATAAACGCATTCGGCAGCTGGAGTTTC
>NZ_LUKQ02000277.1 GCF_001647025.1 Endozoicomonas atrinae
GATCATCCTGAGTTTTAATCTGACTGGCTATTTGATCTACCAGTTTTTCGTTGATTTCAACGCTCATTGTTATTCTCCATTTTGGAGTATTAACGACAAGCGTTTACACAATTTAAATTACATTCCCTTTACACAATTTAAATTACATTCCCGTAACCCGCCCGCAATTCATAAAAATCGTTTCGAATTTCTGGCCCGTGTGTCCGAAACTGATCATCCATCACGGCCAGACAATCCTTTATTTTTTGTGCATGAAGAGCATCGGTAAGATCATCAGCTTTCATTTCGCACTGTCGAAGCGCCATTGCAAGACGATCAGCGTAACGTTGTCGTTCTTGAAGTGCACTGGTAATTTCTCTTACTTCCTTATGGTGAGCAAAGCATAACGCCTCTTTTGCTCTTTGCATCTGCTTTTCGTTCTCAACACGCTCAAGATCAAGAATATCAATCACCTTATCTTTCTCAAATGCTTCCTTTCTGGCTCTGTTAATTTCTGCCTGTTGTCCATCGAGTCGAGACTGCATATCCCCAGCATTGGCTTCATAAGTCAATTTCGCTTCATTCAGAGACCTAATTTGCTCTTCCTGACTCTCTACTTTCGCCTTCAAATCATCCGTTTCAGTTTTAACCGGAATCTGTTTCTGTACAGACTCAACCTTGGCGGCCGTTCTTTCAAACAGGCTTTTGGTACCATAATACCCATCAATCAGCAGTGCAGGGATAAAAGTAAATGGTACAGTAACAATTGCAACCAGCCTCCCCAAAAAGTGTCCGACTTTGCTTTCAACAGCATCGGAAATTTTGTGGAACCAACTCACTACGGTCCAGTCTCTTTTCCCACTCTCCTGAATCGCCGGAGCCATGCCACCCGCAGCAGTTGTCATTACCGTCATTTACCTTTCTCCGTTATTTGTTTGAGTATTTATAATTTGACACAGGTGTTTTAGAGAGAAAGATTCTTGATTGGTTCAATGGTCAGATATTTCATTTAGAAATTAAAATAATAATTAATATCCAAAATTCAAAAAAGGAAATGGGAGAGAATAAGTCAGGGGAGTTCAAAAGCTTATCGACGACTTTCAACTGTAGAGAATTTAAAATATCAGATCTCAGAGCTTCATCAATGGCTCACTCCTGAACAATAATTTAGTACAATAGTACATACAAACTTCCAATGAGAACTTACTGGTATTGAGTCTGCAGCTGACCTTTAGAAACGATACAAAGCTTTCACTAGTTTCAATGAAATCTACTTGATTGACTATGGTGAAACGCCGTTGGCCAAATCCCTAATGTACAGCAAGGCATTACAGCGTATGATCAATAAGGCTATTAGCTCTTATAAATATCGAGAATAATCTTGCAGGACTCTGTTTCCATTCCTTTTTCACATGTAATAACAACGGCCGACTCACAGGTCTGCAATGCACCTGAATACATGATGGCCATAACATCGTCTGAAGTACCCGGATTATCTTTCTCCAGCTCTTCCAATGTCTCAAGAACACAGCGTTCATAGGCTTTCTGAACGACTTGATTATCAGAAATGCTGGGGATTTCACCCATGGCCACCTCAATATCGCTGCCGCCGCAGCCAGCCAGAGCAAGAGAAATACCAAGCATTCCAGTATAGGTCGATAAAGAACGGAAAGAAGACTTATAGAGCCGAAAAATGGACTCTTTTTTTATTATCATTCAACATGTCCCTGTATATATTTCTTCCAGGCTGAAGTCCAATTGACGTAAAAAAACGAATCGAATGAAACAACTTCCAGCTGGAGGCTCATGAAATTATAAAACAATATAATATCAGGCAACATTTTGGGCAACTTTTGATCAGTAGTTCCACTTCACCCATGGTCTATCATAAAAGCCAGTTCGCTTTTTTCACCAGCCTCAATTTTCTGCCAGTGTTCATCGAAATTGATCAGATCACACAGTGAAACGCCCTCCTGAAGCCTGGCAAGAACCTGCTCTTCTCTGGCCTTAATCTCTTCAGCTACTGGAATCAAACGTACTGCTTCTTCCAGGGATAAAACCAGTAACCCATCCTCATCACCGAAGATAATCTCACCTGGATGAACTTCTACGCCGCCACACTCGACCGTCTCCTGCGTATGGAATACCCGTTTTGATGTGCCTGACATAGGGGTAAAAGAGTGTGCATAAACCGGAAACTTCATTTCTCTTACAGAAGCCGTGTCACGAAAGGCCCCGTCAATAACTAGGCCGGCAATCCCCTTACGCATCGCTTCGGTAGATAGCAGCTCCCCTGCCACCGCCAATCGACTGCCTTGAGTCTCAATGACGATAACATCTCCAGCCTGGGCATCCTGAATTGACTTGATGACAGTAAGAAAGTCATTATGACAGTTTACGGTATAGGCTGATCCGATGAGCTTAAGCCCTGACTGAACCGGTCTTATTGCCGAACTCATCACTCTCAGGCGCTTGTCAGCATCAGCAAGATGGGCTGTATTCAAATCAGCCAGACGGGAACGTATTTCGTTTAACTCCATGGAGAACCTCAGGCATACCCGATTATTTAGCTGACCTGACAACCAGACTCGTTCAGTCAGTGCTGTCAGATCACCATTTTAGAGCTTAGCCTGAATCAGAAATTTCCCAATAAATTGTTAGAAAACTATTTAAAAACACAATGCTTGGCAAAGTCGGCCGCTTCGTTGGCCGTCCAGTCACCCTTTGGCTTCTCCTTCAAATCATTACACCATGCCTCACTGCCTATCTCTGGAGAGCAGCCAGCCAGAAGAAAAACAACCAGAAATACACCAGACAACCGCTTCATCGAGTCACCTCATCTGCGCAGAAAAACAGCCGACAGCATACGCTTATAAGATGGTTTAGTACCAGAGGCTGTTGAGATTTTATTACGTACCCAGCTCGCAATAACATCTCTATAGACTCAAGGGTTTTGTGCTCCACACTCAATGTGATCCAGAACCAGTGGCGCTGCAGGACCTACAAACCCTTTCTGATGATCTGTGCTATTGCGCAGAAACACTCCTCGACAGTCATCTCGAAAATAGACCACGCTCTCATCAAGGTTGATAGACTGCAGACCTGAAACGGGAATATCCTGATTACTTTCCAGCCCCTTCACCATATCTTTCAGATCCTTAATATCCTGATGAATAGGAGGGAGCGCCCCAACCCGTTGACTGGAAGAAAACGATTCACCAGCCAGAGCGGCTACTGATACAAACGATCCAAGAGCAAACACAAACCAGTTTTTCATCACAGACCTCCAGAAAGAATCGCCTGTTTTACAGGCAGGAGCATCACACAGAGATTCATTTAGCCTATTCATCTCTATGCGGCTCACTAAAAATAGTCTTTTTTCCGGAACATAGGGTCGTTATAAATATTGCCACTGATCAAACATGGCAGCCTGACCGTGCACAATGCCCTTTGAATCAATAAGGTTCCATACTACGCCATTTTTGATAGAGAAGCGTCGACCTTTCGAGGAAATACGAATGCCCGAGTAATCATCAATGAAGCCTTTGGTTGATACCTGATGCAATAACTGCTCACGCTCAATTCGGTGCACAGGTTCCGCCGATTTCCTCGAAGGCAGGGAAGTAAAACTCCCCCAATCCATCTCAAACAGCCGTAAAGCTGTCTGGTTACCATAATTGAATACCGGATCCTCGCCAGTACCATGAGAAACCAGGGCAAATGGTGCTTCATCAAGATGCCTGATGGCCGAGACATTGGAGGCAATCGTAATAAGAGGCCTTCCCAGCAAACGATGAAAACTCTCACAAAGCCGTTCTCCATGAGCCATATAAAATGGATCAGACAACCGCTGAATACCGGACATAATACTCCCCCTCTCACCTTATAAATTTCATCTGGACATGACGAATGGCTTTTCGCTGCCATGTATAGACAATATGAATCGTGCCTGTTGAGTCCTGAATCACTGCCGGATATGAAAATTCGCCATCACCCTCTTCAAGTACCACCACCTGCTGCCAGTCAGTACCATCCTGACTTAGGGCAACAGCCAAAGGAGTACGTCCTGCTATTACAGGGTTATATACCAGCAGGTGTCTACCATTACCAAGCGTCATTGCATCAATACCAGAATTTGGATTTGGCAGCTGAGTTGGCGTCAGTGCCGACCAGCTATCACCATTATCCAGGGACCAGGTCTCAGCAATAACGCCAGAGTGTGTGCGGCACAGCGCCCGAAGTCTGCTGTCTGCATGAAACAAAATAGCGGGCTGAATGGCTCCCAGCATTTGCGGATCATCGACCTCAATACGCAGAGGCTCATGAGATAACGGCAACTCAAAATGAACTCTCCACCCATGATGCTCAGTACTGGAAGGGTAAATCAGACGGCCACCAGCCAGGGCTACCGGTTTATTTCGAACCGGCCCAAGGAAGCCATCCCTATGTGGCTGGACATTACTCCAGTGTCGGCCCTGATCAACTGACGTCATATAGAATCCACGCCACAGTCTGGGAGACTTACCCGCTTTAAAATGCAGGGTGAGCCTATTTCCAGTACTGAAAAGCACCGGATTCCAATGTGACTCATCCACATCATCCGTTACTGATTCCGTTAACTGCACAGGTATACCCCAGTGCCCATCTTCGTATTGAGCACCCCAGATACGCACATCTGCAGCACCCTCCTGACTGCCGCCAAACCATGCAGCCAGCAATTGGCCTGGAGCAGTTTCAACCAGCGTTGCGGCATGACAGGACTGGGTCAGCAGTTCATCAGTCGTCACAACAAAGCTTTTTGTAATTATTCTCAGTTCAGATTTGTCTGCACAGGATGCCATATAGACGGACGCCACTAATAAGAAAAGAACAAACAATCTGAATAGCATAAAAACCACACTGTGTGTTTTTCAAGCAGCACAGTACATGGAGAGAGTATTAAGCAACTTATTCAAGCGTAACAGGTCTATGTTTAAGTGCTCATCATGATTGGCGAATAGCCAGCTATGCCACACAACGAGTCAGTCACATTCTGCCCTCATTACCATGATCATCACATTTCTGCTGCTCCCTCCCCTGCTATTTCTTCTAGTCGGTCTCATTCAATTGAAGTCGATTCACAGTTTTGAAAACTTTGCCCTGGACCGCGACGCCTTTGGTTCCCTGGCAATCTATTGCAGTATTCTTGCCAGCGGCGTTGGTGCTGGAGTGATTATGGGCAACGCTGAAAAAGCCTACCAAGGGGAATGGATCTATCCTATTGGCTGCCTTGGCTTCTCCCTGCAACTTCTTTTGACGGCGAAGCTCGCACCAAGAATTTATCGGTGGCGTGATTGCCTGTCGACCGGAGAAATTCTGGGTCACGCCTATGGCGGTAATGATGTCCGCTTTATAGCAGGAGCTCTCTGGCTTCTATTCTGTGTCGGTATTGTGGCAGCACAGGTGATCGCCATGCTCAGAGTAGTGAATATTCTTGTTCCGGGATGGGAAGTGCCCATTGCTTCCTGTTTAATCGCTGCGGTTATTCTCTACAGCTCTCTGGGAGGTATCCGCTCAGTTGTCACGACCGATGTTGTTCAGGCAATAATCCTGCTGCTTTCCCTGGTGGTGCTGGCTGTATGGGGGGTAAACCATATTGGAGGCATTGAACCAATATCGCAGCTGTTTCTTGACCATAACAGTAATGGATACAAGTACCATCTGAACCAGCTTCCGCCTTTTATTATTATTTTTTTGGGCTTTTTACTGGGAGACGCTCTGATCCCAACCTCTATTCAGCGGATAACCATGGCAAGGTCTCATAGTGATGCTGCCAGGGCAATGCGACTGACAGCAGCTGCAACCTTTATTGTCATTTTGCTGTGTGGCCTGATAGGCATCATCGCCTTCCAACTCCAACCAGAACAGGACAGCCTGTTAACCTTTCAGATTCTTCTCAGTGAGATGCCGCTCTGGCTTAAACTGCTTGTTGTTACAGGGCTGCTTGCCGCCATCATGTCCTCTTGTGACAGTGACCTGAATACAGCGGCCATAGCGTTCTCACATGATATGTTATCCCTGGTAAAAACAGACGTCTCAGACCGGCAACAGCTGATTCTAGGACGTGCTGCCACACTGCTCATCGGAGCCAGCGCCATAGTGATTGCATTCCAGGTGAATGATATTCTGGACGTTCTGCTAGGCACATTCGAGGTCTGGGGGCCAACCCTGCTTCCTCCGCTGTTCATTGCTCTGTTTTATCGAAAGCTACCGAGGATTAACTTCTACCTTCCCTGTATTTCGGGGCTTGCCTGCCTGTTCTTTTGGAAGTTGTTAACGCCGGAATCAACACTCACCACGGGAGGCTTATTGGCTGGAATCTCTGGTAATGTTTTCTGTACAATGCTCCTGCTCTGGCGAACAAGAATTAAAACAGCGGTTACCGTGTCACGGCATCCCCCCCTTAAATGAACGGTTTTATATCCATAACAAACTATTCTTCTTGCCGAATGTAGTAAATGATCCACGTTCGTAGAACGTGGTTTTGCTTTAAGCCCCCTAAAAGGGGGCTGAGACCGCCAGCCTTCTGAGAAGGCTGGTGAGAGTTATCCCAAGATTGAAGGTTATTTCCTGAAGTCTA
>NZ_LUKQ02000278.1 GCF_001647025.1 Endozoicomonas atrinae
ACCATTCGCACCGGAGTTAAACAGCTCAGAAAGGCTATGGGAGTGGATGCGGGAGCATGACTTATCAAACAAAGCATTTTCAGGTTATGAAAATATTGTAGATTGTTGCTGTGAAGCTTGGAATAACCTTTGCAGCGAAGCTGGTCGACTGTTCAGTCTGTGCTCCCGTGATTGGGCAGTTATACAGTAGTTAGAAAATTCAATTGGTATAAATGCCATCGTTAACATCTCCAGCCTGAACAGGTGCCTGAGCTACGGTTTGCTGACTTTTGAAATAATCCGCCATGGCAATGGCAATACCCACCAGGGCAATGGCAATCACCGGCAGTTCGAGATAGGCCGCTGCCAGAAAGCCGACGATGAAATAGGGGATATAATTTTGCTTGAACATGATTTTCATCAGCATGGCAAAACCAATAGCAGGCATTAATCCACCAGCAACACCCAGACCATTCATTACCCATTCTGGAGCGACTTCTACGACCACTTTCGCCTGCTCGGCGCCAAAGTAAATCGGCAGAAAAGCCAGAATAAAGTAGAAGCTGAAAAGCACGCCCATAGCCAGATAATTAACCTTATCAATCCCTTTCCAGTTTGCTTTTGCCGCTAATTCATCACACCGATGCATCATTGGGGACATGGCTGTAAAGAGCAATGTAATCAACCCCTGGACCGCCACGGCAAATGGTACTGCAACACCAATCGCAGCCTGAGGCTCGGCCTGAGTCAGAATGGCAAACGCCACCCCGATAATTCCACCAATAACTACGTTGGGTGGCTGAGCTCCTGCCAGCGGAGCCATACCCATCCAGACCAGTTCCAGAGACGCACCGGTAATCAACCCCATTTCCAGATCACCCAGAATAAGGCCTACGATAGGGCCGGTGATAATGGGTCGATGAATGTGGGTCAACCCGTTAAACAGATCAACACCTGCGACACCCGCAAGTATTGCAATCATAAGCGCTTCGAATAGCACAGGAATCCCCCTGCCAATGGACGATCGGCACGAAAAAACAAAGAAAAGGAAAGAAGATGAAACTCAAGACTGACAAAACGTCAATATACGTAATATATAGCCATTAAAAAATTTCGTATATTGACATTAATCAAAAAGTACAAACATTAATCAACAGCCTTGCCCGAATGTGATATTTCAGGATGATGGCACCCCGGCTTGAGCAAACCTCTCAACACCATCAGTACCAATCCTCCAATCAGGCCATATAGATGCGCATCAATGGCAACAGCGACTCCCAGCAGTTCTGATCGGCCAGATAAGTCCATGCCCCCTGACAGCTCAAGAAGCACTTTCCCCCCCCAGAGAGCCAGTAATAAAACCTTAAACGCTCTGCGGTATTGATCAGTCATGATAACGGCAAGAATAAACAAACCATGCAAAACACCGGACAAGCCGGCATAAGTCACGATTTCCGGGTTGAATAACCAGATACCCGCACTGACCCACAAGCCCAGAAAGATAAAACTGAGAGCCCCTTGCCGAGAAAAAAGAAATGCACGGTTGATGGCGGTAATCACCAGTATGCCTGCCAGATTTAACAGGAAATGAACGGCACTGAAATGGGCGATATGGGCGGTAAGCCAGCGCCAGATCAGGTTGCTGATGCCTGCATCACGGTCAAGGGCAAACCACTCAAGAAAGAAGGATGACATGGGAAGTATCTTGAATGAGTTGCCAGTAATCTGGCAACTCTTATTCATTGATTAATTCACTGAATGCCAGGTTTTTTACGCATGGCAAGGGCAAACAACAGAGCCAGCAGGGTCATCCATTCAATAGCACCGCCACCCTCACCACCACCTTCACTGGGTGGAGGTGTTGGTGTTACCGACTCTTCACCTTCCGGCTTCAGCTCTATGGACTTGCTCTGCCCAAAATCACTGGTAAACGTGACCTCTGTACTGTCAGACAGTTTGTTCAGCTGAATTCCCTGTTGTGAATCTTCAACCAGTTCCCATAACCCATCCACTGTGACCGTGACATCCACTGGCTGATGACTTTGACGATCATCTTCATGATTTAACGTTAAACCAGGTGATACCGCTGTCAGGGATAGCCGTCCTGTGGATAATGTTCTGACCATGGCCAGTGCCGGTTTATCAATATGGGTAATCAGGGAGTGACTGGTTTCACCACCTTCAAAAGCAACATACCCCGTCACACCAGAGTCCTGGTCGTGAACAATATGGAACTGGTTATCCTTGCGAAGGACTTGGTAACCAGGGTTTCCCTGCTGCTGGTTTAAAGACAGGGTTTCCATTTCCTGTGGCGTCGTATCAAGAATCACCTGATATGCATACCCGGCTTTATCTGGTCGCACACCATGATCAATCCAGGCACTGGCGAAGTGACCAAAAGTAGCTTCTTTCGTCTTATTATGTCGGGATGACTGTTGCTGTCGTCTCATCTCGACAATGGAGTTACCGGCGATCAGATAACCATTTCCCATACCATCGATCAGCCAGTCATGTTCACCCAGCTGAGTTGTGTGATCGGATGTGGAAATCTTTTCGCCATTGATCCAGGTATCCATAGAATCATCGGTAATCGCATGCTGGAACAGCGTGGTTTCCGTTCGATTTGTACCAGAACCAGTATTGGAAATATCGCTACCGAGCATAATCAGGCGATTGCCAATGGCCAGGACACTTTTGCGAGCCACAAAGGTTGGATCAAAGTTTGGACGGTCTGGTGCCTTGTGCTTGAAAGCAAACAGACCAAACTCATTGTCCAGTGAGGCACTGCCGCTGAATGCTTCTTCAGAGAACACCATCAGGGTTCCACTGTTCGGGCTTTCAAGTACATCCCAGTCCAGATGGATCGTGGTAGCGCCGGGGTTACGGTTCCAGTTCCAACCATCTTCCTTATACCCGAAGGATTCAGGATTGCCATAAGGCATGATCTGCACGCCACCATGGCTCTGATAACGACCATACCGGTTATCCGCCGCATAGATCTCCGATGACCAGACGTTGCTGTTATAGGCCTTCAACGTCACCATGGTGTCTCCATAGCGGTGAATACCAAATGCGCCGCCATTAAACGACCAGTGCCCTTCAGGCAGGGTCGCTGGGTCGATGCTGCGTCCGAATATAGACTGGCCATCCTGCGCTGTTTTACCAGTCACCTCCAAATAGATGGATGCCAGCTCCTCATCAATGGAATCTCCGCTTTCAGGGTTCCCGCTGAGAGCCAGATACTTTATACCGTCGTCATAGGCTTTGATTCCAAGACCTGTAAAAGGGTGCCTTCCGGAATTACCCAGCCCAACAATCGGGTTGGTGTACAACCAGCCCGCCATCATGGCTTTTTTCAGATTTGCTTTTCCAGCATCACTGACTGAAAACGGTGAGTCGTCAAGGAAATAGACAACCTTTGCCACATTATCCATGGCAGAAAACGAGTAGCCGGGGTAATTGCCTTTATGACGCCAGGCCGTTCCATCAGGACGGAAACCATCAGAAAAGCCCGGAGGCGTCTGGGCAAGTGACTCTCCAATAAAGTCGGAAAACTTGCGTATCAGCGCCACTCTTCGATGTTCATCAGGCTCCAGAAGCAGGAGTGTCAGGTGCTGAATAGAGAGAGTGTTAAAATAGTCCATGTTGCTGCTCTCTGGACCCGCAACCATATCAAAGCTCTCTTTGAATTCCCGGGAATACCAGACCAGTGCATCATAAACTTTATTCCGTATGCCTTGTTCAAGCTGGTCAGCCATCAACAATGCTGACAGATACCACCAGCGACCGCTGTATCCCCAATGGTGAGTGGTTACCAATGCACTGCCCTGAAAAAATCCCTGATCTAAAAGATGTTCTGTCAGCTTGATATACATTTCGGCCAGCTCATCCTGATGAGCCTGGAATGCATCCTGATGATAAGCCGTACCAATATTCAGCATCAGTTTGGCATAACCTGCCACTTTGCTGTCTGTACCCTCGCGGTCGTCTTTATCACCCAGAACCACATACTCATCAAACTGGAGTTTATCATTACCCACCAGGGAGTCCGGCTGATAGATCACCTGCTGTTTATCGGTAATGATGTGACGCAGCGGTCTGGTTAAATTGTCGTCCAGATGCAGCTCCGCATACTTGCTCTGCATCTCCCGGAAAGTAGGAACGTTTGAATCGACTAGATATTCCAGAGTTCTCTGATAAATATCATTAACCCCTGCAAGTTCTGAGGGTGTTGCCTGGGGTGGAGGCTCAGTGATATTGAAATCAATTTCTGTAAATGGATGGCGGTCAATCTGAATATGATAGTCCGACCACTGATAACGACTGTCATCAATGGAAAACATGACCCGATCAACCAGAATGGAACCCGATGAGGTCTCAGGAGCCTGAAAAACCAGGGAGTTAATGTTGCCATTGAACTTCAGGTCATTAATGATCGAAACCCCAAACGTTCGCCAGCCAGTGAAATCCAGCGACACATCAACCTTGGCGCCCACTTTCCCATTGACCATCACTGTCAGAGGCTTGTTTTTATCAATAGCCTGCTCGTTATAAATCCAGAATGACAGCACATGGGTCGCTGGCCGGCCAAGTACCGCTCTGGCATCGCTATCACTGATGACGGCGATGGAATTATCAGGCGTTATCGTGACAGTTGCACCAGCATCAGTCCAGGACCAGCTAAGCGACTGCTGCCCATGAATGAACTGCATAACGTTTGTGCTGACTGAAGAAGATTCTGAGTGCTGCACATAACCAGGAACACTGTAGCCTTCAAAGGAGAACAGCTCAGGAGCATGAGTTTCAGCCGAGACGGCTCCAGCCAATAAACACTGTGAGATAAAGAGAAGGCTTCTCCCTAACCCCGTTACACGACATCCTGATGCCTGCGAGGACTGTTTCGAGGTAAGCAATGGAAACTCCTGATATTAATCGATTAGCTGCTCACAGTTGGAGCCAGTCTTTCATATCCATAGTACGTTTTGTTTATTTTTGTTTATTGATTGCCGTCAAAGACAATGTTTTGAAAGAAAAAATTTCAAAAAAAGCGAAAGGCCTGGTACTCGTCGAGAATAAAGACTTTCGTTTTTGGAGTGCTTGAGCTTGGTAGGAAAGGCATTCAATGAACGTGAATGCCTGTATAAAAGAACAATTATTGAGCAGAAGGCGTAAAGCTTTTTACCGTTTGTGGTGCACGCTGATGGCGGAGTTCGTTAGCCATGTATTCCATATACGGTTTCATATGGCTGAAGATCTTTTTATAGGAACCACACAGATGGTTCTGCTGATACTTCTCACCAACCTCAACAACCCGATGCTTCGGGCAACCGCCATTACACAGGTTGAGAAACTCACAACTACGACATATGTCCGTCAATGTGGTTTCCTTACTGTCACCAAAGGCTTTTTGTTTATCTGACTTCGCCATATCAATCACATATTCGTCATTGATGTTCCCAAGCTTAAGATCTTCATAAACAAAATGGTCACAGGGATAAAGGTCGCCATTCTGTTCAAGCACCAGCGCATTACCGCAGGTTTTCTGGAAAATGCAGATGGAAGGCGGGTATCCCAGCGTCTGTGCGAGTACGGTTTCAAAAAGACGCACATAGATATCGCCTACGTCGTTTTTAACCCACTCATCAAACACCTCAGTCATGAACTTTCCATACCCCTTCTCTTCAGAAGAGCCGGGGACAGAAAAGCTGGTCATTTTATTGTTTTCCCGCTTTACCGGGAAAATCAGCTGAGCAGCCTGATCATCAATACGGGCATCAGACTCCATTAATTCAACAATGGGAATGTACTGGTGGAAATCTGAACCAATGGACTTGAGAAAGCGATAGACCTCAAGGCCATGATCACAATTATGATCATTGATAACCGTCAGGGTATTGAAATCAACCTTATACTTTTTCATCCGCTCAATGGCGGCCATGACCTTTTTAAAGGTTGGAGTTCGCCCTTTGGAAACCCGGTAACGATCATGCAGATGCTCAGGCCCGTCAATGGAGATTCCCACCAGGAAGCGATTCTCAGCAAGAAACCGCGCCCACTTGTCATCAATCAGCAGGCCATTGGTCTGGATGCTGTTATTAACCGGTTTGCCATTACTGTAACGCTTCTGGTACTTCACGATGGTCTTGAAAAAATCCAGACCACAGATGGTTGGCTCACCACCCTGCCAGACAAAACCGATCTCAGGGAGGTTGGCCTGAGCCTTTACCTGCTGTTTGATGTATTGACGAAGCGTTGCATCATCCATACGCATGGGCATCTGCTTGCCATAGATCGTTTCCTTTTCCAGATAAAAACAATAGTTACAGGACATATTGCACTGGAAGCTGCTTGGCTTAGCCATGATATGGAAGACGGAGTCTGTCAAAATAACCTCTGCTAACTGCTGCAATCCCTAAAATAAGCCCACATGACCAAGCTCATTATTTTGAGCGCTGATCATATTGGCTTTGAGCCTTATCCGTATTGAGTAATACCAATTTCATTTTCAAAATATGTCACGAATTCTGCGATTGCCTTTATACTTTAAATAGCCTGTTGTTCATCCCGTTAATGTCATGCCTAAAACTCCCGATTTTCCTGAAAACTTTCACGATGCA